>SHYR01000025.1 GCA_009692705.1 Dehalococcoidia bacterium
GTACTGCGGCGCCGCCGGCAACGCCGAGGGCAGCACCATGTACGCCTCGCCGATGTGCAGCTCCCGCTCGCCGCGCCCCAGCTCGCGGTCGCGGATGGTGACCCCGGAGACGCCGGCGTGCGCGACCAGTACCGTCACCGCCGTCGCCGCCTCGCGCTCCAGCGCCTCGCCGTAGGCCGCGAAGAGCCGCGCGAGACGCTCCTGGTACTGCCCGTACCACTGCCCCGACTCCGCCATGAAGTCGACGACGCGCCCCTCGCGCAGGAAGGGCACGCAGCCGATGGCGGCGCGCCCGCCCGGCGTGTCGAGCAGCAGCAGGCCGCCCGCCTCGGGCCGGCGGATGCGTCCGATCAGGTGCACCCCCAGCGGCGCGAGCAGCGGCGCGAGCACGTCGAACAGCTCCGGCGAGTCGTGGTTGCCCGCGATCACCACCACCGCGCGCCGCCCGCCGTCCGCGAGCCGCACGAGGGCGTTGACGCCGTCGCCGAGCGCGTCGGTGGGGGGCGCCGCGCGGTCCCAGAGATCGCCGGCAACCACCACCAGATCGACCGCGTACTCCTCGGCGATCCCCTGTACCTCGTCCAGCGCCTCGCGAAACTCTGCGGCGCGGTCGTAGCGGCCGAGGTGCTTGCCGACGTGCCAGTCGGAGGTGTGCAGGATCTTCACGGCACGCTCATGGCACGAGGCCGCGGAACGGATCGGCCTCGCCGTCGCGGCGCACCTCCTCGGCGCGCGTGGCCCACGGCACGCGCGGGAAGGAGAGCACAATCGGCACGGGCACCGCGGGCTGGCCGAGCACCATCGTGCCGGGCTTGAGCAGGCGCGCGCGCGCCTTCGTCGAGGGCAGCATCCAGCCGTACTCGGCGCGGTCGGACTCCGCTGCGTCGAGGCGGCCGGTGACGCGGATCGAGGCGTTCTCCAGCACGTCCGGCGCCACGCGGGAGGCGCTCTGCTGCGCGCCGATCATCAGCACGCCCAGCGAGCGCCCGCGCTGCGCGATGTCGATCAGCATCTCCTTGAGCGGGCTCTGCCCGTCGCGCGGGGCGTACTTGTTCAGCTCGTCCAGCACGAGCACGGAGAGCGGCAGCCGCTGCCCGCTCTCCTCCTTCTCGCGGAAGGTCTCGCGCAGCAGCGCGCCGACGACGAAGCGCTGGGCGAGGTCGTGCAGCTGCTGGATGGCGACGACCGTGACGGTGGCGGCGCGGCGGTCGATGTGGCGGCTCTCCCCGGCGCGCACGAGGCGGCCCAGGCGCGCCTCGCCGGCGGCGGCGTGCAACCGGCGCATGAAGGCGGAGATCGTGCCCGCCTGCACCCGCCCCGACCATGCGTAGTCCGGCTCGCCACCGTCCTCCGGCTCGAGGAATTCGCCGATCGCGTCGGCTAGACCGCGCAGTTCGCGGATCGCACGCTCGCCGCGGTGTACGTGCGCCGGCCCGCGCTCCGTTCGGCCCACCGGGTCGCGCAGCACGATCGCCCCCGGCTCGCCGCCGACGTCGACGGCCCAGCGCCGCAGCTGCGCGCGCACGCGTTCCTCCACGAAGGGGATCTGGTTGCGGGCGTCGCTGGCGTCGGTGAAGACGAACTGCAACAGCTCCTCGTCCACGAACTCGCGTGGCGTCCAGTAGAAGGGGGCGACGCCCTGCTGGCGCCCGCTCACGTCCGGCATCAGCGCGTCCCCCGCGTGCGCGCGCGGCGGCGCCCAGAACGCCACCGTCGGTGCGCCGCGCGGAGGCGCGCTGCCGGCGCGCGCGCCGGGCGTGGCGCCAGGAGTAGACAGCGCGAACGGCGTGGGCTCCACGCCCAGCGCGCGCCACGCCTCGGCGTCCGCGGGGCCGAACTTCGTGCTCGGGTGGTCGAGCCAGAGCAGGTCTTCGCCCTTCACGTTGAAGACGAGCACGCGCAGGTTCGCCGCGCTCGCGCCGACGATCTGCGGCTGGCCGGTGAGCAGCCGCACGAAGAAGAACGCGAAGGTCGTCTTCGTCGCCACGCCGGAGACCCCGGCGATCGACATGTGGCCGCCCTTGGTGCCGTCGAAGAAGTCGAGGTCGACGTACACCGGCTCGCCGTCGCGGCCGCGTCCCACCGGCAGCGGCCGCTCCATCTCGTCCACGTAGAGCGCGCGGTCGCGCTCCGCGCCGCGCGCGCGGTAGACCTCCTGCCCGGGGTCCGGCGCGACCCACACCTCGGGGTCGACGCGGGTGACGGCGACCTGCGCGCTGCGCACCTTCGCCGCCGGTTGCAGGCCGTGCTCGCTGATGCGGTGGACGTCCGACTCGTACGCCGCTCCTTCGTAGGTCGCCTCGCTCTCCACCACGACGCCGTAGGTGCACAGCGTGCCCACGCCGGGCACCTCCGTGCGCACGACCACGAGGTCGTCCACGGCGAGGTAGGCCCCCTCGTCGAGCACCACGCGGAACTCCTGCGACGAGGTGTGGTCGAGGCCGGCGACGCGCCCCACGCGTTCGCTCGATGCTTCAAGCGGGGCCTCGCGGGGAGCGGTCATGGGGTCGCCCCCGCGGGCAGCCCGTTGACCGCCGCCTTCAGCGCGCGGCGCACCAGCCCCTCGTCGCCCAGCCAGCGCCGCAGCTCCCGCTCCAGCGCCGCGATCGGCACGAGGTTCTGCGGCGCGCGCGCGTCCAAGTGCAGCGGCATCGCCGCCAGCGGCAGCAGCGCGGCGGTGCGATCGGCCAGCGTGCGCGCCTCCGCGCGCGACAGCGCCTCGGCGGCCTCCAGCCGCACGATGCCCGACCACGAGTGGCCGTGCGGGATCTCCGCGAGCCGCATGTACCACGAGTAGCGCTGGAACTGGCGCGCGGGGATCAGGAACAGCGGCGTGCGCTCGCCCGCGCGCAGCGCGCCGATCACGCGCGACTGCGGCGGCGCGAGGTAGGTGTGGTGGTGACTCTTCACATAACCGACGACGTTGCGCGGCGCGAGGTCGTTGATCGGTCCGTCTGCGACGACGAAGCAGCCCTCCGCCTCCAGCGCACGCGCGGCCTCCGTCTCCGCCTGACGGCGGCGTGTATTGAGGCGGGAGGCGAGCGCCGGCAGGTCGATCCCCTCGACGGACTCCGTGGCGTAGTGGAGGCCAGGGACGGCGGGCATGGGCGCGGAGCGGCCGCCGCCGAAGATCGCCACGCGGCCGACGGCGACGCCGCGCACCGTGGAGGCGCGTGCGTCGCGGTCCCAGACGGAGGCGCCGACGGCGTACGCCGCGCAGATGCCGGGGGTCGGTCCACTGTCGGGGTCATCGAGGGTGAGGCGCGCCTCGAGGCGCTGCACGCCGTCGACGAAGGCGACGAGGCGCACGCCATCGTCGCGGCCGGGGATCGGCTCCCACGCGCCACGCACCTCAACCGCCGTGTCGACGACCACTTCGCTGGGGAGCGGGTCCGGGTCGGACTCGAAGGGAGCGCCGTACTCCGGGGACCAGTCCTCGACGTACAGTCTCGCCATGCAGTCTCGCTTCGCAGCGATTCTACCCGCTCGCGCAGACCCACGCTCGTCGAGCGCTGCGGGCGGCGGGCAGGGCAGCGGGACCATTGTCACCGACGCAGCGGGGCGCGGGTGCCTGCATGCGCGCGGTGCGGAGCGCATCCTGTAGACGGCATCCGGCGAGGCCGGCGGGAAGGCGGGCTCCATGTGGCACTACGGCTGGGGTGGCGGTGACTGGCTGTGGATGCTCTTCATGATGGCGGTGGTCTGGATCCCGCTCGCGGCGCTCGTCGCCTGGTTCGTGCGCGGTGCGATGGGCCAGCTACGCCACGACCACCCGTCGAGCCCGGACGCCGTGGAGACGGCGCGGCAGGCGTACGCGCGTGACGAGATGACGCGTGAGACGTTCCTGCAGACCATCGAGGACCTGCGCGCGCATCGCTAGCCTGGCTGTATTGAGCGCAGCGGTTGGTGACGGTCGGGGGCGGCCCATCCCCCTTTCCTGCGCGGCTGCGCGGGAGGGGGGATGAATCTGTGTTGGGGTTGCACCCCAACTGCGCCCTGCCTGGCACGCGCGAGGAAGTACCGAACATGGAGCGCCCCCCGCCTAGCTACCGGCACCGGCCGGCGCTACGGTGACGGCGTCACGAGCCGTCCCTCCTCGTGCCCCTCGTGTCGGAGTGCAGCCGCCGCGCGCCCCCCGGTCTCCGGCATCAGGTAGCCGCAGAGCGCTAGGACGAGCGCGAGCGACGAGGCGATGCCGAGCCCCAGCGAGAACGCGCCGGTCTGATCGCGCAGGTACCCCACGAACAGCGGGGCGACAAACCCGCTCAGGTTACCCGCGCCCAGCACCGTCGCCACCACGATCCCGACCCGCTCCGGGGTCATCCCCGGCAGCTCCATCGGGATCGTGAAGACCACCGGCATGAAGATCCACCCCATCACCCCCAGCACCACCACGCTGGGGTAGAGCAGCAGCGGGTTGGCCGAGGCGAAGCAGCCGAAGGCGGCGACCGGGATCACCAGGCCCGCCGTGATCAGGAACGGACGCCGGTGGGGCAGCCGCACGGGCAGCGTCGACCCGAGCAGCGAGCCCACGATGCCGAAGAACGACAGCATGCCGCCCACGGTCCCCGCCTTCTCCAGCGAGAACCCGAACTGCTCGTGGTAGTACGTCGGCAGCCACGAGCTGAGCGTGATGAACGCGCCCAGCCCGCCGGCGAGCCCCGCCCCCAGCAGCAGCGTCGCGCGGTCACGCAGGATCGCCGGCATGGCGAGGAGCGCCGCGCCCAGCGCGCCCGTCGTCGCCGGCGCGCCCCCGCGGTCGCGCGCCACCACCAGCCAGAGCGCGGTGGCGGAGAGCGTGACGGAGGCGAAGGCGAACAGCGCGCCGTCCCAGCCCACGGCCGCGGCAATGCGCGACCCCGCGAGCATCGAGCAGGTCACGCCCAGGCTCTGCGCGATCACGTTGGCCCCGTTCACCGCCGCGAGATCGCGCGCGGGGAACCAGCGCATGACCACCGTGGGCGTCGCGCCAAGCGTGAGCGATGCGCCGAGGGCGAACAGCACGCGCGCCGCCAGCAGCAGCGGGAAGCTGCTTGCCAGCGGCGCCAGCGCCATCGCGCCCATCAGCAGGCCGCCGATCGCCAGCGCCACGCGCGGGCCCAGCCTCGCCGCCAGCAGACTGCACGGCACCAGCGCCAGGGCGACCGCCAGCGCCGTGACGCCGACGAGCAGGCTGGCCGTGGCCCGGCCCACCCCGTAGGCGTCGATGATCAGCGGGAACAGCGGGGCGACCGCGAGGAAGCTCAGCCCCATCGCGAACTGCAAAAGCAGCAGCGAGCCCTCGATCGCGAAGCGGTAGCGGGCGGGGGCGTCCCCGCCGTGAGGCAGCGCGGGGCGCACGGCCGCGTTCACCGCGCCACCCGCGTTGCCGCCGATGGGGCGGGCCGCACGCTAGGCCAGCTCGTACAGCGGCGGCTTCACCCACTGGTCGGTGGCGGGGTTCTCCTGCGCGCGGATCTGCTGCCGCCGGCGCGTGTCGTCCAGCCGCTTCGCCTGCTTGAGGATGCGGTCCTGCACGCGCGCGTGCTCGATGTCGCGCGCGATCTTCGCCTTGCTGGCGGCGCGGCGCGGCTTGCCGGGCTGCACCGCGATCCGCCCCTCCTCCTCGAGCTGCGCGAGGTGGCTGCGCACGTTGCCGTCTGCGGCGCGGCGCAGCCGGCGCCCGATCTCCGGGTAGATCTTCATCATGATCTCCCAGCTAGAAAGCGGCGCGCCGCCCTTCAGGACCTCGAGGATCTGCCGCTCGCGCAGGTTGCGGTGGTTCACGTACATCTGCAGCCGCTCGCGCGGGTCGTGGACGATCTTCCCGTGCCCCGGGCAGATCACCTTCAGGTTGGGCAGCTGCAGCAGCCGGTCGAGGCTCTTGCGGTACGGCGCGAGGCTCCACACCGTGGTGGTGGACGATCCGAGCAGCGTGTCGCCGGTGAACAGCACGCCCTCGTCCTCGATGTAGTAGCAGAGCGAGTCGACGCTGTGCCCGGGCGTGGCCATCACCTGCACGCGCACGCCGCCGCCGAGGTTGATCTCGTCGCCGTCGGCGAGCGTCTTCACCTGCGCCGGGATGCGGCCCTTGAGCAGCGCGCGTCCGCCGGCGGGGATCGCCACCTCTGCCTTCAGCATCTCCTTCGCCCACTTGAGGTTGCCGGAGTGATCCTGATGGTGGTGGGTGATCGCGGCGATGCCGATCTCCTCCCGCTCCACGGCGGCGAGATAGCCGCGCAGGAACCACTGGTAGCGCTCGATCGCCTCGCCGGAGTCGATCGTGAGCGACTGCCCGCCGGCCGGCCCCACCAGGTAGATCGAGGTGAAGTCGGGGTGCATCGGATTCTCGTCCGGCACCATCGCGGCGCGCACGGAGGGGCTGATCTTCATGGCAACCTCATGTCACTCGGTGTCACGATCGATGCGGGGCGGGCCGCCGGCGCGGTCCCGCGCTACCGCGCCACTCTGGCGGTACGGCCCTAGCGGTACGGCCCGAGCATAGCGGATGCTGCGCCCTCCCGGCACGGCGGGCTTCGCCTCGCGCCGCTGCGATCGACGGATGGACGGCGGCCCGCCGCGGGCCCCACAATCCCCCGGCACGCACGAACCACGCACGAACGGGGAGCGCCGCCGATGGTCGAGCCGCAGCAGCACTTCTTCGAGTCGCAGCGGCTGCGGCTCTCCTACTGGGACTGGGGCTACCCGGAGCGGCCGCCGCTGGTGCTGGTCCACGGCGGCCGCGATCACGCCCGCTCCTGGGACCGCGTCGCCGAGGCGTTCGCGGCGGACTACCACGTGGTCGCGCCGGACCTGCGCGGGCACGGCGACTCCGCCTGGGCGGTGGGCAGCCAGTACGGCATCCCCGACAACGTGCTCGACCTGGTGCGCCTGCTCGAGATCGTCGGCGGCCCCGCCGCGGTGGTGGCGCACTCCTACGGCGGCCAGATCGCGCTGGCCGCCACCGCCACCTACCCCGAGCTCGTCTCCACGATCGTGGCGATCGAGGGGACCTCCTCCCTCCAGCCGCGCGATCACATGGCGGGCATGGGCCCCGGCTGGCTGCGCATGTGGGGCGAGCGGGTGCGGGCGTTCGAGCAGCCCTCGCTGCGCGTCTACGCGACCGTGGAGGAGGCGGCGCAGCGCATGTTGGAGGCCAACCCGCGGCTGCCCGCGGACTTCCTGCCGCAGCTCGCGCGGTACGCCGTGCGCCCGGTGGAGGGCGGCTACGTCTGGAAGTTCGACGGCTGGGTGCACGGCCGCACCTCGATGGAGATCCGCAAGCAGGAGTTCCCCCGCTTCTGGTCGGCGATCGACTGTCCGGTGCTGCTGATCTACGGCACGGAGTCGCAGCAGCGCGCGATTCAGGGCCCCGACGACGCGCGGCACTTCAAGCGCGCGCGCGCGATCGAGGTGCCCGAGGCCGGGCACTGGGTGCACCACGACCAGCTGCCGCTGCTGCTGCGCGAGGTGCGCGCGTTCCTCGCGTCGCCGGCAAGCTGAGTCGCCGGCAAGCTGAGCCGCCGGCGCGCTGAGCGCGATGCGGCGCCCGCGCTACGCGGGGGGCAGGTCGCGCCAGGTCCCGCTGTCGGCGGAGTCGCGCCAGCCCTCGGTGAACTCCAGCATGCGCAGCGCCTCGTGGAAGCGCGGGATGGCGGGCGACGCGGCCCGCTGGCCGCGCACCGCGGCGATGAAGTCCGCCTCCACCGGGGCCCCGCTGGCCAGCAGCTCCGCCAGGTCGGGCGGCACCGGCAGCGGCTCCAGCCGGCCGCCGCGCGAGCCGTAGCACCCCGCGAACTCCTCCCCGGCGGGGTAGCAGACCACCGAGCCCTCGGAGCCGGCGATCTCGATCCGCCCCCTGGCGGCCGCCCCCGCGACGGTGCTGTGCAGGTAGGCGATCGTGCCGCCGCTGCTCAGCTCGGCGAGCGCGAGGCTGCTCTGCGGGCGCACCGCGCGGGCGGCGGGCGCCTCGAGCGCGGCCGCTGTGGCGGGCGCCGTGGCGCCGGGGGTGAACGCCTTGCGATAGCCGAACACCCGCGTGTGCTCCCCGAACCAGCGGTGGCCGGACTCGAACATGCTGCCCAGCCCGAAGAACGGCGTGTGCCAGTAGTTGTGGACCTGCAGCACCTCGCCCACGTAGCCGTCCTGCAGCAGGCGGCGCACCAGCGCGTCCTCCGTGTAGTAGAAGGAGCCGACCACCGCCGGGTAGACCAGCGCCACCCGATCCGCGTGCGCGTTCGCGGTCGCGCACATCGCGCGCGCCTCGTCCGCCGTTCTCGCCAGCGCGTTCATGGTGAGCAGGTGCTTCCCCGCCTCGAGGATCGGCGAGATCATCTGCTCGTGCTGGTCGGTGCGCGTCCCCACGATCACGGCGTCGATGTCGGTCGCTTCGACGATATCCTGCCAGCGGCGGGCGATGCGATCGAAGCCGAACTCGCCGGCGACCTTCGCGCTCGACCCCTCGCTGCTGTTGCCGACCGCGATCAGCTCCACGCCGGGCATCTTCGCAAGCTGCGGGAGGATCACCCGCTGCGTGAACCGGCCCGCGCCGATCACGCCCACGCGCACCGTCTGCTCCGCCATCGTTCGCGCTCCGTTCTGCGTCTCGCTGTGCCTCGCGGTGTCTCGCCGCGCGGTCAGGCGACCGCGACCCGCTTGCCCTCGCGCGCGGAGCGCTCGATGGCGTCCAGCAGCCGGTGCAGGCCGACGCCGGCGTCGAAGTCGGGATCGGCAGGCCGCCCCTCGCGGATGGCGCCGGAGAGCCGCTGGTAGAGGCGACCGACGTTCGCGGCGGGCCCCTGCTGGATCGCGGCGGGGACCGGCTCCGGGTCGCCGTAGGTGAGCGGCTGCAGCGCGGCGTCGCCGGCGCGGGCGCCCTGCAGCGGGGGGCGGCCGGGCTGCCCGTCCGAGCCGGAGGTCACCAGCGTGCCCTCGGAGCCGTAGATCTCCAGCGTCCAGCCGCTCCCGTGGTAGGGGACGGCCGCGACCTGCACGGAGACGGCGGCGCCGTTGCGCAGCACGCCGCCCACGATCACGTTGTCGGGCGACTTCGTGATCACGGTGGCGCCGGTCTCGCGGATCTTCCACTCCGGCACCTGCGTGCTGACGTAGGCCGAGAGCTCCTTGAACTCGCCCACGGAGAAGCGGAACGCGTCGAGGGCGTGCCCGGCCGGGATCGTCAGCGTGTTGGCGCCCAGCGCCGGGTCGACCTGCCACGACCGCCGCAGCTCGCGCTCGCGCGCGCCGCCGTTGATTACGGTCAGCCGGCAGCTCTGCACATCGCCGACGTAGCCGCTGCCGATCAGCCGCTTCACCTCCAGGAAGGTGGGGTCGGCGCGGCGCTGGAGCCCAACGATGTGGCGCACCCCCTTCGCCCGCGCGAGGGCGGCGATCTCCTCCGCCTCCCGCAGGTTCGCCGCGAGTGGCCACTCGCAGAACACGTGCTTGCCCGCGTTCAGCGCGGCGAGCGCGATCTCGTGGTGGGCCGGTACGCGCACGGCGATGGTGACTAGGTCGACCTCCGGGCAGTTCACCAGCTCGCGGTTGTCGTGGAAGGCGAACTTCGCGCCGAACGCCTTGGCCGCCTCCTCCGCCGTTTCGCGGTGCGCGGTGCCGACGGCCGTGAGCTCATAGTCCCCAAGCGCCTGGATCGCGCGCACGTGGACGCTGCCACCCCAGCCGGCGTTGACGTTGGCCCCGATCAGCCCCACCCGGATCTTCCCCTCGGCCATCGCTACTCCTCCTGCCGCACGCAGTGCGGTCTGCTCCACACGCTGCGGTGATGGGTGGCGGTCACCCGCCCCCGGCAACGATTGACGGCGGCCGCTGCGCGGATCTGAGCGGCTCGCGCGCTCGCGGTGGTGCGCGGTCACCGCGAAGGTCCGGAGGCGCGCGCGGGGCGCCCGCTCGCAACGGCTGGAACGCGGCTGCTGGAACTATTGGACGGCGGACCGGTATGCTGTCCTCGTCACCGCGTTCCGGCCGGTAGGGGATTGTACCCTCCGGACCGCGCGCACGGCGACGCCCGCGCGGCAGACATGCTGGAACGTGAGTCTAGGGCGGTGCCCGTGGTCCGTCTCATCAGCTTCGACATCGACGGGACGCTCGAGGTAGGGGCGCCGCCCGGCGTGATCCCGATGTCCGTGCTGCGACGGGCCTCCGAGCTGGGCTTCCTCATCGGCACCTGCTCCGACCGCCTCCTGCTCGAGCAGCAGCGGGTCTGGGAGGGGAGTGGCGTCGCTCCCCACTTCACCGTGGTCAAGCAGGGGTTGGCGGTCGTGCGCGCGACCTTCGATGCCGAGCACTACCTCCACATCGGCGACACCGAGGTGGACGCGATGGTGGCGCGGGAAGCAGGCTTCGATTTCCTGCATTCGCTGGAGGATGACGTGCTGGCGTACCTGCGCGCGCTCCAGCTGCACCCCTAGCGGTAGCGCCCGCTCACGTCCCTGCTCACGTCGTTGACACTGCCGCCGAGCGGTCAGCGGTAGTCGGCGAACAGTCCCGGCACGAGGGCCTCCGGGGGCGGATGTCGGATCGTCGGATGTGTCAGCGCTCGTGCTGAGTCTCGTGATGAGTATGGCACGTGCGGGCGCCCCCGGCGGGTGCCGCGGCCCGAGACGGGCGCGAGGCGAGGCGGGGTCATGGATGCGATGACGCTGCTGGGACTGGGCGCCGCCGCCGGCGCCGCTGGCGCGATCAACGCGGTCGCGGGCGGCGGGACGCTCGTCAGCTTCCCCGCGCTGCTGGCCGCGGGCTACCCGGCGAAGGTCGCCAACGTCACCAGCACGGTCGCGATCTGGCCGGGGACGGTGGGCGGGTCGCTGGCGTACCGCGGCGAGCTGCGCCAGCGGGTGCGCCGGGTGACGCTGCTGAGCGCGCCGAGCGTGGCCGGCGCCGCGGTGGGATCGGTGCTGCTGCTGTCCACCTCGCAGCGCACGTTCGACGCGATCATCCCCTTCCTGATCCTGTTCGCGAGCGGGCTGCTCGCGGCCAACAGCCGGCTGGCCGCGCTCGCGGCGCGGCACGGCATGGGCGTGCAGCACCACGATCACGTGCCGCCGGGGCTGTACGCCGGGATCTTCCTAGTCGGGGTGTACGGCGGCTACTTCGGAGCGGGGATCGGCATCCTCACGCTGGCGTTGATCGGGATTCTCGCGCCGGACGACCTGCAGCATGCGAACGCCGTGAAGGGGATGCTCGCGCTGCTCATGAACTTCGTGGCGCTGGTAGTGTTCTCCGCGTTCGGGCCGGTGCAGTGGCTGCCCGCGGCCGTGATGGCGGTGTGCGCGGTGGCGGGCGGGTACTCTGGCGTCGCGCTGGCCCGCCGCCTGAACGCCGGCGTGCTGCGGCGGGTGATCGTGATCGTTGGCGTCAGCCAGGCCGTGATCCTGCTGCTGCGCTGAGATCAATCGAGGAGGATCGTCAGATGACCGCTCGCCGCGCGGCCGACGGGATCTTCTCAAGGGTTCACGGCGCAGGCCGCGCTCGGCGCCCTTTGGCTCACCGCGCTCGCGCTCGACGGCCGCACGCTGCTGGACGGCGCGCGCGACGGCGTGCTGCTGACGCTCCAGGCTTTCGGCTTCCATCTGATGTTCATCCTCGGGGTGGGGATCCGCTCCTTCCCGACCTTCTTCGGCGCTGCGCGCCCGCGGTTGCGCCCGGTACTCGCCGCGTTCGCGCTCACCCAAGGGCGGGCTGGCCGCGATGGCCGCTGCTGGCGCTCTCCGGGGCGATCGCGCTGGGCGTGACGCTCGTGTTCTCGCTGCTGTTCGCGGGTGGCGTGCGCCACCACGGCGCGATTCTGGCGAAGGCGGCGGAGTTCACGCAGGGCGGCCGCGGGCTGCCGATGGCCGATCCTTGACGCGCGGCCCGCGCTACGACACCGCCCCCGGCTCGGCGAGCGCCGTCGCCCGCGCGGGCAGCGCGGCGCGCGGCGGCCGTGCCGCGAACACTAGGCCGGCGGCGAGCAGGAACGCGGCCGCGGAGATCATCCACAGCCGCGTGGGCTCGAGGCCGGCGTCGAGCAGGTAGCCGTACAGCGGTGTGCCGATCCCCGCCGCGGCGATCGACACCGGCAGCACCACGCCGCGGATCGCGCCGAGGAACCGCCGCCCGAAGTAGTTCGGCCAGACGAGGTTGTTCAGCGTGATGTAGCCGCCGGCCGCCATCCCCCACGTCACGTTATGGAGGATGATCGTCGACGGCTGCCCCGCGCTCAGCACCATCGGCAGCATCGACGCGGCGAGCCCGACGAGCCCCGCGCAGCCGAGGTAGCGGATCGGCACGCGGTCCGCGACCAGACCGAAGGCGAACGCCGAGAACACCACGGTGAGCGGATCGAGCGCCGTCCCCAGCCCCACCAGGCCCGGAGACATCCCCGTGTCCCGCCAGAAGCCGACGCGGTAGACCAGCGTGCCCGTCAGCGAGGCGCCGGCGAGCGCCAGCGCGCCGAGCAGCAGCCAGAGCGCGGGCGTGCGCAGCGCCTCGCGCACCGTCCAGTCGGCGTCCGTGGTCAGCAGCGCGCGGCGCGTCGGCTGCTCGAGCACGCTCCGCGCCGGCGGTCCCGCCGCGCCGTCCGGGTGCAGCCCGAGGTCCTCGGGAGCGCGGCGCACTAGCAGCAGGCTCACCGGCACCACCACGCCGGCGACGAGGCAGCCGTAGACGACGGTCGTGCCGCGCCAGCCGATGCTCTCCACCAGCCACTGCGTGAGGGGCACCGCCGCCACCGTCCCCATCGCCATCCCGGTGGTGGCGATGGCGAGGGCGCGTCCGCGGCGCGCCACGAACCACTTCGCGAGCGGGACCTGCGTGAGTAGCTGGCCGGCCGGGCCGCCTAGGCCCGCCATCCCGGAGACGGCGAACATCGCGTCGATCAGCCAGAGCGCGG
>SHYR01000006.1 GCA_009692705.1 Dehalococcoidia bacterium
CGGGGCGTTGGCCAGCACCTCGTCGCGCGGCGCCGAGGGCTGCGGCTCGTCCGGCCGCTCCACGTTCGTCAGCTCGAACGTCTGCGCGGTCGGCTCCACGCCATCGGTGTCGATCTGATTGAGGCTGCCGAAGTGCTCGAGGATGCCGGAGATCTGCTCGCGCAGCCGCTCCACCTCCTCGGGGGTGAGCGCGACCCGCGCCAGGCGGGCGACGTGCCGCACCTCGTCGCCGGTCAACGCCACGGGACCCTCCTGCCGCGGCCCGTCCGTGCGCCCGCGCGCGCGACGGCGTGATTTCCGCGAATCATGCGACCATGGATCGGACTATAGGTGGAATCCGACCACAGGTGCGACTATAGGGAGGCTCCCCCCACCGCACCATGGCGTCATGGCCCGCCAGCCCCGCGCACGCGGCTCGACCGCGCGCCGGGCACGCCGCTACGATCATTGGCATTGGGCGCGCGGAGGTATCGCATCATCTCCACGACCTCACCGGGGCAGCCGCACGCCCTGCCGGCAAACGACCCGGCGCAGCGGCTGGGCAACCCCAGCTTCGTCTGGCGCTTCGGCCAGCAGCGCCGCATGGCAATCGTCCAGCGCTACGCCGTGCTGTCCGGCCGTCGCGTGCTGGACCTCGGTTGCGGCGTGGGCGAATACGTGCGCGCATTCGAGCGCGCCGGCGCGCTGGCGCTGGGCTGCGACATCGAGCTGCCGCGGCTGGTGGAGGCGCGGCGGCGCGGCGCGACGGGCCTCGCCGCGGCAGCGGCGGAGTCGCTGCCGTACCGCGACGGCTCGCTGGACGTGGTCGTGCTGAACGAGGTGATCGAGCACGTGCGTGACGAGCGCGCGACGATGCGTGAGGTGCGCCGGGTGCTCGCCCCCGGCGGCGTGTGCATCGTCTACGCCCCGAACCGGCTCTACCCGTTCGAGACCCACGGCATCCAGCTCCGCGGCCGCTACCGCTTCGGCAACTTCCCGTTCGTGAACTGGCTGCCGCGCCGCCTGCGCGACCGGCTGGTGCCGCACGCCCGCGTCTACGGTCGCGGTGACTGGCGCCGCGTGCTGGACGGCTCGGGGCTGGAGATCGTCGCGCACGGCTACGTCTACCCGGGCTTCGACAACGTCGCCGCGCGCGCGCCGCGGCTGGCGCGCCTGCTGCGCGCCGTCTGCTACGCCGCCGAGTCCACACCGCTGCGCCGCTTCGGGCTCTCGCACCTGCTCGTGCTGCGGCGCGCCGCCGCGGGCACGCCGTGACCGGCGGAGCGCTGGCGCGACGCCGCCGCCGTCGCCAGGGCGGCGCGGTCCCGGGGCGCGGCTGGCGGGGCGGCTGGCGGCGTCTCGCGCTCCTGGGCGTGGTGGTGCTGGTGCTGCTGGCGGCGACGCTGGGCGGCGGCACGCTGCTCGTGCGGGCCCGCTACGACGCCTTCGTCAGCGGCGTGGCGCCGCCGGAGGAGCTGCTGTCGAAGCTGCCGCGCGGCGGCGCGCGCATCTACGACCGCAACGGCGAGCTGCTCTACGAGTTCGTCGACGAGCTCGGCGGGCTGCGCCGCCCGGTACCGCTGGCGGAGATCTCGTCGTGGCTGGTGCAGGCGTCCGTGGCGACCGAAGACGCGACCTTCTGGGAGAACAACGGCCTCAACGTGAGGGGGCTGCTGCGCGCCGGGCTGGAGAACTTCTCGCCGATCCACGGCAGCGTCTTCGAAGGCTCGGGCGGCTCCTCGATCACGCAGCAACTCGCCAAGAACGTCTATATCCCGCGCAACGAGCGCACCCAGCGCAGCGTGCAGCGCAAGCTGAAGGAGACGGCGATCGCGCTCGAGCTGACGCGCCGCTACTCCAAGCAGCAGATCATGGAGTGGTACCTCAACTCGATCTCATACGGCGGCATCTACGTCGGCGTGGAGGCCGCGGCGCAGGGCTACTTCGGCAAGGCGGCCTCCACCCTCACGCTCGCCGAGTCGGCGCTGCTGGCCGGCATCCCGCAGCAGCCGGCGCTCTACGACCCGTACCAGAACCTGGACTCCGCCGGACAGATCGACGGCGCGGCGAAGGCGCGCCAGCGCGAGGTGCTGAACCTGATGGTGCGCCAGCACGACATCACCCAGAAGGAGGCCGACCGCATCGCCGAGCAGCCGCTCAAGCTGCAGGGCGGCCGCTTCGAGATCGAGGCCGCGCACTTCGTGCTCAACCGTGTCGCGCCCGAGATTCGCAAGCGCTTCGGCGACCGCGCGCTCTTCGACGCCGGCCTGGACGTCACGACCACGCTCGACCTCCCGCTCCAGCAGCAGGGCCAGAAGATCCTGGAGCAGTGGATCACGGAGTACGAGCAGCAGTCCGGAGGGCACAACGGCGCCATGCTCGCGCTGGACCCCCGCAGCGGCCAGATCCTCGTCTACATCGGAAGCCGAGACTACTTCCGCGATCAGATCGAGGGACGCAACGACAACATCGTCAGCGGCAACTCACCCGGCTCGACGCTCAAGCCGTTCACCTACATGAACGCGTTTATGCGCGGCTGGAGCACCGGGACCGCGATCATCGACGCGCCGTTCGAGGTGATCGACGCCTCGACGGGCGATCCGTTCAGCCCAACGAACCCGATCAAGGAGTACCAGGGCGTGATCACGGCCGAGAAGGCACTCGGCAACTCGCTCAACATCCCGGCGTTCAAGACCATCATCGCGGCCGGCGTGCCGGAGACGGTGAGCCTGCTCAAGCAGGTGGGATTCACGACCCTGAACGACCCTCGCGGCTACGGGCCCGCGCTGACGCTGGGCGGCGTCGACATCACGCTGCTGGACATGACAGTGGCCTACAGCGTGCTCGCCAACGGCGGCGTGATGCGCGGCCAGCTGCTGCTCGCGCCCGGCCGCGAGGGTGAGCGCCCGCTGGAGCCGGTGGCGCTGCTGAAGGTCACGAACTCAGAGGGCAAGGTGCTCTACGAGCTCAAGAACACTACCGAGCGGCGCGTGGTGCCCAGCAACTACAGCTACATCGTGACCTCGATCCTCGCCAACGGCGACAACGAGTGCATCACCTTCGGCGTGTGCAGCGCGCTGGCCCTGCCCGACGGCCGCCCAGCGGCGGTGAAGACCGGGACCAGCGCGCCTTTTGAATCCCAGTCCGGAAGCCTCACGACCAACATCGGCGACACCTGGGCGATGGGCTATACCCCCGAGCTGGTGGCCGGCGTGTGGGCCGGCAACTCCGACAACGCGCCGATGGTGAACATCCTGTCTACCTCGATCTCGTGGCACAGCTGGCGCGATTTCATGGTCGCCGCCTCGACGCGCCTGAAGCTCCCTCCCACCCCGTTCACGCGCCCGCCCGGCGTCGTCGAGCGCGAGCTGTGCTGGCCCTCCGGGCGCCTGCCGACCGATCTGTGTCCGAAGGTCAACCGCTACCCCGGCCTCTTCGCCGAGGACGTACTGCCCAGGAACAAGGAGGACGAGGCGAAGCTGGCGGACAACTGGTGGCAGCGGGTGCGCATCGACAACCGCACCGGCCTGCTCGCGACCGCGTCGACGCCCGCAGGCGCGGTCTCCGAGGAGGTGCGGCTGGTGCTGCCCGCCGACGCCTACGTGGCGAGCGCGAAGCCCCCGGCCGCCGGCGCGGCCATCGCCACGGCTCCGAAGCAGATCTGGCCCGCCATGCAGGCGTGGCTCTTCGCCAACGGCCTCGCGAGCTCGCTCGCGCCGGCCGAGGCGAGCACCTCCGCCACGGCGCTGATCAGCGTCGCCGCGCCCACCGCCGGCCAGACCGTGCGCGAGCGCGTGTCGATCATGGGCCGCGCGGCGCCCCCCGCCTTCCAGCGCTACTCGCTCGAGTGGGGCCACGGCAGCGCCCCCACGCGCTGGGTGCGCATCCTCACCGCGAGTGCGCCGGTGGCGCTCGGGACGCTCGGCAGCTGGGACACACTCACCGTGCCGAACGGCGCTTACACCGTGAGGCTGGTGGTCACCGACCGCGAGCTCGGCGAGCTGCGCTACGCCGTCCCGGTCACCGTCGACAACGGCAGCCGCGCGCCCGCGACGGACCCCTCGCTGTGGGCGCAGATCGCCTCCCCCACGACGGGCACGACGGTCTCCGGTGAGGTCGTGGTGCGAGGAAGCGGGTTCTCCGCCAGCACGCTGCAGCTGACGGTGGAGTTCGGCGCGGGCTTCAGCCCCACGGAGTGGATCGCGCTGGACCGCTACGCCGGAGCGCGGATCGATGCAGCGCTCGCGCGCTGGGACACGAGCAAGCTGCCCAACGGCGCCTACACGTTGCGCCTCTCCGTGCTCGACCGGACACTGGGCAGCACCGAGGCCACCACCACCGTGACCGTCAAGAACAAGAAGAGCTAGGCGCGGGGGCCGGACCGGCAGCCTCGACGGGAGCGCCACGGTGAGCGAACGGCGACCCGGGCCGCGGTTGCGCGTGAGCCGCGGCCACCGCGCCGGGGACCTGCGCGTGATTCGACGCCGCGGCCCCCGCCGCGGCCTCGAGCGCGTGCTGGGCGTCGCCGGGGTCTTCTCTGCCTCCTACGGCAACGTCGGCTCGTCGATCTACTACGGACTCGGCGTGACCGCGCTCTACGCGCTGGGGCTGACGCCGCTGGTGTTCGTGATCTCTGGCCTGTTCTTCCTCTGCACCGCCCTCACCTATGCCGAGGGCTCAGCGGCGATGCCCGAGGCGGGTGGCGCGGCGTCATTCTCCAGGCGGGCCTTCGGGCAAGGCTTCTCGTTCATGGTCGGCTGGGCGCAGATCCTCAACTACCTGATCACGATCTCGATTTCAGCGTTCACCGTCCCGAACTACCTCTCGGTCTTCTGGCCGTTGCTGAAGAGTTGGCCGGCGAACGCGATCGGCGGCGTTGGCGTCGTGCTGGCGCTTGGCACTCTGAACATCGTGGGCGCGCGCGAGTCAAGCCGGCTGAACATCGCGCTGGCGCTGATCGACCTCGCGACGCAGGCGCTGCTGGTCGTGATCGGACTGGCGCTGGTGTTCAACCTCGACCTGTTGCGGGCCGGAATTCACCTCGGCATCGCACCGACGTGGGACCGCCTGCTGCTGGGGATCGCGATCTCGATGATCGCCTACACGGGCATCGAGACCGCATCGAACCTTTCGGAGGAGACGCGGAACGCTACGCGCGCCGTGCCGCGTGGCATCCTCACCACGTTCGTGGCCGTGCTGGTGATGTACACGCTGATCCCGCTGGTTGCGCTTTCGGCGATGCCGGTGCAGTTGGTCGACGGCGTCTACCAGACGCGCCTGGCCACTGAGTTCATCGAGGACCCGGTGCTGGGCGTCGTGCGCGAGCTCGGGTTCGTGGGGGTGACGAGCCGCGTCGTCGAGGCGTGGGTCGGCATCCTCGCCGCGACGATTTTGGCGCTCGCGACGAACGCCGGGATGCTGGGGATGTCGCGCCTCACCTACTCGATGAGCCGACATGGACAGCTCCCCGCGGCGGTCGGGGCGCTGCACCCCCGGCGCCGCACGCCCGTCACCGCGATCGTGCTCACGGTGATCCTCGCTTCAGCGGTGATCGTGCCGGGGAAGATCACGCTGCTCGCCAGCCTCTACGCCTTCGGCGCCATGCTCTCGTTCACCTTCGCGCACGCCTCCATCATCCGTCTGCGGGTGTCCGAGCCCGAGCTCGAGCGGCCCTTCCACATCCCCTGGAACTGGCGGCTGCGCGGGCGGCAGATCCCGGTCCCGGCGTTGATCGGCGGGGGCGCGACGCTCTTCTCGTGGTTCGTGGTGGTGCTCACACAGCCCACGGCGTGGATCATCGGCTTCCCGTGGCTCGGCGCCGGCCTGCTGTACTACCTCTGGCGGCGGCGCCGAGGCGAGGTCGACGACCCGCGCACGCGGCCGGACTCCGCGAGCACCGGCTAGCGCGACGCCAGCGCCTCCACCTCGGCGCGGCTCGTCGTCCCGCGCACCGCCGCCAGGAACTGCGCAAGCGAGCTGGCGCGCTCGCGCAGCCCGCGCAGCTGCCCGCCCAGCGGGTCCACGGCGTCGGAGCGCGCGGCATAGCTGCCGAACCACGCGAAGTAGGCCTGGTTGAGGCGCCGGATGTGCACGCCGCCGCGCTCCAGCTCCTGCCGCACCTGCTCCATGCGCGCCTCGGCGTCCGCCACGCGGTCCGCCGCCAGCAGCGCGTCGACCTCCAGGCGCAGCTCGCGCAGCACGCGGTCGCGATCGATGCCCGGCGGCGCGGTCGGTGGCGTGGCGGCTGGCGCGGCGCGCGCCGTGGGGTCGCCGAAGCGTTCGATCACCCTTCGCGCAATTTCCTCGCCGGCGAGGTCGGCCACCGTCTCGTTGATCGTGAGCCGCGCGCCGTGCGGCTGGCCGAACCCCAGCGGGTAGAACGCGAGGTAGTGGTGCACCCACTCGTGCGCGGCCGTCTGCACCGTCTGCGCGTAGCCCGAGCGGTTGCTCACCACCGCCGGGTACATCGAGAACCCGCCGGTGCCCACCACCAGCGCCGAGCGCGGCGGGTCGTCCGCCTCCGTGCGCGCCTCGAGCGCGACCGCCACCGCCGCGGGCACGTCGGCGCGCAGCAGCTCAATACGCACCAGCGCGATGCGCGCGCGGGGCGACACCGCGAGCACCAGCGGCGAGCCGGCCAGCTCGATGTCCACCGGCGGCCACACCGCGAGCGGGCCCCCCGGCGCGAGCCGGCCGCGCACGCCCCGCTCGCGCAGCACGGCGTCGATGCGCCCCGCGATCGCCGCCTCGACGACGCCTTCGAGGCGCTGCCCCTCGGGCGACTCGCGGTCGGCGAGCGCGAAGTAGCGCGCGATCGCGGCGTCGGGGTCCGGGTCGGAACGCAACGGGGCGCCGAGCACGAAGAGCCACTTCCCCGCGACCGTGGAAAGCTCCCAGCGCACCGGGTCGAAGCGTATGCCCGCGTCGCGCCGGGCGAACAGCCCTGCCCACAGCGCGGAGGCGAGCAGGAACACGGCCGCGAGCACCAGCGGCGTGGAGTGGCGGGCGGCGCGCGCGCGCGATCGCATGCGCATACGGTAGCGCCGCGACGCTCACGGCGGACGCTGGCATCGACGCTGCTTATAGTGGGCGGGTGACCACAACGGTCCCGCTGAGCGACCCGCCAGACCGCGCCGGCGTGACCCGCCGGCGGCGCCTGCTGGCGCCCGCGATCGACGCCGCGATCGGGCTGCTGGCGCTCACCGCTGGACTCGTGGTGGCGGCGGTGTGGCTGCTCTGGCGCACCGACGCCGGCCGGCTCGACGCCCGCACAGGCGACGCGGTCGCCGCCGCCGCCGCGATCGGCGCCACGATCCCGACCTGGGCCGCGTGGCTCGCGCTGCGCACGGTGCGCGACCGCGCGACGCCGGGCCAGCGGCTTGCCGGGCTCGTCGTCGTCGAGCGCCGCCGGGGCCACCGCGCGGCGCTGCTGAGGCTCGCCGTGCACCCGCTCGCGATGCCGTTCTGGGGCTGGCTCGCGCTCACCGCGCTGCAAAGCGGCGTGCCCTGGCTGTGGCTGCCCCCGGCGCTGCTCGCCGCCGCGGTCGCCGCAGGCGGCGCGATCTCGCTGGCGGGCCTGCTCGCCGCGCCGCGTCGCCCCGCGATCCACGACCTGCTCGCGCGCACCACGCTCGCCTCGCGCCGGTGAGCGAGGCACACCGCCGCCCGCTCGCCGGCGCGCTCGCGCCGGTAAGGGAGGCGCTGCGCCACGCGCTCGCCGGCGCGCTGGCGATCGCCGTGGCGCTGTGGCTCGGCGCGTTCAGCCTCGCACAGGCGAGCAGCGAGCGCGTCGCGCTGCCCGCGCTGGAGCGCACCGCGGCCGCGCTGACGCAGCTCGACGCGCTGGTCGAGCTGCACGCGCAGACGCTGCAGGAAGCCGCCGACAGCGGCGCGACGGCGCTGTTGCCGCCGGGCTTCCCGATCCGGGACGCCGCCGTGCCCGCGCGTGCCGTCGTGCGCGACGGGCGCGTGGACCTCGCGCTGCTGCGCGACACGCTGCGCCGCAACGCCGCACGGCTGCTCTACGAGCGCGGCGCGGACGCTTTCACGCCGCCGGATGGCGACGGCGGGCTCCGTAGCACCGGGCTGCTGCGGGCGCTGCTGCGCATGGCGGGCAGCGGCACGCACGAGCTCGCGCTGGCGCTGTCGTGGCTGCTGGGCGCGGTGGCGGCGACGCTCGCCGCCGCCCTGCTCGCCGTCACGCCCGGCCCGCGCCGCCTGCGCGCCCTCGGGCGCGCACTGCTCGGCGCCGCGGCGATCGTGTTCGCCGCGGCGCTCGTCGCCCGCGCCGCGCTGGCGCTGGGCAGCGCGGACGAGGGCGACACGCTCTTCGCCGAGGCGCTGGCGATCGCGCAGGGGCTGCTCACGCTGCCGCTGCGTGACGCGCTCTGGGTGGCGCTGGCCGGGGCGGCGCTCACGCTGCCGGCGGCCCGGGGCGAACGTCTCATCCGATCCTGACCTGGCGCAGACCGGGCCGGGGCGCCCCGGTTTGACGGTGCCGCGCGAGGCCGCTAGCGTGCCGGTGCGCGCGCCCCGCGCGCGCCGACCCGTCCGCCGCGAACGGAGCCGCCGGTGCGTAGCCCCCGGGACTTTTTGAGGCCGCTCGCGGTCGGGGCGCCCGACCCACCGCGCGAGATCCCGGTGCGCCCATCGCGGGTGATCCACTTCTTCCCGCCCCACCTGCCAAACGTGCGCGCCCGCATCCCCGCGCTGATCCCGCAGGTCGACATCCTGCTCGGCAACCTCGAGGACGCCATCGCCGCCGACGCCAAGGAGGCCGCGCGCGAGGGTTTGATCGAGGTCGCGAAGGCGAACGAGTTCGGCGACACCCAGCTGTGGGTACGCGTCAACGCGCTCGACAGCCCGTGGTTCCTCGACGACATGCTGCGGCTGGTGGCGGAAGCGGGCACGAAGCTCGACGTGATCATGCTGCCCAAGGTCGAGGGCGAGCAGGACATCCACTACCTCGACCGCCTGCTCGCGCAGCTCGAGGCGCGGCACCGCCTCCAGCGCCCGCTGCTGATCCACGCCATCCTGGAGACGCCGCAGGGCGTCACGAACGTCGAGCAGATCGCGACCGCCAGCCCGCGCATGCAGGGCATCAGCTTCGGCCCCGCCGACCTCGCCGCGTCGCGCCGCATGAAGACCACGCGCGTGGGCGGCGGCCACCCCTCCTACCTCGTGCGCGCCGACCCCGACCCTGAGCACCCGGAGGCCGAGCGCCGCACCGCGCAGCAGGACCCCTGGCACTACACGCTGGCGCGCATGGTGGACGCCTGCACGATGGCCGGCATCCTCCCCTTCTACGGCCCGTTCGGCGACATCGCCGACCAGCTGGCGTGCGAGGACCAATTCCGCGCCGCCTTCCTGCTCGGCTGCGTCGGCGCGTGGTCGCTGCACCCCAGCCAGATCGAGATCGCTCGGCGCGTGTTCTCGCCCGCCCCCGCCGACGTGCGGGAGGCGAAGAAGATCATGGATGCGATGGGCGAGGGTTCGGGCGTGGTGATGCTCGACGGCAAGATGCAGGACGACGCCACCTACAAGCAGGCGAAGGTGATGTGGGACAGCGCGCGCATGATGGCGCGGCGCGACCACGATCTGACCGCGGCCTACGGCATGACGCCCGCAGACCTCGGCTGAGGACCAGCTCACCATGCGCCTCTACGAGCACGAGTCGAAGCAACTGCTGCGCCGCCACGGCGTACCGCTGCCGAAGAGCGCGCTCGCGCGCAGCGCCGAGGAGGCGGAGCGCGCCGCCGCCGGCCTCGGCGGCCCAGTCGTGCTGAAGTCGCAGGTGCTCACCGGCGGCCGCATGAAGGCGGGCGGCGTGCGGTTCGCCTCCTCGCCCGCCGAGGCAAAGAGCGCCGCCGCCGCGATCCTCACGCTGCCGATCAACGGGCAGCAGCCCGCGGGCGTGCTGGTGGAGGAGCGGCGCACGATCGCGCAGGAGTACTACGCCGCCGTGACGTGGGACACACGCGCGAAGCAGCCGGTGATCGTCTTCAGCGACATGGGCGGCATCGATGTCGAGGAGGTCGCGGTGCAGCACCCCGGCCACGTCGCGCGCGTGCACTTCTCCGCGCTCACGCCGTTCTCGGACTTCTTCGCCAAGGTCGCGGTGGCGAGCACCGGGGTGAGCGGCAACGAGTTGGGCGCGCTCACGCGCATCGTGGCGGCGCTCGCGCGCGCCTTCCTGCAGTACGACCTCACGCTGGCGGAGATCAACCCCATCGGCCGCCTCGACGACGGCTCGATCGTCGCGCTCGATGCCCACCTCGACATGGAGGAGGAGGCCCGCGGCACCCATCGCGCGCTGCTCCAGGAGCTGGGGGTGCCGGAAGAGGACACGCGGCAGGCCCGCCCGCCGACCGCGTTCGAGATCGCCGGCGCGGCGGTGGACGCCTCCGACCCGCGCGGCGTCGCCGGGCGGGTGGTGGAGTTCGACGGCAACCTCGGCCTGATCATCGGCGCGGGCGGCGGCTCGCTGACGCTGTTCGACGCCATCCGCGCGGCCGGCGGCAAGCCCGCGAACTACTGCGAGATCGGCGGCAACCCATCGGTCGGCAAGGCCGCGGCGCTGACCAGGCTGGTGCTCTCGAAGCCCGGAGTGGAGCAGATCGCGGTGATGATGAACGTGGTCTCCAACACCCGCGTCGACATCATGGCGCGCGGCGTGATCAAGGGCGTGATCGAGGCCGGGCACGACCCCGCCGCCAAGATCGCGATCTTCCGCATCCCCGGCTCCTGGGAAGAGGAGGGCTTCGCGATCCTGCGGCGCTACGGCGTCGACTACGTGGACCGCTCGGTCTCGATGCACGAGGCGGCGCGACGCGCGGTCGCCAAGCTCGGCGCGCAACCGGGCCGGAAGAGGTAGCGGGGGCGATGTCGATCCTCGTCGACGAACGCACGGCCCTGATCATCCAGGGCATCACCGGCCGCGAGGCGGTGACGATGAGCCGCGAGCTGCTGGACTACGGCTCGCGCCTCGTCGGCGGCGTCACCCCCGGCCGCAAGGGCCGCGAGGTGCACGGCGTGCCCGTGGAGGACACCGTGCGCGCGTTCACGGAGCGCGGGCGCATCGACGCCTCGATCGTCGCCGTGCCGCCGGCCTTCGCCGCCGACGCCGTGCTGGAGGCGATCGAGGCGGGCGTGAAGCTGATCGTGGTGGTGACGGAGCGCATCCCGCGCCGCCAGGTCGCGCAGTTCGTGGAGTACGCGCGGCTGCACGGCGCGCGCATCATCGGCCCAAACTGCCTGGGCGTGATCAGCCCCGGAAAGGCGAAGGTTGGCGGCGTGGGCGGCGCCGCTGACGCCACCCGGCGCGCGTTCCGGCCCGGCAGCATCGGCGTGATGTCGCGCTCCGGCGGCATGACCACCGAGATCGCAAACGCGCTCAGCGAGGCCGGCCTCGGCGTCTCCACCGCGGTCTCGATCGGGGGCGATGCCGTGATCGGCTCCACCTACGCCGAGCTGATGCCGCTGTTCGAGGCCGACCCGGAGACCCGCGGGATCGCGATCTACAGCGAGCCCGGCGGACGCGCCGAGGCGGAGCTGGCGGACTACCTCGCGGCCCACGGCTCGCGGCTGCCGGTGGTGGCGTTCATGGCCGGGCGCTTCATGGACGCCATGCCCGGCATGCGCTTCGGCCACGCCGGCACGATCGTCGAGGGCCGCGCCGACACCGCCGCCGAGAAAGTGGCGCGCATGGAGGCGGCCGGGATCGCGGTCGCCGAGCGCATCGAGGACATCCCGCTGCTGCTCGCCGAGCGCATCGAGCAGGCGCAGCACAGTGACAACGGCGGCGGCTAGCGATGGCGATGTTCATCCGCGTCGACGTGGACCCGGCGGTGCAGGCCGACCCCGCGCTCTGCAAACGGCTGGTCGAGCTCTGCCCGGTCGACATCTTCGCGCTCGACGGCGCGGGCCGCATCGCCACCGTCGAGCAGAACCTCGACGAGTGCACGCTCTGCGATCTCTGCATCGCCGCCGCCCCCGGCCGCGTGACCGTGGTCAAGCTCTACGCGGAGGGCTAGGCGCTACTCCGCACTCTGACCTTCAGCGACCTCGACGCCATACAGCCGCGCAAAGAACATGATCGCCGCGGCGCACTGGTGTAGACAGAACTCAGCGATCGCGCGGTCTGCATTCGGTTCTCCGACCAGACCATGCCGCCCGCCTGCGTCCGATGCATAGCCGTAGAGGTTGCCCAGACCCTGCACAAGGGCGGGATGCAGGCCGCGCTCGCGCTGCATCCGCTTGACCGCATCGGCAGCGTGACGCCCTTGTCGTCGAGGGTGATACGTGCGACACACTCTGCGGCATTGATCGCGTTGGAGACGGCAGCTTCATTACCCGGCTCCGGACGACGGTAGTACGCCTGCAACGCTTCCTGAAACTGCCGGTCCGGGCCAGCGAAACGTTCGTCGCGGAGAAGCGCGCGCGCCTCTTCGATCGCCTGTTCCGCTGGTTCGCCCCCCGGCTCAATGATCCGCCCGGAATCGTCCATGTGGTACGCGGAGTGGTGCCGCAGGAACCGCTCATTCAGGAAGTTGCGAAAGTCTATCGAAGTGAAACGCAATTCCCGTACTTGGGGTCGAAGTCCGTGAATCGCCTCGCAGAGATCTAGGAAGTCAGACCAAGGCCTGGTTAGTAGTGCGGTCCGCAGTTGGTTCCCGTCATGAGCGCCGTATCCGGAACCCAGAACCAATGACGGTTCCCAGTCCAGACTACGCACACAGCGGCGCCACAGATCGTTTAGCGCGTCATAAGGTTCGTTTGCCATAAGGTTCGCAAGGGCATTCCTGAGGCGCTGAGGGATTTCCTCCCGGACAAGCCGTCTATGGGTGCCCGGAGCGCGTTGCGATCGCTGAAGTACAGCAGGTTGGTCACGCTTGCAGGATACGGCGACCACACCCGGCTCGCCTACAACAACGGTCTCCCGTGCTCCGCGATCTCGGCGTCGCGTTCGAGGCGGCGCAGCGCCTCGCCGGAGCAGCCAAGCCGCCGCAGCTGCGCCTCGTACTTGTCGCGCTCGCGCAACGCTTCGAGCACCTGCGGGCGCGTGAAGCGGCCGCCCGTGTCCTGCACCACGGTGTGGTAGCGCTTCCACTCGCGGTAGAGCGCCGCGCACTCCTCGCCGTGCTCGTGGCCCGCGGCGAAGCGCGCCTGCTCGGCCATCGACGCAGCGTCGCGGTCCAGGCCTAGGAGGCGGCGCCCGCGGCGGCGAGCAGCGCGCGGCCGATCACGCGCAGCTCCAGCACCGGCTTCACGCCCTCGAAGATCGGCAGCACGAGCGCGTCCACGACGTAGCGCGAGATCGGGTCCTCCTCCGAGTAGCCCCAGCCGCCGTGCAGCTGCTGCGCCTGCTGCGTGACCTCGACGGCGATATCGCTGGCGAGCAGCTTCGCCATCGCGGGCTCTACGGCGCGGGAGTCGAAGTTGCGCGCGGCGGTGTAGGTGAGCTGGCGCGCGGCGGCGATCTGCGCCGCCATCACGCCGATGCGGTGCTGCGTGAGCTGGAACTCGGCGAGTGTGCGCCCGAACTGCCGTCGCTGCGTGACGTACTGGCAAGCCTTCTCCAGCGCCGCCTGCGCCAGCCCGACGGCGCGGCCGCCGGTCTGCAGCCGCCCGGCCGCGAAGCCGCCCATCTGGAGAAAGAAGCCGCGGCCGACGCCGGCGTCGCCACCCACCAGCCGCTCGTGCGGCACCCACACGTCCTCCAGCGCGAGCGTGAAGGAGTGCATGCCGCGGTAGCCGGGCGTGGGGTTGGCGGTGCCGCTGATCACCCCGCCCTCCGGCTGCTCGTAGCGCCACTGGTGGCCGTTGAACGGCGCCTTCTCCACGATGAAGAGCGAAAGCCCACGGTTGCCCTCGCCGGGCCCGGTGCGCGCCAGCAGCGCCAGCACGTTGGCGCGGCCGGAGAACGTGCTCCACGCCTTTGCGCCGTTGATGCGCCAGCCTCGATGCCTCGCGTACTCGGCGGGGGTGGCACGCGTCTGCAGCGAGGCGACATCCGACCCGACATCCGGCTCCGTGACCGCGATCGCGACCAGCGTCTCGCCCCACGCGATGCGGGGGAGCCACTCCACGCGCTGCTCCTCGGTGCCCCCACCCAGCAGCGCCTTGGAGAGGATCTCGGGCCGCGTGGTGAGCGACCCGGCGGCGGCGAGCGAGGCAACCGAGAGCTCCTCGGTGATCACGACCATCGAGAGGTCGCCGAGGCCGGAACCGCCGTACTGCTCGGGGATCGAGGAGCCGAAGAAGCCCTGCGCCGCGAACTTCGCGAGCAGGTCCTCCGGCACCAGCAGGTCCTCGCGGTGAATCTGCTGCGCGCGCGGCGCCACCTCGCGCCTTGCGAAGTCGCGCGCGGTCTCGCGCGTCAGCGCCGCGACCTCGTCCTCGAGGTCGATGTGGTTCGCGCCCAGCGCGGCGATCACGCGGCTGCCCGCGGCGCGCAGGCGGGCCTCGTCCAGGCCGTCGCGCACCGCCCGCCGCACCGCGTCGCCGTACAGCGCCTCGCCCGCCGCGCCGGCGGCGAAGTCGTCCCACGACGCCTCGATGGCGGAGCGCAGCGCGTGCGTCGCCCCGGCGGCGTAGGCGCACGCGTGCGATTCGATCAGGTCGTCCGGCTTGCCGCGCGTATGCAGGCGCTCGGCGTAGGCCGTCAGCTCGGCGGCGGCGCGCACTTGCGTCGCCAGGTAGGCGAGCCGCTCCACGTGCACCTGGTGGTCGTCCACGGCCTCGCCGCCGCCCGTGAGCGCGGCGCCGTGCCGCAGCGCGACGTCGATCGCCGCCTGCGCGGCATCCAGAAGCCCGCGCGCCGTCGCCAGCGCGTCGCCGCCGGCGGTCATCGCGGCGCCTTCGGCATCAGCACCGTGTAGTCGAGGTCCAGCACCACGCTCGGGTGGTAACGCTCGCGGCCGCCCGCATCGGTCTCCATCAACGGTGTCTCCTCGGTGGCGGGGTCGCGGTTCTTAGTCGCGACCAGGCGCAGGCGCAGCGCCCCGGCGTCGTCGCGGCCGAGCTCGATGCGCTCCAGTACGTCGGTCCAGGCGAAGAGCGTGTCGCCGGCGAAGGTGGGGTTGCTGTGCGTGCCGCCGTTCACCGCCAGCACCCGCAGGGCATGCTCGCAGCCGTTGAACGCCAGCGCGCGCGCAATCGAGATCACGTGCCCGCCGTAGACCACGCGGCGCCCGAAGCGGCTGTCCTTGAGCGCGTAGGCGTTGAAATGCGCGCGCGCGACGTTCTGGTAGAGCCGGGCCGCCATCTGGTGCTCGGCCTCCTCCACCGCCATCCCCTCGACGTGGTGGATACGTTCGCCGGGCGCGTAGTCCGCCCACCAGGCGCGGCCGCCGGTGACCAGGGGCGCGAAGCGCGAGAGATCGAGTTGCGCCGGCACCACGAGCTGCGCGGGCGCGACCGCGGCCGGCGTCTGGGGGGCGTCATCGGCCACCGCGGGTGTCGCGGGGTCAAGCTTGGCCACCAGGAACCAGCGGATGTAGCTCAGCACCTCGTCGCCGCGCTGGTTGCGACCCACGGTGCGCACCCAGACCACGCCGGTGTCGCCGCGGGTGGACTCGCGCCGCCCCAGCACCGTGCTGCGGGCGCTCAGCGTGTCGCCGGGGTAGACCGGCACGCCGAAGCGCGCGTCGGCGTAGCCGAGGTTGGCTATCGCGTTCAGCGAGAGGTCCGGCACCGTCTTGCCGAACACGGTGTGGAACACCAGCAGGTCGTTCACCGTCTCGCGCTCGAAGCCCAGCGAGCGCGCGAACTCGGCGTCGCAGTGCAGCGGGTGGCGGTCGGCGGTGAGGGCGATGTAGAGCGCGCAGTCGCCCTCGGTGAGCGTGCGGGGCACGGCGTGCGTGAACTCGCGACCGCTGGCGAAGTGCTCGAAGTAGTTGCCCGCGGTCGCCTTGCGGTTCGCCGTGACCTCGCCCACAGCCCCCCCCGTCCGCCTCGGTGCATGGCGCCGGCCATTGTACGGGCGAGGGCCGGTGACGGCATGGCGACGGCGCGCTCGGGGTGGCACGGTCGCGACGTCGCTGCCTCGCCGTGGGGGACCGCTATACTGGCGCCCGACAGGTGGCGAGCGGGGGAGGCGGAGTTGGGCACGAAGGAGCTGGAGGCGCTGGTCGAGGTAATCCGTGCGCAACTCGCGCAGGGCACCGGCGGTCACGTGCTCGGCACGTGGGTGATTCGTTATGACAAGGACCGCGCCGCCTTCAGCTTCGACAAGTGCGAGAACGAGGTGTATTGCGAGGAGCGCCCGACCGTGATCGGCCTCGACCGCACCGTGATCGATCCCGGCGGGCCGCTCTTCGGCGGCTAGCATCCAGCGGGGGCTCGCGGCGTGGCGCGGGGCGCGCGCCACGCCGCAGGCCACAGGTCGCACCGCACAGGTCATGCCGCATCGAGCGGAAGGGTCCCGACGTGGCAACGGAGGCCGTGATCGAAGCCGGCGACGCCACCTTCGAGGCGGAGGTGCTGGAGCGCTCGCGCGAGCTTCCTGTAGTGGTTGATTTCTGGGCGCCATGGTGCGGCCCGTGCCGCCTGATCGGCCCCATCCTCGAGCGGCTGGCGACGGAGTACGCGGGCCGCGTGCGACTGGTGAAGATCAACGTCGACGACAGCCCCGCCGTGGCCGGGCGCTTCAACATCCACAGCATCCCGGAAGTGATGGCGTTCCGGGATGGGCGCGCCGTGAGCCAGTTCACCGGCGCGGTACCGGAGCCGCAGGCACGCGCCTTCTTCGAGGCGCTGCTGCCCTCCCCCGCCGACGCGATGGCGCTGGAGGGCGCGCGGGCCGCCGCCGCGGGCCAACTGGACGCCGCTGGCCGCCACTACGGCGCAGCGCTGAAGGCCGACCCCGACCACCGCGCCGCGACCACCGGCCTGGCGGCGCTGGCGCTCACGGGCGGCGAGCTGGAGCGCGCGGAAGAGCTGGCATCGCGCTGGCCGGCGGAGCCCGCGGCCA
Organism: Dehalococcoidia bacterium; assembly: GCA_009692705.1. GTDB lineage: Bacteria > Chloroflexota > Dehalococcoidia > UBA2979 > UBA2979 > SHYR01. The sequence goes on from SHYR01000006.1 coordinate 16,952, forward strand.
TGCGTGTGCTCGCGCAGGTGCACTTCCGCCGCGCGGCGGGTGACGGCGCCGACCGCGCGGAGCTGGAGTCGCACGTAGCGGCGGACCCCCGGGCCGCGGCGGCGCACTACCGGCTGGGCAACCTGCTGGCCGCCGCCGGCGAATGGGAGCCGGCGCTTGAGCGCCTGCTCGCCACCGTACGGCTCGACCGTCGCCTCGATGGCGACGGCGGGCGCCTGCGCATGCTCGATGCCTTCGCCGTACTCGGCGATGCGCACCCGCTCACCAAGGAGTACCGGCGCCGCCTCAGCAACGTGCTGTTCTAGCCCCGCGCGCGAAGCTCGGCGCACAACCTCGGCGCACAGCAGAGCAGCCGCCCCGGCCGGGCGGCTGCGTGATCTTCGTTCGACCCCGAACGGTCGCTAGCGGCTGCCGCGCAGCCGGGGATCGAGCAGGTCGCGCAGGGAGTCGCCAAACATGTTGAACCCGAACACGGTGAAGGCGATGGCGACGCCGGGATAGACCGCCAGGCCGGGCTGGACGCGGAAGTACTGCCGTCCGTCCGTGCTCAGCATCTGCCCCCATGACGGGGTGCCGGCGGGGCCGAAGCCCAGGAAGCTCAGGCTCGCCTCCGAGAGGATGATCCCGGGCAACTCCACCGTGGCGGTGATCAGGAGCAGCGGAAGGATGTTGGGGAGCACGTGCCTGAGCATGATGCGCAACGTGCTCGCGCCGCTCGCGTGCGCCGCCTCGACGTACGGCCTGCCACGCACGTCCAGCACCAGCGAGCGGATCACGCGCGATTGCGGTGCGATCCGCAGCAAAGCAAGCGCGACCAGCATTGCCACAGCGAGGTTGGTGCTCGTGCGCCGGGCAATCCCCAGGATGGTGATCAGGACGACTAGGCCCGGCATCGCGATCCAGGCATCGACGAAGCGCTGGATGATGGTGTCCACCCAGCCGCCTAGGTAGGCGCTGGTGAGTCCGATCGTGATCGAGAACGTCTTGCTGATCGCGACCGCGCCAAAGCCCATCAGCATCGAGAGCCGCGCTCCATAGATCAGCCGCGACAGGATGTCTCGCCCGATGGCGTCGGTCCCCAGCCGATGCGCCGCGGTCGGCCCCTCCAGCGGGTGCTGGATATCGATCTGTCTATAGTTGTAGGGCGCGATCAGCGGCGCGAAGATCGCCAATACGAGGAAGCCGACGACGAGCACCCCACCGATTGCGCCCAGCGGCCGCTGACGGATGAAGTTCCACGTACCGATGTACGTCCGCTCGAAGAAAGAGCGGTCCGAAACCGATGCGCGCTCGCCGAGCGCGCCTACCGCCCTGGAACCAGCCATCGCGCGCTTCCCCTCCGCCGCTCCACGTCCCGGCTATGCCCGCAGGCCCGCTAGCGCAGCCGGATGCGTGGATCGATGAAGCTGTAGGACATGTCCACCAGCGTATTCGCGGTGACGATCATCAGGGCGAACGTCACATTGATCGCCTGGATCACCGGGTAGTCGAGCGTGTTCGTCGCCTGCACCAGGTAATTCCCCATCCCCGGCAGCACGAAGATGATCTCGAACAGCGCGGTGCCGGCCACCAGGCCCGGCAGTCCCAGGCCAATGATGGTCACGATCGGGATCAGCGCGTTGCGGAGTGCGTGCTTCAGCACCACCGCGCGCTCCGTGAGGCCCTTCGAGCGCGCGGTGCGCACGTAGTCCTGCCTCAGTACCTCCAGCATCTGCCCCCGCATGATGCGCACCAGGCCGCCGGACGGCGTCAGCCCGATCAGCAGCGCCGGCAGCAGCATGATCTTGATGTGCGCGATCGGATCCTCCCACAGGTAGGCGAAGTGCAACGGGGGTGCCCACCTGAACCATATTGATCCGAACACGATGATCATGATGGCCACCCAGAACGATGGCACGGAGGAACTCCCGACCGCATACATGCGCAGCGCGTAGTCCGGCCATCGGTTTTGCAGCAACGCAGCCGTGATCCCCATCGGGACGGCGATGAACACCGACGCCGTCAGCCCCACGAGGCCAAGCGTCAGCGATACCGGGAGCCGCTGCCGCACCTCAAGCAAGATCGAGCGACCACTGCGCAGCGAGACCCCGATGTCCCCTGTCAGCATGCCGCCGACCCATCGCCCGTACTGCTCGACGACGCCCACCTTCAGCCCGTACTCCTCGCGCAGTTGCTCTTTGAGCGCGGGATCGCCCGAGCCGTACTCCGCCGTGAGCAGGTCCACGATGTCACCGTAGAAGAGCGGCACCACCACCCGCAGCCCCGTGAACACGATCATGGTCACGATCCAGATCGTGACCGCACCCAGAACCACCCGCCGCAGGAGGTACTGTCCCATCGCACCTGCTCCCGGCCGCTCGCAGCCGGCACGGGGCCAGCTCGCGGATCACTCTACAGCAGCCTACAGCAGCACATGCCGCGCCGCGTGGATGCCGGTGGCGAATCTGCCGCGGTGCACGTACCGTTGGACGCTGATAACAGAGCGTTGGCGTACGTTGTAGCGTCCACGCATCGCCGCCGTCAACCTGGAACACCATCAACCGCGCAGTTGTGCTCGCGAAACGAGCGGCCGCGGCGTCGCCCGCACGATCGAGGTGCCGCTGCTGATCAGCGCGGACGGCGTCCACTCGACGGTGGCACGCGTGCTCGGCCGGCGCTCTTCGCGCGAGGTCGTGCGTGCGCTCGGCGCCGAGCTGCGCATGGCGCCCGCGATGCCCGGCATGGTGGAGCTGGTCGTCGATCGCGAGCTGCTGCCGGGTTGGTTCGCATGGTCGATCCCGCTCGGCCCGGACCGCGTGCGCGTCGGCGTCGGCACCACCGCCGACATCCCGCCCGCCCGGCTGCTGGCTGCCCTGCGCGGCCTCTTCGCGGCCCAGTTCGCGGCCGAGCCGGAGCCCGGCAGCTACTCAGCGGGCCTGATCCAGCTGTGGGCGCCCGGCAACGTCATCAACGACGGCGTGATGCTGGTGGGCGACGCCGCTGGGCAGGTCAAGCCATCCACGGGCGGCGGCATCCACAGCGGGCTCGTCGGCGCGCACCACGCCGCCCGCCAGGCGGTGCACGCCCATGCGCGCGGCGCCTTCGACCGCGGGGCGCTGCGCGACTACGAGCGCCGCTGGCACGTGGAGCTCGGCAGCGAGTTCCGCAACCTCAACAGCCTGCGCTCGATCTACGTGCGCCTCGGCCAGCGCCGGTTCAAGGCCCTGGTCGGCGCGTTCGGACACCCTGCGCTCGGCCGCATCATCGCGGAGCAGGGCGACATCGACTTCCCCTCGCACATGTTCGGGAGCCTGGTGCGGGCCGCGCCCTCACTGCTCGCGCTCGCGGGCGGGCGAGCGGGCGCTGCACCCGCTCCGGCGCGCCTTCGAGGGCGACCTGCCACGCGCCCGGATGGCCGCGGGGGGCCCCGGCGCCGTCCCGCCCGCGGGCGCCGGTTCCACCGGCGGCTAGCGGGCTGCCGTGCCATCTTCGTATGATGCTCAGCATGTCAGTATGATGGTCGCCACGGGGGGCCAGCGCGGGGGAGCTGAGGACGTAGCAGCGCCATGGACATCTTCTTGGACACGGCCGACCAGCAACAGGTGCGCCGCTGGATGGACTACGGCGTAGTCGACGGCGTCACCACCAACCCCACGATCATGCGCCGCAACGGCGTGGGCGACATCGAACGCCACAGCCGCGAGCTCGCCCGCCTGATCGACCCCCGCCCGCTCAGCGTCGAGGTCACGACCAATGACCACGACGAGATGCTGCGCGAGGCGCGCGTGCTGGCGAAGCTTGCGTCGAACATCGTGGTCAAGATCCCCGTCATCAACGAGCAGGGGCTGCCCTCGCTCGCCGTCATCCGCCAGCTCAGCGAAGAGCGCGTGCGCGTGAACGTCACCGCCATCATGTCGTTCGGCCAGGTCATGCTCGCGGCGAAGGCGGGCGCCACCTACGTCAGCATCTTCGCCGGCCGTGTCGCCGACGAAGGCGGCGACGCAGCCGCCGTGATCCGCCGCTCCGCCGCCTGGCTCGCACGCTGGAACACGCCCGCGCGCATCATCGTCGGCAGCGTGCGCGAGCCGGCGAACGTGCAGGACGCCGCCGAGGCGGGCGCGCACATCATTACGATTCCGCCCGCGCTGCTCGAGAAGCTGATCGACCACCGCTACTCGCGCGATACCGTGCGCGGGTTCAACGAGGATGCCCGGGCGGCGCTCGCGGAATCGGCGCTCCGCGCCTCCACCTAGGGCGCGCGGCCGCGGGCGCATCGATGCAGGCCGTGATCCTCGCCGGCGGGCTCTGCACCCGGCTGGGCCCGCTCACCACCGACCGGCCGAAGGCGCTAGTCGAGGTCTGCGGGCGGCCCTTCATCGACTACCAGCTGGCGCTGCTCGCGCGCTCCGGCGTGCGCTCGGTGGTGCTCTGCACCGGGCACCTCGGTGCGCTAATCGAGGCGCACGTTGGCGACGGCGCGGCGCACGGCCTCCGCGTCGCCTACTCGCGCGAGGGCGAGCAACTGCTCGGGATCCCGGGCGCGCTGCGCGCCGCCCTGCCGCTGCTGGGCGAGCGCTTCTTCGTCACCTACGGCGACGCCTACCTCGCACTCGACTACGGCACCGCGGCGCAGGCCTTCGAGCCGGGCACCGCGCTCGCGATGGTGGCGGTGACGCGCAACCGCGACCCTCACCATCGCAACGAGGTGCGCGTGGAGGCGAGGCTGGTCACCGCCTTCGACAAGCCGCACGCCGGCCCCGGCTTCCAGTTCCTGAACTACGGCGTCACCTTCATGCGCCGCGAGGCGCTGGCGCGGGTCCCCGCCGGTGGCGGATGGACGGAGCACAATCTCTACCGCAGCCTGATCGCCGAGCACTCGCTGCGCGCGTACGAAACCGACGCTCCCGTGCTGGAGATTGGACGGCCCAAGGGGCTCAGACGGTTCACGGGCTCGTGCGGCGAGGCGAGGTGGCGGCCCCGCCCGCCATCGGGGTGGAAGCATGACGGTACGCGATCCCGGGCAATCGCCCGTGCCGGCCGCGAGCAGCTCGACGTGGCGAGCGGTCAATCGAGTAGGTCGAGCAGGTCGAGCAAGTCAGTCAGCCGCTCGATCACCGCGTCCGGCGGCGGCTCCACCGCGCCGTCATGCGCGGCGGCTCCGCGCCGCGGCAGCCAGACCGCCGCGAACCCGGCCGCCTGCGCGCCGGTGATGTCCGCCGACAGCGAGTCGCCCACGTGCAGCGCCGCCGCCGCCGGCACGCCGGCACGCCGGCCAGCGCGCTCGCACGATCGAAGATCGCGCGCTCCGGCTTGCGCGCTCCAATCTCCTCCGAGATCAGCACGTGGTCGACCAGCCGGTCGAGCGCGAAACGCTCGACTTGGCGCGCTGCAACACCGCCGGCCCGTTGGTGACGATCGCCGTGCGGTGGCACCATCGCGCCCGCGCCAGCACCTCCAGCGCACCATCCATGAGCGTGACGACTTCCAGCAGCCGGGAGTTGTAGGCGTCGCGGATCGCGCCGGCGTGGGTGTACTCGAAGCCAATGTCGAGTGCCGCGAACAGCGCCGGCAGCCGCCCGCCGACCACCGGGTCGACGCATAGCAGGCGGTCGCGCATGGCGCGCGTTGCCGCCGGGTCGCGCGGGCCCAGCAGCGCCGCGCGCTCGAGCGCGCAATCGAGCCGGGTGGGCGCGACGGCCTCAGTGTCGATCAGCGTGTCGTCAAGGTCGAAGCAGACCAGTCGCACGGTGCGGCGCAGGCGGCTCACCGCTCGAAGCCGCCCGGCTGGCGCAGCACCGCGTTCCACGACGCGGCGTCGAAGCCGCCATCGAGGTGGATCGTCTGGCCCACGAGCATCGGCGCCTCGTCTGAGCACAGCCACGCCACGGCCGCCGCCACGTCTTGCGGCCGCACGTTGCGCCCGGCCGGCACGTGCGGCCGCACGCGCCCGGCGACCTCCGTCCGGTAAGCGTGCTCACCTTCCGAACCTTCCACCCAGCCTGCGGAAACAGCGTTGACGCGGATGCCGCGTGGTGCCAGCTCAACCGCGAGGTAGATCGTCAGCGAGGCGAGGGCGCCCTTGCTGACGCCGACGGCGGCGTAGTCGGGCATGTAATGGAATGCCCCCGGGGAGAGCAGGTTCACGATCGCCCCGCCGCCCCGCCGCTCCATCATCGCCACTGCCTGCTGGCTGGCCTGCCACGGCCCGAAGAGATTGACGTCCATCGTCGCGCGCAGGTGCTTCGGGCGCTGCTCCAGCGCCGGGCGCGGACGCTCCAGCCCGCGCGCGGCGTTGTTGACCAAGATGTCCAGACCGCCCGCAGCCTCGACACGCTGGAAGAGCGCCGACAACTGGTCCGCGTCGCCGACGTCGGCGCGCATCACCAGCGCTTCCACCCCCAGCGCGCGGCACTCGGCGGCTGTAGCCTCGGCGGCCTGCTCCGAGCGCGCGTAGTTCACGACCAGGTGCACACCCTCGGCTGCCAGCCGCAGCGCGATCGCGCGCCCGATGCCGCGCGAGGCGCCGAGCACGACCGCGCGCTTGCCCCGCAGCGAGGGATACATGCACGCAGTATCCGCCGCGGCCCGCGCGGGACGCCAGCGGCTGGGGCGTGCAGGCGCTGGGCGTTCCCGCGCTCTCCCGGGGGCCCTCCGCCCAGGTGCATCTCTCAGATACGCTTGAGAGCGCCGAGCATCGCAGGGATTGACAGTCGCGCGCGCGCGTTCCCAAGAATCGAACGCAAGCATTCGATCGTGCGCCCGCGCGCCCGGGCCGGAGGCCAGCAGATGGGGTTCACCCGCTCGCGTCGCTCGTTCGGTGCGCTGCTCGCGGTGCTCGGTGCGCTGGTGCTGCTCGCGATCGCCCTGCGCCCGGCAGCTGGGGCACGGCCTACGGCCAGACCGCCGGCACCGCGACCCCGACACCGACGCCAACCCCGACCGCCACGACCGTGAGCGGGACCACAGGCGGCACGGTCAAGATCGACAACGCCGGCACGGTCGGGCTCGGCGTGATGCTGCCCCCCCCCGGCTCCAGTGACACCGCCGTGATCGTGGCGTTCACGCCGGTGTCGTCCTCCACCATGACCGCGGCGGGCATCCAGGCGGCCGTGCTGCCGCCCGGGGTCCTGTCCCTGCCCACCAGCGGCGCCGCCGCCAGCTTCTTCCAGCTCGAGATGAAAAGCGCCACCTCCGGCCAGACGGTCACGCTCGGCCAGCTCCTCTCCATCAACATCACGGTCCCCCCGGACGTGCTGGCGCTGGCTGGCGGCAACGCCGGGAACGTCGGCCTGGAGCGCTACAACGCCACCACCGGCCTGTGGGAGGCGGTGACGTGCACGTCGACCAGCGCCACCGAGCTGAACTGCCTCACGGATCACCTCTCGCTATGGGCGGTGGTGATCAAGACCGTCAAGCCGGGCCAGACTACCCCGAGCCAGCCCGCCGTGACCCCGGCGGCGCCGGCGCTGATCAAGCCCAACCAGACCACCACGCCACCATCGGCGCCGGCGCCGCCCACCGGCTTGGAGCCAAGCACGGGCCAACGCTCGTCGCCATACGCGCTGCTCGCGCTGGTCAGCGCCGCTGTGCTGCTCGCCGCCGCCGGTGGCGTCGCGCTGTAGCGCCTGCACCACAGGCACCTGCGCCTGCACCACCGCTAGCGCGAACCCGCGTAGACACGCAGACCGCACGGGAGTGGGCGATCGCCCCTCCCGTGTCGCGCTCAGCGCCCCGGCGCGAAACAGCCGACTAGTCGACGAGCCGCCTCAGCAGCGCCTTCAGCCGCGGTGCGCGGTCCAGCTCGGCGCGCAGGCGCGACAGTTCGCGCTCGTTGACGATCAGCGGGCGCCGCTCCAGCTCTCCGTCTTCGCTGCTGTAGGCGGCGAAGCGGATCGCAAGCTGCCCGCGGCGCTCGCCCTGCTCGTAGCTGAGCAACTGCAGCGCGGGCTCGTGCAGCCCGCCCTCGATCGTGGCTTCCTCGATCACGTGGCCGGAGCCCCATGGCAAGGCGAAGGCCCGCGGTACGCGTCGCTCAGGCATCGGCAGCCCCCTGGTGCGTGGCGCTACTGGTCACCGGCAACGCGAGCGCAGGCGCGCGCCAGGCGCTCTGCCCCGGCCCGTAGGTCGTCCTTGGAGGTCCACGAGTAGGCGAGGCGGATGTGCTCGCCATCATCCCGTCCGTCGGGGTAGAACGCGGCGCCAAGCGGAAACGCCACCGCCTCCTCGGCGCCCGCCTGCTGCAACTCCGCCGCGCGCAGCCCGTCGCGCAGCCGCACCCAGAGGAAGAAGCCGCCGTGCGGCCGCTGGAACGCCAGGTACGGCTCCGCGAGCTCCACCAGCGATCCGGCAATGATCTCCAGCTTCTCGCGGTAGAGCGCGCGCATGCGCTTGAGGTGCTCGTCGAGGCGTCCGCCCTGCAGGTACTGGTACAGCATGTGGTGCAGGAGCGGACTGTTCCCCATGTCGAAGCGCATCCGGGCGATCAGCTCGATCAGCTCGGGCCGCGCGTGCACCCAGCCGACGCGGATGCCGGTGGCGATCACCTTGGAGAAGCTGCCGACCGTGATCACGCCGTACCCGCCGGCCAGCGCGGAGAGCGCGGGCGGCGGCGGCGCGTCGAAGTAGATATCGCCGTAGGCGTCGTCGTCCAGCACCAGCGCGCGGTGCGCGGCTGCGATCCGCAACAGCTCCTGGCGGCGCTCCAGCGAGAGGCAGACGCCCATCGGGTTGTGGAAGTTCGCGATCGTGTAGATCAACTTCACCGTGCGGTGCTCCGACGCGAGGCGCTGCATCGTCTGCTCCAGCGCGTCGGTGCGCATGCCGTGCTCGTCCATCGGCACCGAGACGATCTCCGCGCCGCGGCCGCGTAGCGTGCGCAGCGAGCCTGAGAACGTCGGCGCCTCCGAGATCACGACGTCGCCCGGCTCGAGCAGCGCCGCGCAGATCGTCTCAATCGCGCCCGCCGAGCCGTTGGTGAGCATGAAGTGGTCGGCTTGCACCGGCAGCCCGCGGTCACGCGTGTAGCGCTCCGCGAGCGCGGCGCGCAGCGGCACGTAGCCGATGGCGCCGCCATAGCGCAGCGGGCCGTCATCGGAGACGGCGAGCGCGCGGCGCATGGCGTCCAACAACTCCGCACGCGGCAGCGTGGCGGGGTCCGGGATGCCGCCGCCGAGCGAGATCGTCGGGATCGCAGACTCGGAGGGAGCGGAGAGGCCCCAGTCCGTGGCGGTGCCCAGCGGCATCGCGCGCACGCCGGGGTTGGCCAGCTCCTTGATGTCGCGCTCTGCCCACAGGCGGGCGATGTCGTCGAGGCCTCCCTCGCCGGCGGTGGCGCGCTGTGCGGTCATCGGAGGCCCTTTCTGCGATCCTGCACGCGGTCCTAGGCTCCGCCGGTCCCCCCATCAACCGCGCGCTCGCCGCCATCGCTCGCGACCTCAGCGAGCGCCGCGCCGAGCAGCGCGATCGCCTCCTGCAGGCGCGCCACCGGGAGCGCCGAGTATACGAGTCGCAGGTTCCCCTCGCCGCCGCCGGCGGCGAAGTAGTTGCGGCCCGGCGTGACCGCGACCCCGCGCTGCGCGGCGGCGCGCGCCACCGCCACCGCGTCTAGGCCGTCGCGCAGGCGCAGCCAATGGAAGAACCCGCCGGCCGGCTTGCGGAACGTCAGGTACGGCTCGCACTGCTCCACGAGCGCCGCGGCCGCGGCGTCCCGCCGCTCGCGATAGAGGTCGCGCAGCATCGCGACGTGGCGCTCGTGCGCACCCGACTGCAGGTACGCCAGCACCATGCGATGCAGCAGCGGCGAGGAACCGTTGTCGAAGCGCATGTACACCAGGCGCTCGATCATCGCCGGCGAGGCCACCACCCAGCCGACGCGCAGCCCAGTGGCGATGGTCTTCGAGAACGTGCCGATGCGCAGCATCCCCTGCCCACCGGCGACGCCGAAGAGCGAGGGCGGCGGGGGACCCTCGAGATCGATGCCCGTGTAGGCGTCGTCCTCCACCACCAGCGCGCGATGGCGTGCGGCGATCCGCGCCAGCTCCTCGCGCCGGCGCAGCGGCAGCGTCGATCCGCTGGGGTTATCGTAGTTGGCGATGACGTAGATCAGCTTGGCCGGGGCGCCGCTCGCGCGTTGCCGCTCGAGCGCGGCGGCGAGCGGCGCCATCTGCAGCCCGTCGTCGTCCTGCGGCACCGCCACGAGGCGCGCGCCGCGGGCGCGGAACGTGCGCAGCGCGCCCGGGTACGTCGGCGCACCGACCACCACCACATCGCCGGGGGCCACGAAGGTGGCGGCGATGTTGTCGATCGCGTGCGCGCTGCCGGAGGTCAGCGTGATGTGCGCGGCGTCGAGCGCGAGGCCGGTCTCCTGCGCCTGGCGCGCGGCGATCCAGGCGCGCAGCGGCTCGTAGCCCTGCGCGCCGCCGTAGGTGAGCGCGCCGCCGGGATCGGCCTCCAGCACGCGCGTGGCCGCGGCGGCCAGCTCGCGCCACGGCAACGTCTCGCGGTCCGGCACGCCGGCGTTGAGGTCGTACGGCAGCGTCGAGAGCGCCGTCGGCGGCATCAGCTCGCGCACCACGGGAGCCAGCAGCCGCTCGATCTCCGCCGCGGACCATTCGGGAACGGGTGGAGTGCTCACGTGCGGCCCAGCGTACGAGCGCACTCGGCGCAGGCACAACCGGGCACCGCGAGGGCGGCGGGCTCGACGCGATATGCGGTCTGCTACGATCCCGCCTCGCATCCGCCGCCTGCGAGGGGAGCCCCATGCCAGGGACCGACCGCGAACTGTTCGACCTCGAAGCGTTGCGCTGCGCCGGAGCGGCGCTCGGGGCCGGGCTGGCTGACCGCCGCCCCTTCGCGCTGCCCGGCGACCAGTCGGTGTGGGGTCGCGACCGGCCGATCGACGTGCAGCACCTCCGCGTCGAGCTGGACCTCGACGTGCGGGCGCGGCGCGTGCGCGGCCTCGCCACGATCACCTTCCGCCCGCGCAACGACGGGCTGCGCGAGGCGGTGTTCGACGCCGTCGAGCTGGACGTGGAGGCGGTCACGGACGAGCGCGGGCGGGCGCTGCCGTTCAGCCTCGCGGACCGCACCCTGCGCGTCGACCTCGGCCGCGCGCGCTCCTCGCGCCGCGCGATCACGGCCGTGGTTCGCTACTCGTGCCGCCCCCGGCGCGGGCTCTACTTCAACCGCCCCGACGCCGGCTACCCCGATCGCCCGCAGCAGGTCTGGACGCAGGGCCAGGCGGAGGACAGCCCCTACTACTTCCCCTGCTTCGACTTCCCCGGCGCGAAGCAGACCACCGAGCTAATCGCGACCGTGCCCGCTGGCTGGTTCGCGCTGTCCAACGGCCGCCTCGCGGCCGTGCGCAAGGGCGCGCGCCGCTCCACCTACCACTGGGTGCAGGACCGCCCGCACCCCGCCTACCTCGTCACGCTCGCCGCCGGCGAGATGGACAGCGTCGAAGACGACGCCGACGGCGTGCCGGTGCAGTACTACGGACCGAAGGGCAGCGCCGCGGGGCTGCGGCGCGCATTCGGGCGCACGCCGGAGATGATCCGCTTCTTCTCCGACAAGATCGGGGTGCCGTACCCGTGGGCGAAATACGCCACGGTCGCCGTCGCCGACTTCATCTTCGGCGGCATGGAGAACACCTCCGCCACCACGATGACCGACACGCTCCTGCACGACGAGCGCGCGCACCCCGACTTCCAGGAGAACGCCGACTCGATCACCGCGCATGAGCTCGCGCACCAGTGGTTCGGCGACCTGCTGACCTGCCGCGAATGGGCGCACGGCTGGCTGAACGAGAGCTTCGCGACCTACTTCGACGCGCTCTTCGTGGAACATCAGCGCGGCTGGGACGCCTTCCGCTACGACCTCTCGCAGAAAGCGCAGGTGTACTTCGAGGAGGACTCCAAGCAGTACCGCCGCCCGCTGGTGCAGCACGTCTACCGCGAGCCGATCGACATCTTCGACCGCCACCTCTACGAGCGCGGCGCGCAGGTGCTGGACATGATCCGCTACCAGCTCGGCGACGAGTTGTGGTGGAAGGCGATCCACCGCTACGTCGCACAGCACGCCGGCAGCGACGTGATCACGGCGGACTTCCAGCGCGCGATCGAGGAGGCGACGGGCCGCAACCTCGACTGGTTCTTCGACCAGTGGGTGTGGAAGGGCGGCCATCCCGAGTTCAAGGCCACCTACTCATGGGACGCGGAGCACCGCGCCGCGACCGTGAAGCTGTCGCAGACGCAGACGCCGGACGAGCACCTGACCTCCATCTACCGCACGCCGCTCGAGATCGGCTTCATGACCGCGCGCGGCTGGCGCGAGTTCCGCGTCGAGGTGAGCGAGCGCGAGCACGCCTTTGTGTTCCCGCTCGACGGCGAACCGCGGTTCGTGGCGATCGATCCCGCGAACCGCGTGCTGAAGTCGCTGAGCTTCGAGCCCGGCGAGCGCCAGCTCAGGGCGCGGCTCTCCGACGACCCGCAGGCGATGGGGCGCATCGAGGCCGCGAAGGGGCTCGCGAAGCTCGGCTCGCCAGCAGCGATCGACGCGCTGCACGACGCGCTGCAGCGCGACGCGGAGCTGTCGTTCGTGCGCGCCGAGATCGCGGCGGCGCTCGGCAGCACGCGGGCCGAGGCGGCGCGCGACGCGCTGATCGGCGCGGCCGCGGCGGAGCCGTCGCGCGTGCGCCGCGCCGTCGCCACCGCGCTCGGCAGCTTCCCCGACGCGAAGGCGGCACGCGCGCTCCAGCGCTACTTGGCGGGCGGCGGCGACCGCTCGTACTACGTGCAGGCGGCGGCCGCCGGCGCACTGGGGAAGACGCTCCAGCCCTCCGCGTTCGCCGCCCTGCGGCGCGTGCTCGACCGCCCGGCGCACAACGACGTGATCACGTCGGCGGCGCTCGGCGGGCTCGCCGCCCTGCGCGATGCGCGCAGCGCCCCCATCCTGCTCGACTACACGGCGTGGGGCCGCCACCAGAACGCGCGCCGCGCCGCAGTCGACGCCCTTGGCCGGCTAGCGCCGCTGCTTGAGGAGCCCGAGCGCACGCGGGTGCGCGAGCGCCTGGAGCAGCTGCTCGACGACCGCTGGCTGCGCGTGCAGCTGGGCGCAGCCTCCGCGCTGGCCGAGCTCAAGGACATCCGCTCCGCCGGACCGCTCGGCGCCGCCGCCGGGCGCGCGTTGGACGGCCGCCTGCGACGGCAGGCGCGCATCGCCGCGCGCGCCATCGCCGAGGGCGCGGACCGGGGCGAGGACGTGAAGCGGCTGCAGGATGAGATGGAGAAGCTGCGGCAGGCACACCAGCAGCTGAAGGACCGCTTCGCCACGCTCGAGGCCCGGCTCGGCGCGCGGCCCGCCGCCGCCGCCAGCGGCGGCCCCACCGGCGCCGCGCCGGGTGGCAGGCGCCGAGCCCGGCAGTGAGCGTGCGCGGCGCATGGCGCAGCCGTGCCGCGGGTAACCGTGCCGTCACCGTAGTCGTGCCGTACCGTACCGTAGAGTAGTCACAAATGACGGAGGCGCTGCACGCCGTGCGACCTCTCGACCGGCAGCTGCTCGGGAAGCGGTCATGACGTGCGACGGCTGAACATCTTCTTCGATGTCGACAACACCCTGATCATGTGGAACGGCACGCTGCGCAACCACACGCGGCACGTCTTCGAGCGCCTGCGCGACAGCGGCCACACGATCTACATCTGGTCCGGCGTCGGCATCCGGCGCTGGGAGATGGAGCGGGCCAACCTGGACGAGTTTGTCGCCGATTACTTCTGGAAGCCCTTGGACCGCCACCACCAGCGGCTGCCGGAGCTCGGCGTGACGCTGGTGCCCGACTTCGTGATCGACGATCACAAGACGGTCGTCGACGCCTTCGGCGGCTACCACATCTCGGACATGGCCGGCCCCGACGACAAGGAGCTGCTGGCCGTGCTGCGCGCGATCGAGGAGATGGCGCGCGGCGACGAGACCATCGGCGACACCGAGGAACCGCTCACCGACGAAGGCGTCGAGGTCGAGTAGGCCTCCGCGCGACGGCTGCTAGCGACCGGCCCCTAGCGGCTGGCCCCGTTCAGCGACCCGCCCCCGTGCCCGAGATAGGACCGCAGCAGCCCGGCGATGCGGTTGCGCTCCAGCATCGCCGCCGCGGGCGCGCGCTCGCGCGCCACGTCGCGCGCCTCCGCGAACTTCGCGAGCGCGGTGCGCGTGCGGCTATCGGGCTGGAACCGCAGCAGCGGCTCCACGATCGTCCAGACGGAGACGCCGGGGTGCCGCCGGGGATCCATGCTGACGTACATCGCCCAGTCCTGCGCGCGTTCGCGCATGTCGTAGTGCGAGACCAGCGGGTAGTCCGGGTCCCAGTGTTCGCCCTTGCGGAAGCAGTCCACTGACCAGTCGATCGGCAGCGGTCGGTCGGAGTTGGAGCGCTGGTCGAGCGCGACCAGCCAGAGCGAGAGCGCCAGCGCGAGCGGGGTGCGGCAGTGGTCGTCGCCGGCGCGGGCAGCCCAGGTGCGCGCGTAGGCATCGCACATCGCGCCCTCCACGCGCTCGTCGATGTCGAGCCCCACGACGAGCAACGTGCGCGTCACCAGCAGGTGCGCGAGGAAGCGTGCCTCCTCGTCGGAGGCGGCGCGCTCGCCGGTCGGCAGCGTGAGCTCGGCGGGCGTGTCGGGCGGAAAGCAGGCGAAGGTGAATCGCTGGCCGCAGTCGTAGCCGGGCGCGCCCGGTCGCCCCTGCGCCTCCAGCAGGCGGTCGAGATCCGAGGGGTCGTCGACCGCGCCGCGGTCCCGCGCCTGCGCCCACAGCCGCAGGGCCAGCTCGAGGACCTCGCTCGCTGCCACGCCTCGACGCTACGCAGCGCGCAACGGGAGTGTCAAACGCTGGGCACTGGAGTCACGGCAGCCGGAAGGATGTTCCGGTTTGCGTGATCGGTGAGTTGCGGAGCTAGGGGAACGGATCCTGACGGCTGACTTCCCCATGAAACGCGCGCTCCTCCGCTCCCCAAAGCGATTTCAGGAACGTGACCACCGCGCGAATCTCCTCCGGCGATAGCCGGTCTCCCCACGCTGGCATCGCGCTCTTGAAGCCCTCGGATTCGTAGATAGCTCCACCGTCACGCACGATCCGATACAGCAGCCCGTCCGCGTGATGCCATGTGTGCCCCGTTGCATCATGCAGAGGGGGCGGCAGCGTCCCGTCGGGGAGCCGCGTTCGCCAGTTTGAGGCGCCTTCACCCTCGACTCCGTGGCATCGTGCACAGTTCGCCTGGTAGATCGCGCCCCCGCGCGCCACGGTCTACGGGTCAAGTGTCAGACTTTCCGTCTGATCGTCATCCGAAAGCCAGAGGATCGGACTGCCGAGCAGCCACCACACACCGACTGCGAAGAGAATCAGGCTGGCGGGCAGGAGCAGACTGGACCAGTTCATGCCGCCGTCATTCGGCCACCAGCGCCTACACTCTCGGTCGCAGCGTCTCGTCCGTTTGCGTTCCCAGGACAAGCGGTTGTACTTGCCCTCTGCGGTCGATTAGCACGATCGTCGGATGGACGCGAACCCCTAGCGCCCGAATGGCTCGCTCGTTCTTCTTGTTGTTGAAATCCAGTCGCACCACCTGTAGCCGCCCGCGGTAATCCTGCTCGAGCCCATCCACGATGGGCTTCGTTTGCGCTCAGGGCACTCAACCGTCGGTGTACACGAACACGAGCACCGGCTTGCCGACCTCCACAGCTGTCAGGCGCTGCAGCTCGGCGACCGCGCTCTGCCCGTCCGGCTTCGTGCCGGCGCAGCTCGCCATGACGAGCATCAGCCCGAGCAGGAGAACGACTGCTGCCGACTGCTGAAGGCTCCGCGCGCTTACGTTTCGCACTGGCATCACTGTTCTCCGATCGCCGGCGGCGACGTCCATGATGAACCATGGAGTCGGGCCGCGCACGCCGGTGTGAGTCCCGTCGCTGGCGGCTGCCGCCGCTGCGAACCTACGATCACACGGTGAACACCCGCCCGTGCACGCTCGTGCTCGCGCCGCTGGCCGCGCTGGCGCTGCTGGCCGCGGCGTGCGGCGGCGGCTCGCCGTCGAGCGCCACGCCGCCGCCGGCGCAGGCACCGCGCGCGGACGTCGAGGCCTCGGCCACCGCCACCGCGTCCGCCAGCGCGCCGGCGGAGCCGACCGCCACCACCGGCGCGCTGCCGCTCGAGCGGCTAGGGGTGATCGAGTTCCTGCGCGCGGATGGCGTCGCTGTGCCGCTGCGCGTGGAGGTGCCGCCGCGCGCGGAGTACGGCATCGGGCTCTCCGGCCGCTACGCGCTGGGCGAGCGCGGCATGCTCTTTCACTACGACGATCCGCACACGCGCGTCGCGTTCTGGATGAAGAACACCCGCGTCGACCTCGCGATCGCGTTCGTCGACGGCTCATTCCGCGTGGTCGAAATCCGCGAGATGCAGGCCGAGTCGCTGGAGATCATCACGCCGCAACAGGACTACCAGTACGCGGTGGAGGCGCCTGCGCGCTGGTACGAGCGCAACGGCATCCGCGCGGGCGACCAGGTGCGGCTGCGCTTCTCGCTGCGGTCCGACTAGCCCGCGAGCGCGGCTGGTACCACCCTGCCTCGATTAGTACCACTCTATTTCGATCACCTTCGAGGCGTGGCCCGCGAGCGTGAGCAGCACGCGCTCGTCGCCGCCGCTGAACGGGCGCCCGCCGGCGCGGTCCGTGACGTAGAGCGAGCCGCGCACGACGCCCCGCGCCCAGATCGGCACGCCCAGCAGCGCCTGCATGCGCGGATGGCGGCGCGGGAACCCGAACGCCCGCGCGTGCTGCTGCACGTCGTCGTAGCGCACGGGGCGACCGTCGGCGCGCAGCGCGCCCAGCGGACCGTGGCCCTGCGGCGGGGCGCGCAGCCCCCGCAGCTCCTGCTCGCTGAGGCCCGCGGTGACGAAGCCGACGGTGCGGTCGTGCTCGTCGGTGACGGCGAGCGCGCCGTAGCGCGCCGCGGTCAGCCGCTGCGCGAGATCGACCACCACCTGCAACGCCTCGTCGGGGCGGTGCCGCGGCGGCAAACGGCGCAGCGCCTGCGCGAGCGCGCGCAGCGCCCGCGTCTCGGGATCGCGACGGAGCAGAGATAGTCGAGGAGATGGCAGCGCGGCACGCATCGCCGTCAGGCTACGCCGGGGCCCCGCACGCCGCCAGCCTGCGGCTCCGCGTCCTCGACCACCGCGACATCCTCGGCAGCCTCGACGCCGCCCACAGGCGCGGGCGCGCCGTGCCCGACCGGCTCCCAGTCATCGATCGTGCGAAAGAAGCGCAGCGTCCCCGGCCGCGCGGCGATCGCGACCGCGCTGCCCACCGGCGGCGGCGCGAGGTCCCACTCCCAGCGCACGCGCGAGACGGTGCGGCCCCCCAGCGCGATCTCGAGCACGTGTGCCGGGCCTTCCGGGCTGCTTCTGAGCACTGTGCCCTCGACGCCACTCCCGAGGCCCATGCCGCCGGGCACCGCGAGCAGGCTCGCCGGATGCGCCAGCACCTGCGCCTGGCCGCCCGCGTCCGTCCCCGGCGGTACCGCGATCGCGCCCACGGACGGCTCGACGATCCGCCCGTGCTCGACCGGCCCCTGCGCCAGCGTGACCCAGCCGAGCAGGCGCGCGACCGCCACCGACGCCGGCGCCGCCAGCACCAGCGACAGCGGCCCGGCCTGCAGCACCGCGCCGTCCGCCATCACCACCAGGTCGTCCGCCAGCGCGATCGCGTCGCGCAGGTCGTGGCTCACCACCACCGCCGTGGTATCGAGGCGCCGCAGCAGCTCGCCGAGCTGCGCGCGCAGCTCCTCCTTGCGCGGCTCGTCGAGCGCGCCCAGCGGCTCGTCCAGCAGCAGCAGCTTCGGCTCCGGCGCGAGCACGCGCGCGAGCGCGACCCGCTGCCGCTCGCCACCCGACAGCTCGTGCATGCGGCGCTGCCCGAGCCCGGGCAGCCCCACGAGTTGCAACAGCTGCATGACACGCGCCTCGCGCGCGCGCTTCGGCCACTTCGACATGCGCAGCCCGAACTCGATGTTGCGCCGCACGTCCAGGTGCGGAAAGAGCGCAAGCTCCTGGAACATCAGGCCCACGTCGCGCCGGTGCGCGGGGATCCGCAGCACATCGTGGCCGCCGATCAGCACCTCGCCGCCATCGGGCCGATCGAGCCCGGCAATCAGCCGCAGCACGGTGGTCTTGCCGCAGCCCGAGGGCCCGAACAGCGCCGTCACGCGCCCGCCGGGCACGTGGAAGGAGACGCCGCTCAGCGCCACCGCCTCGTCCTCGAAGCGCCGCTCGAGGCCGCGTACGGTCAGGCTCGCCACGGGTGGACTCCTCGCATGCTGCGGCCTCGCAGGTGACGGGCTCGCACGTGACGGCAACGTGGCTCGCTCAGAACTCCGTCACCTCTCGATAGCGCAGGCGCTCGATCAGCAGGAAGCTCGCGGTGGTGACGGCGAGCAGCACGGTCGCCAGCGCCAGCGCACGCCCGAGATTCACATCGCCCGGGCGCCCCAGCGCCTCGAAGATCGCGATCGGCAGCGTGGCGAACTGCTGCCGCCGCAGCAAGACCGTGGCGCCGAACTCGCCGAGCGAGACCGCGACCGCGAACACCGCGCCCGCCAGCAGCGCGCGCGCCGCGATCGGCAGCTCCACAAACCGCCACACGCGCCAACCGGAGGCGCCGAGCGCGCGCGCGGCGTCGCGCAGGCCGGGATCGATGCTGCGCAGCACTGGCAGCACCGACCGCACCACGAACGGGTAGCCGACCAGCGCGTGCGCGAGCAGCACCAGCCACGGCGATCCCCGCAGGTCGTAGGGGTCGCGGTTGAACGTAACGATGTAGCCGAAGCCCAGCACCACCGCCGGCACCGCCAGCGGCAGCATCAGCAGCGCGTCCACGACCAGCGCTAGGCGCCCGCGCGCGCGCGCGACCGCGGTCGCGCCGGCGGCGCCCACCACCAGCGCGATCAGCGCCGCGCCCGCCGCGAAGGTGAGGCTCCAGCGCAGCGCGCGCAGCGGCGGCACGTAGGAGCTGCGCCCGGTGTCCTCGAAGAGGCGCGTGAAGTTGGCGGCGGTGACGCCGCCGTCCGCGCCGACGGTGAGCGCGCCGTGCACCAGCGCCGCCAGCGGCGCAAGCACCAGCACACCGAGCACCAGCACCACGATCGCCAGCAGCAGCCGCTCGGCCGCCGAGGTCCGCCGCAGCGGACGCGCGCGGTCCGCGCGCAGCGCGAGCGCGGCGGCGCTGCGGCGCTGGAACAGCGCATAGAGCATGAGCGCCGTGCTGGTCGCGACCAGCTGCACGAACGCCAGCACCGCGGCCTGCGGCAGCTGCACCAGCCGCGTCGCCAGCCGGTAGATCGCGACCTCGAGCGTATCGAGCCCCGGCGCACCGAGCACCAGCACCACCCCGAAGGAGGTGAAGGTGAAGGTGAAGACCAGCGCCGCGGCCGAGCCGATCGCCGGCAGCAGCGCCGGCAGCGTGACGCGCCGCAGCACCGCCAGCCGCCCCCCGCCCAGCACCCGCGCGGCCTCCTCGGTGCGCGGATCGAGGTTCGCCCACACGCCCGCGACGATGCGGATCACGATCGCGACGTTGTAGAAGACGTGCGCCACCAGGATGATCCACAGCGTCCCCACCGCGCGCACCGGGCCGGCGTCGAAGCGCGCCAGCAGCGCGTTCAGCCAGCCCTGCGGCCCCAGCAACTGCTGGAAGGCGAGCGCCACCACCAGCGTCGGCAGCACGAACGGCACCGTCACGGCGGCACGCAGCAGCGCGCGGCCGGGGAAGCGGATGTGCGCGAAGACGTAGGCACCGGGCAACCCGATCGCGACCGCGAACGCGGTCGAGAGCGCGGCCTGCCCGGCGGTAAAGCCCAGCCGCTCCCAGTAGTAGCGGTCGCCGAGCACCTCGCGCAGCGCGCTCGCGGAGAGCACGCCGTCGGGCGCGACGCCGCGCCACAGCATCGCGCCCAGCGGCCACAGCAGGAACGGCGCCAGCAGCAGCAGCGCGGGCAGCGCCCAACGCCAGCCGCCGCCCCGCGCGGGCCGGGCCCGCGCGGACGCCGCACGCGCCGCTAGCGCTTCATGATGCTGGTCCACTCGCTGATCCAGCGCTCGATCTCCGGCTGGCTCGCGGCGATGGTCGCCGGCTTGACGTCGACCTGCGCCCATTTCCACCACTCCGGTGTGCTGAGGCCGGCGATCACAGGGTAGACGAACATCGTCTCAGGGATCTGAGCCTGGAAGCGATCAGAGAGCATGAAGTCGACGAACGCGCGTGCGAGCGCTTCGTGCCTGGCGCCCTTGAGCACGCCCACCGCCTCCACCTGGCGGAAGAGCGGTCCCGGGATCACGTTCACGGTCGGGGGCTCGCTGATCGGCTGCTTGGCGAAGAACACCTCCGCCGCCGGGCTCGTGGTGTAGGAAACCACCAGCGGGCGGTCGCCGCCGTTGGGGCTGAAGTCCCTGTAGTACGCCGTCTCCCAGCCGTCGGCCACGCGCACGTCGTTGGCGCGCAGCGCGCGCCAGAACGCCTGCCACTTGCCCTCGCCGAAGTGCGCGACCGTGGAGGCGAGGAACTGCAGCCCCGGCGACGAGGTCGCCGGATCTTCGACCACGAGCTTGCCGCGCCACTTCGCGTCCGCCAGCTCGTCGAAGCTCTTCGGCGGCGCGCCCGCCTTCTTGTCGAAGTTGAGGGCCACGAAACCGTAGTCCACCGGCGTCAGCTCCGCCGCATCGCCGAACTGCGAGCGCAGCTCCGCCGCGACCTCGCCGCGCCGGACCGCGCGGTAGGGCGCGAACACGCCCGCCGCCAGCGCGCGCTGATAGCTGAGGTTGTCGACGCCGAAGAGCACGTCGGCCTCGGGCTTGCCGGCGCTGAGCACCGCGCGGTTCACCATCGCGTTGGCGTCGCCGCCCTTGAGGATGGTGACCTTCGCGTCATGCTCCCGCTCGAAGCCGGCAAGCAGATCCTTGTTGACGTCGAAGGAGTCGTGCGTGAGCACGACCAGCTCGGTGGGGCTGCCGCCACCGCAGGCTGATAGCGGCAGGGCGGCGGCCGCGGCAAGGCCGGCGACCGCGATCCACAGCCACGCGCGAACTCGCATCGAGGACCCTCCCTCGTCGGCGAGACCGCTACCCGGACGTTCGGATCGAGGGCGTGGGCCGGCCCGGCCCGGCGAGCGCGATGCTCGCCAGTGGCCGGCGCCGTGGAGCGTGAACCGCATTCCTACGCACGTACGAACGTGATCAGGTTCGAGGGGTTGGCGGCTGCCCGCCTCTCAGCCCCGAGGGGCACCCCCAGCGGTCTCCTTGCGGATGACGGCGCGAGCGTGCGCCACGCCGCTGGCGGCGTCAAGCGTCCGCGCTGCCGGATCGTGCGAAGACGCGCTAGTCGACGTGGCGCAGCCGCGAGAAAGCGGAGAGCAGGCCCACCATCAGCAGCAGCGCGACCGCCATGCTGCCGAGGGCCACCCGCGGGCCGGCGACGCTGGCGAGGATGCCGACGAAGAACGTCCCGAACGAGATGATGTGCATCTCCATCATGTACACGCTCATCGCGCGGCCGCGGTACGCGTCCGCGACGTACGTCTGGACCAGCACCTGGCTGAGCGCCTGGCGGACCGTGGAGCCGAAGGCGATCACCACCATGGTGAGCGCGGTGATCCAGAGCGCCTGCGCGAACGAGAACGCGATCAGCGAGACACCGATCACGACCGCGCCGCCGAGGAACAGCTTGCCCCGGTGACGGTTGGGGATCGACGCGACCATCATCGCACCGGCAAGCGCTCCGATCGCCGAGACGCTCTGCAGCGTGCCCAGCAACCCGGGCCCGCCCTTGAGTACGTCGAGCACGAAGCCCGGCAGCAGCATCTGGTACGGCATCGAGAACAGCGTGATCATGAGCGTGGCGCCCAGCAGCAACCGCATCATCGGATCGCGGACGACGTACGCGAGGCCAGCGCCAATGTCACGGAAGCTACTCGGGCCGCGGCGGCGCATCTGGTGCATCCCCGGCCCCGCAGCGTCCGACGCCTCGATCGCTCGCACCGGCTGGTCGTCCACCTTGAAGAGCATGAGCACGGAGAAGATGTAGCAGGCCGTCATCATCATGTAGACCCAGCCAGCGCCGACCACGCCGAGCATGAAGCCGGCGAACGCAGGCGCAGACATCTGGGCCACCGTCATGCCGCCGGTGTTGAGCGCCGCGGCGTTCATGTAGCGCTGCATGCCCACGACCTCCGGCAGCATCGACTGCCGGGAGGGCATCATCAGCGAGAAGATCATGGCCTGCCCCGCCGCGCATACCAGCAGATGCCAGTACTTGAGCTCGCCGGCGAGCAGCAGCAGCCCGATGAGCAGCGCCAGGGCGGCGCTGCCCAGCTGGCCGGCCTGCACCACGCGCTTGCGGCGGAAGCGGTCCGCGATCAGCCCACCGGGCATCGTCATTATCAGCCCGGGCAGCGACCCGACCAGCGCGATCGTGCCGAGCGCGGCGTACGAGCCGGTGAGCGTGAACACCAGGTAGCCGCGCACGAGCATCTGCATGTTCATCGCGCCGAACGAGCCGAGCGAGGAAAACAGGAACCAGCGGAACGCCGGCAGGCGCAGCGATTCGAAGGTGCGGATGTTGAACCGCCCGCCGCTCGCCATTCCGCCGTGAGGCACCGGCATCGGCAGCGGGACCGCCGCGTCCGTCGCGGCCGCAAGCCCCACCGCGGTCCTGTCGCCGGCCAGCGTCGCGACGGCGTGCGCGCCGTTGCCGCCGCGCCGGCCGGGGCGGCCGTTCGAGCGACTGTTGGCATTCGATGGCGCGCCGCCGCTGGTGTGCGAGGCGACGGACTGCTCCGCGGCGGCGGAAGGCTCGGCGGCGGGATCGGGCGAGCTGGCTGCGGTCATGTGCTGGCTTGCGTTTCAGCCTGCCGCGGGCTGTGCGGTCGGGCACAGCAGTGGCCCGTACCGACCATGACGTTCACGGCAGGGTGAGAGCGTAGCAGCCCGCGGGGCGCAGCGCCAGTGGGGGCGGTCAGCGATCGCCCTGATCTACGACCGGCCTGGCGGCGCGGCGCGCCCGGGCGCGCGCCGGCCTACCGGCCGGGGGCGCTACGACGCCGGCGGCAGCTCCCGCGCGATCGCGCGCGCCAGCGCCGCCGGCGTCTGCGTCGCATCAAGCACGAGGTGCGCCGGCGCCTCAGCGGCCGTCACCGCCTCGAACGCCTCGCGCTGCCGCTGATACAGCTCCCAGGTCGCGTCCGAAGTGCGCAGCGGATCGTCGCGCCGGGCCGCCATGCGTGCTCGCGCCTCGTCGTCGGTCAGCCGCAGCTCGGCGATCAGCGCCGGCACACCGCGCTCGGCCGCCAGCGCGAGCGCGGCCGCACGCTGCCGCGCGCTGGCGTAGGTGGCGTCCAGCACGACGGGCGCCCCCGCTTCGAGGTGCGCGGCGGCGCGACGCCGCAGCTCGGCGTAGGTGCGCTCCGTGATCGCGTCATCGTAAAGACCGCCGCGGAACGTGCCCTCCGCGCGCGCTCGCGGGTCGAGCCCCGCGAGCTGCTTGCGCACGGCGTCGGACGAGAGGTAGGCGGCGCCGGCGCGCGCGGCCAGCGTGCCCGCGACCGTCGACTTGCCGCTGGCTGGCAGCCCGGCGAGCAGCACCAGCGCCGGACCGGCCCGGCGCTGCGCGTAGGCCGCCGCGAGCCGGAAGTAGCGCGCCGCGGAATCGTGCAGCGCGCGGCGCTGCAACTCCGGCACCTCCTGCGCCTGCGCGCCGATCGATTCCACCTTGCCGCGCACGAACGCGCGCAGCGCGCGATGCAGCGGCTGCAGCAGTCCCATCGTCTCGTCGTGCGCCGCCGCCAGGTACCGCCCCGCGAGCTCGTCGCCGAGCTCGCCGTGACCGAGCGCTTCGAGGTCCATCGCCAGGAACGCGACGTCATAGCCGACGTCGAGGTAGCGGAACTGGAACCAGTCGCTGAACTCGATGCAGTCGACGATCGCCAGCGTGCCGGCGGCGTCGTCGAGCACGTAGACGTGCTTCGCCTGCAGGTCGCCGTGCCCCTCCACCACGCGCCCGGCGACCAGCCGCTCGTCGAGCAGGCGCTGCGACGCCTCGATCGTGCGCTCCACGAATTGGCGCGTGCGGCGCGCGTCCGCCTCCGCCCATGTCGAGCCGATGAAGCCCTGTGCCTCGCCGTACTCCCGCTCCCACCAGGCGCGCTCGGCTGGGCCGCCCGCGAACGTGGGAGGCTCCCTCACCACCCGCACCGACTCGTGGAACGCGATCAACCGTCGTGCGAGCCGCTCGGCGATCCCCGGCGGCGCGGCGCCGGCCGCCAGCAGGCGGTCGAGCGTGCGATCGTCGGGGAGGCGGCGCATCTTCACCGCCCACTCCACCGGCTCGCCCTCGCGCTCCACGGCGAAGCCGCCGGCGGGCGTGCGCACGACCGGCGCCACGCCAAGATAGACATCGAGCGCGAGGCGGCGGTTAAGCTCCACCTCGGCGCGGCAGAAGCGCTCGCGACGCTCGAGCGTGAGCTGGCTGATGAAGCCGAAGTCGACGGGCTTCTTCGTCTTGTAGACCAGCTCACCGGCGAGGAAGACGTACGAGATATGCGTCTGCCGCAACTCGACGGCGGCCGGATGGTGGGGGTATGCGGCCGGGTCGAGCAGGTCGCGCACGTACTCCGGCAGCGGCGAGGGTGGCGGAGGGCGGGCTTCGGCGTCGGCGGCCACGCGTCGATAGTGATCGGCGCGCCCCCAGCCAGTCAAGACTGGTGCGCCTCCCGGCCGCCAGGTGATAGGCTGCCCCTCCGCAGGGAGGGAGCGCCGGTGCCGGAGCCCGAGCAGCACTTCTATCAGTCGCAGCGCTTGCGCCTCGCCTACTGGCAGTGGGGCGACCCGTCGGCACCCCCGCTCGTGCTCGTGCACGGCGGCCGCGACCACGCGCGCAGCTGGGACCGCGTGGCGCAGGCGTTCGCGCCCGGCTACCGCGTGGTGGCGCCCGACCTGCGCGGGCACGGCGACTCGCAGTGGGCGATCGGCGGCGAGTACTCGCTACGGCAGCAGGTGATCGACCTCGTGACGCTGATCGATCTGCTTGGCGGCCGCGCGGCGGTGATCGGCCACTCCCTGGGCGGGCAGATCGCTCTGCTGACCGCCGGCGCCTACCCCGAGCGCTTCGAGGCGTTGGTCGCGGTCGAGGGCACCGTCGCCGGCGCCATCCGCTCGCAGAGCATCACCCCGCAGGCGATGCGCGAGGCCACCGACCGCCTGCGCACGCTCGAGCGACGCGTCCCGCGTCTCTACCCGACGCTGGAAGCGGCCCGCGACCGCATGATGGAGGCGAACAAGCGCCTCACGCCGGAGTTCGCGCTGCACCTGGCCACCTACGGCACGCGTCCCGTGGAGGGCGGCTATATCTGGAAATACGACGACTGGGCACGGATGGAGATGCGCGCCCACGACATCACCGCCGAGGAGGCGCGCCACTTCTGGGCCGCGATCGCGTGCCCCGTGCTGCTGCTGATCGGCGGTAACTCCTTCGCCCGCCGTCGCACCGCCGACGACGAGCGCTTCTTCCAGCGCGCGCGCTCCGTCACCGTGCCGGATGCCGGGCACTGGGTGCAGCACGATCAGTTCGACGCGGCGCAGCGCACGATGCGCGCGCTGCTGGACGAGGCGTACCCGCCGCACGCGCTGAGCCTGCACCCGCGGACCGGGGCCGCGACGGGCACGCAGCAGGCGAGCAGGCCGCGGCCCGACTAGCGCGGTAGGCGCTCCGCACCGGCGGGCGCGATCGTCGCGAGCGGTGCAGGGTTGCCCGGGGCAGCCGACACGCTGCCGACTGCGGCGGGCGCGCTCGACCCACCCGCATAGGCAACTGGCGCCGGGGAGCAACGGGCGACGCCGCGAACCGCCTCATGGCGCGCCGGCCGGCGTTACTCGCCGGCGGTGCCGGAACTCGCGCCGCCGCTGCCGCCGCGGCGTCGCCCGCGGCCGCCACGACGCCCGCGCCGCCGGCGCTTCTCGCCGCCGGCGGTGGCATCGGGCTCGGGCGCGCCGCCATCGCCGGGCCGGCCGTTCGCACCGGCGCCCGGCTCGGCGCGCGGCACGCCGGCCCCGGGCTGTGCTCCGCGCCACTCCGCCTCCGGCTGCGCCGCGCCGGGGGCGGGGAAGCCCGTGACCGAGCGGCTGCCGCCGAGCAGCACGCGCTTGGTGGCGCGCAGCCCGGGGGGCTTCCGCCGCCGCCCGCCCAGGATCGAGTCATCGCCGCCCTCGGAGGCGGGACGGAACGCGATGTCCTCGGGCAGCGGGGCGTCCAGCTGGTCGCGCGGGATGGGGCCGGAGTAGCGCTGGCGCCCACGGGACCGGTCGTCGTCGCGGAGGCGCTCGGCCTGGCCGCGCGCCGCTGGTGCCTGTGGCGCTGCCCCGTTGGTCGAGGCCTGACCGGACCCGCCGCTGCGGCCGCGGCCGCCACGCCGCCCGCGCCGGCGGCGCGGCTCCTCGCCAGACTGCGGTGGCCTCGCCGCGGGCTCGCCGCTGCGGCCGGCCAGCCGGGCCAGCACACGCGCCAACAGGCTCACGGGTGGGGCGCTCGCGGGGGGCAGGCCTGCGGGCCGGGGTCGCAGCTACCACGCCAGAACGGCGCGGCGATCAGTGTCATCACCGCGAGTATACCGAATCCGCGCCCCGCCCGCGAGCGCCCCGCGCGGCTAGCCTCCGCCCGCGGTCGCGGCGACGAGGTCGCGCTCGCGGCCCCAGCGCTCGGCGGCGCGGATCTCGTCGGCGGCCCGCCGCATCATCAGCAGGAAGAGCACCGCCCCGACCGCGGTCATGATGCTCGAGTAGCGAAAGACGTTCGCGATCCCGATCTCGGACACCACCGTGGCACCGATGAGCGAGCCGACGAGGAACCCGAGCGAGCTCGCCATCTGGTTGATGCCCATGATCGAGCCCATGCCGACGGAGCGCCCCACGGTGACGAAGATCGCGCTCTGCGCCGGCACCATCACCGCCTCGGCGGCGCCGATCGCGAGGTAGAGCGCCAGCAGCGACGGCAGGATCACCACGCCATCGCCGAGCAGCGACACGCTCACCAATTGGCCCGGCACCGCAGGGATGAAGAACTGGCCGAGCGCCGAGAGCAGCAGACCGGCCACCACCAGCGTGATGCGGCTCATGCGGTCGGCAAACCGTCCGAACATTGGCTGCAAGACCGCGCTCGTGAGCGCGCGTGCCCCCAGCAACAAGCCGACGAAGGTGGCGCTGCCGGTGCCGAGGCCGTCGGCGCTGACGATGTAGACCGCCAGAAAGGCTCCGGAGGCCGAGAACGCCAGCGCAGTGACCGCGGTCACCGCGATCGCCGCCTGCACAAAGCGCCGCCGCAGCAGCTCGCTCCACGGCAGCGGCTCTACGTCCTCGTCCTCGACGTCCGCGAGCGCACCGCGGCGTCGCGGGTTGGCCGGCAACGCGAGCAGGACGAACAACGCGGTGCATCCCAGCAGCAGCCCCATCGCGGCGAAGGCGACGTTCGAGCTGAAGAGGTCGCGCAAAGTACCGCCCAACAGCGGCCCGATCCCGAAGCCGGCGATCTGCGCCATCGCGAACGCGCCCATGTACGCGCCCTCGCGCCCGTTCGGCGCCAACCGGCCAACGTAGGCCATGCTCATCGGGAAGACCATCGACACGCCGAGGCCGGAGAGCATGCGGAACGCGACCACCTCCTGCCAGCTGCCGGAGAACAGGTAGCCGAACCCCGCCACGGAGTAGACGACGAATCCGCCGACGATGAAGCGCTTCACGCCGTAGCGGTCGCCGAGCCGCCCCACGAACGGCGAGGCCACGAGCATCGCCACCGCGATCCCGGAGAAGGAGAGCGCGACCGCCGCCTCCGACCCGTGCAGCTCGTCGCGCACGTAGACCGGCAGCAACGGCGCCACCATGCCGATGCCGCACATGGCGACCAACATCGCGATCCACAGGACCACGAATCCACGCGAGAGCATCACGAGCCCCTTGACTGAACACGGGACGCGGCGTCTCGGCGCGCCGTTCGAGCGCCCGCCGCCGCGCCCGCTCTACTCTACGGGACCGCTACACTACCGGACGGGGCGGGGGCGCGGGACCGCCCGGCTGCGCCGGCGCGGACACGGCCGGCCAGCGGCGTCGGGCTACACTTCACGCATGGTCGATCACACCCACGAAGCGTCGGGACTGGGGCTCTGCGGCGGCTGCCGCTGGGCGGGCATGGTCGTCAGCGGCAAGGGATCGCGCTTCCTGCGTTGCGGGCGCTCCGACGCGGACGAGAGCTTCGCGCGCTACCCGCCGCTGCCCGTCACCGCCTGCCGTGGCTTCGAGGCACCGGCCGCGCCACGCCGCACCGCGAGGCGGCCCGCCAGCTCCGTGCTCGACGGCGCAGTCCCCGACGACGAGCTGATCACGTTCGTCGAAACGCCACCTCCGCCCGGGGGCGGTCCGCGCGCGGGCGGACCGACGCTGTTCGAGCGCGCCGGCGGCCGCGCAGCCGTTGAGCGCATCGTCGAGCGCTTCTACGACCGCATCGAGCGCGACCCCGAGTTGCGACCGCTCTTCCCCGCC
This sequence comes from Dehalococcoidia bacterium, assembly GCA_009692705.1. GTDB lineage: Bacteria > Chloroflexota > Dehalococcoidia > UBA2979 > UBA2979 > SHYR01. Next base: position 45,530 of record SHYR01000006.1, read on the forward strand.
GACCTGGCCGCCGGGCTGGAGAAGCAGCGCCTCTTCCTCGAGCAGTGGCTGGGCGGCGAGGAGCGTTACTCGCAGCGCTACGGGCACCCGCGGCTGCGGCGGCGCCACTTCCCGTTCGTGATCTCGGAGCGCGCCGCCGGGCGCTGGCTGCGCCACATGGCGGAGGCGCTGCGCGAGGCCGGCGTGCCCGAGGACGCGCGCGCCGAGATGCTCGCCGGGCTGAGGCCGCTCGCGCATCACATGGTGAACGAAGGGCAGGACGTGCCGCGCGCGCCGCTGGATAGCGAACGCCTCGACTAGCCGCTCGCCGGGCCGCCCGCGCCGCCGTCCGCGCGCGGCACCTCCGCGACGTGCAGCGCCACCGTGCCGAGCATCATCACCCGCACCTGCGTGACCGCGAAGCCCGCGCGGCGCAGCGCGGCGGTCAGCTCCAACGGCGTCAGGAAGTGGTCCACCGACACCGGCAGGTAGGCGTAGGCGCTGGCGTGGCCGGAGATCACCCGCCCCAGCAGCGGCACGACGTAGCGCAGGTGCAGCCGGATCAGCGGCCGCAGCCACCCGCGCTCCAGCCTCGGGATCTCGAGCACCGCGAGCCGCCCCCCGGGCCGCAGCACGCGCCGCGCCTCCGCCAGCGCGACGTCGAGCGCGGGCACGTTGCGCAGCACGAACGCCGCGCACCACGCGTCGACGGAGCCGCCGGCGAGCGGCAGCCGCGTGGCGTCGCCGAGCGCGAACGCTGCCTCGCGCGCGCCCGCGCGCGCCGCCTTGCGGCGCGCGTGCGCGAGCATCGGCGCTGCGAAGTCGAGGCCCAGCACCATGCCGGCGCCGGCGCGTGCGCACGCCAGCGCGAGATCGCCGGTGCCGCTCCCGACATCGACCACGCGGTCGCCGGGCCGCACCAGCAGGCGGGCGGCGAGCCGCCGCCAGGCGTGGTGGCGGCCGCCGGTGATCAGCGCGTTCATGAGGTCGTAGCGGGCGGCGATCTCGCCAAACATGCCGCGCACGTAGCCCGCGCGGTCCGCGCCCGCCTCGAACAGCCCGCTGGCCGGCTCCCCACCACGTTCGCTCATGCGCGCGAGCGTACGGCAGGCGTGGGCAGCGGACACGGCTCGAATCGGCATCTGGCCGATTGTGGAACACTCGCTCAGGCGATTGCGCGGAACTGGTGTTCTGTTCTCCCCTACAGCTTGCTATACTGCGCGCCGTATCGCGCCGTGCAGCACGCCGAACCCGCGTGCCCGCCCCCGGAAGCCGCCATGCCGTTGCGCCTGCTGCCCTGGGCCCCCGAGTACGGCACCTCGATGCAGTTCGACGCCGACGAGGCCGCCGAGGCCACCGGCGCCGTCGATGCCACGGTCGAGCGCGCGCAGTGGGCCCCGGTCGACCCGGCGGGCGAGCCGCCGCACGCGCTACAGGTGGTCGACGGCGTGCGGCGCGCGGAGGCGCACGCGATGGACGACGACGCGAACGGCGAGCCGCTGTGCGGGCTGTTCGGCTCCTTCGCCGTCGGCGTGGTGCGCTGCGAGGACGGCCACGCCTCGATCCCGGAGCCGCAGCTGCGCGTCGAACGTCGCTACCTGCAGGCCGGCGGCGACCCGCGTCACCGCGAGGTTCCGGCCGGCGACGCCACGCTGCTGTTCCGCGCCGAGGTGCCGGAGGGCGCCCGCAGCGCCAACGCGCTCGTCGATGCGCTCAACCGCGCGATGCTCGACGAGGAGGCGAAGCTCGCCGAGGAGCTGTCGCGCGACGCCGCCACGCTCACGTTCGTGGACGGTCCGCTGCGCACGCTGCGCGCGCCGGGCCAGCACGTGGTCGGCTACGTGAAGCGCATCCACAACTGGTACCTCGACGCCGAGCAGCTGCGCATCCTGCCGCGGCTGGCGGTGGGGCAGCGCACGCCGCTCTTCCGCATCACCAGCCACGACGGCCGCGAGCGCTACTCGTGGTACCTGCGGCTCGCGGACCTCGGCGACCGCTACCACACCCTCGGTGGCGTGATGCGGCTGGAGGCGCCGGGCGCGCAGCCGCCGCACGCGGCGGTCGTGCTGGCGGACCAGTCGACGCTGGCGCTGCCGCGGCTCGCCTCCTCACCGGTGCGCGACCCGCGTGCGCCGCAGAACCTCACGCCGGTGGGCGCGCTGGAGCGGGTGCTCACGCACCGGCTCGGCGACCGCCGCTGGCTGCGCCGGCTGCTCGCGGCCGCCGTCGGCGAGGGCGCCGACGCGGTCGCCGCGGCCTCGGCACTGGTGCACGCGAATGCGAAAGGTGGCGCGGCATGACCGCTGCCGGCTCCCCCGGCTCCGCCAACGGCAGGCACGAGGCGGCCACGGCGACCGCCGACCAGCGCGCCGGGCTCGTGCTCGGCACGGAGCGCGAGGCCTCCACGCCGCTCGGCTTCTGGGTCTACGTCGACCCCGACCGCTACCTCCAGCTCGACGACGTCGTGCATGTACAGACCCCGCTACCGGACGGGCAGCTCGTCGATCTCTACGGCGTGGTGGACGAAGTGCGCGCACACCAGGAGGGCGTGAGCTTCACCTCCGACGTCGCGCTCGCCGTCGAGGGCGTGCTGCCGGTGCAGTCGGTGGTCTCCGCGCACGTCGCGGTGACGCGCGTGGAGCCCGAGATCTACGTGCCGCCGCTGCCCGGCCTGCCGGTCGCCATCGCCACCGGCGCGGTGCGCGAAACGGCGCTCTTCGCCGACCGCATGAAGCGGCAGCTCGCCTTCGGGCTCTCGCGCACGCTCGAGCCGGTGATCGGCAACCTCGATTTCCTCGACGGCACCAGCGGCGCGCACGTCAGCATCTCCGGCATCTCCGGCGTGGCGACCAAGACCTCGTACGCGACCTTCCTGCTCTACTCTCTGTTCGAGGGCAAGGCGCTGGGCGCGCGCGCGGCGAACGCGAAGGCCGTGATCTTCAACGTCAAGGGCGAGGACCTGCTGTTCCTCGACCAACCGAGCACCGAGCTCGACGACGGCGAGCGCGCCAAGTACGAGCGCCTCGGCCTGCCCGCGCGGCCGTTCGCCTCGGTCGCCTTCTTCGCCCCGGTGCGCCGCGGGCCGCACGCGCTGCCGGAGACCGGCACGCGGCAGGAGGGCGTCACCGGCTTCTTCTGGACGCTGCGCGAGTTCTGCGAGCGCGGCTACCTCCGCTACCTCTTCGCCGACGCCGACCCGGAGCTCTCGCAACTCACCTACGTCGTGGACTCCGTGGCGGCGCAACTGGCGAAGGCGGTGGCGGACCCCGGCCATCCTCGCGGGCCGAACGTCCTGATCGGCGGACGGCTGCGCCGCAACTTCGACGAGCTGATCAACGCGATCGAGGAGCAGACCGACCCCGACAAGGGCGGCGACTGGGCAGGGCACGGCAACAGCGCCGCCACCCTCGGCACGATCCGCGCCTTCATGCGCCGGCTGCGCGCGGCCGGACAGCACGTCGGGCACCTGCTGCGAGGCGACGAGTTCGAGCACCCGGACGAGCACCGCGTGGACCTCGCGCGCAAGCAGGTGACGGTGGTCGACCTGCACCGCCTGCACGACCGCGCGCAGCGCTTCGTCGTCGGTGTGCTGCTCAGCAACCTGATGGAGGAGCGCGAGGCGCAGGGCGGCGCCGATCGCCCGCCTCCGGTCTTCATCGTCGTCGACGAGCTGAACAAGTACGCCCCGCGCGACGGGCACAGCCCGATCAAGGACGTGCTGCTGGACATCGCGGAGCGCGGGCGCTCGCTGGGGCTGATCCTGATCGGCGCGCAGCAGACCGCCAGCGAGGTGGAGCCGCGCGTGGTCTCCAACAGCGCCTTCCGCGTCGTCGGCCGCCTCGACGCCGCCGAGGCGCAGCGCAGCGAGTACCGCTTCCTCACGCCGCAAGCGCGCGAGCGCGCGCGGCTGCTCAAGCAGGGCTGGATGATCATGTACCAGCCGGAGCTGCCGGTGCCGCTGCTGCTGCAGTTCCCGCGCCCAGCCTGGGCGACCAGGCCCTCCGAGGTGGAGGCCACCGCCGACGCCTTCGCCCGCTTCGACCGCTGACTCTCCGGGAAGGACGACCGACATGACAACCAATTCCGCACTTACTCCACCTGAACTCGCAGACATGTACGCACCGGTGATGGATCGCGACTGGTGCTCTGACGGGGAAGGGAAGACCAACCTTTGTGCGCAGATCGGGCTTGAGTTCCTGCCAGACGACGCTGGCGACCGAGTACTCCTGCACCTACTGCGGACGTTACCGCCAGTGATGCGCTGGACAGTGGAGGCACGCACCGGTGTGTGGCGTGGCCGGAGTCCAACGCGAGCCGAGCAGAGGTTCACCTCAATCGCCGAGGACATACCCGGGCTAGCCGCTTCCGACGTTGAAGTGCTGTACGACGCGGGGCTGATTCTCCTGCGAGCAGAAACCGCAGCTACCGGCGTGCGCTTCGCGCAGCACGCGAACTAGGCGACCGGTAGACGGCGATGCGCTTCCTGCACACCGCCGACTGGCACCTCGGCCGCACGATGCGCGGGCGCAGCCGCGCCGCCGAGTTCGAGGCCGTGTTCGCGGAGCTGGCCGCGATCGTGCGCGCCGAGCGCATCGACGTGATGCTGGTGTGCGGCGACATCTGGGACACCGCCTCGCCGGCGCCGGAGTCGGACCGCCTGCTGTATGAGGCGCTGCGCGAGTTCATCGGCCTCCGCGTGCAGGTGGTGCTGATCGCCGGCAACCACGACAGCCCGCGCAAGCTGGAGGCGCTGGGGCGGCTCTCCGACCTGCTCGGCGTCTACACACAGCCCTACGTGAAGCGCCCCGACGGCGGCGGCGTGCTCCCGCTGCGCGCCGGCGAGGAGGTCGCGAGCATCGCCGCGATCCCGTGGATCCCGGAGGGCCGCCTGATCGATGCCGAGGAGGTGCTGGGGCCGGAGGCCGAACGCCACCAGCAGTACGCCGACCGCGCCGCCGCGATCTACCGCGCGAGCTGCGCGGGGCTGACGCCGGAGACGATCAACATCGTCGCCGGGCACCTCTTCGTGGACGGCGCGCGGCTCGCCGCCACCGATCGCTCGGAGCGGCTGCTGCACATCGGCCGCGCCTACGGGGTGAACGCCGCCGCCCTGCCCTCGACGCCGCAGTACATCGCGCTCGGGCACATCCACCGCCCGCAGCCGCTCGCCGCCGTCGCCGCGCCCGCGGCCTACTCCGGCTCGCTGCTCCAGCTCGACTTCGGCGAGCTCGGCCAGCAGAAGAGCGTGCGCATCGTCGACGCGCACCCCGGCCGCCCGGTCGAGCAGCGCGAGCTGCTGCTGAGCGCCGGCCGCCCGCTCGTCGAGTTGCGGGGCAGCCTCGACGCCGTGCTGGCGCGCGCGCAGGAGGTCGCAGGCGCCTACGTGCGGGTGCGCCTGGAGATGGAGCGGCCGGAGCCCGGGCTGGCGCAGCGCGTGCGCGACGCGATCCCGCTCGCGGTGGAGGTGCGGCTGGAGTTCGCGGCGGCCCCTGAGCAGGCGCCGGGATCGCAGCTCGCGCACCTCAGCCCGGCGGAGCTATTCGCTCGCTACTACCGCTCGCAGCACGGCGCGGAACCGGCGCCGGAGTTGCTGGTGCTGTTCGCCAGGCTGTTCGAAGAGGCGACGCGCCTCGAGACCGGGGCGATCGCGTGAAGGCGATCGCGTGAAACCGCTGCGCCTCGAGCTGCGGGGGTTCACCGCCTTCCGCGAGACCGCGGTCGTGGAGTTCGGCGCGCGGCGGCTGTTCGTGATTACCGGCCCGACCGGCGCCGGCAAGTCCTCGCTGCTGGATGCGATCACGTGGGCGCTCTACGGGCAGGTGCCGCGCGTGGGCACGGCCACGCTCCAGTTGATCACCCACGGCGAACGCTCAATGGCGGTGCGCTTCGACTTCACCGCGCGCGGCGAGACCTACCGCGTGAGCCGCCACGCGCCCGCCACCACCGGCACACGCCTCGAGCGGCTGACGGCGGACGGCGCGTGGACACCTGTCAGCGACCGCGCGCGCGACGTCACCGCGCAGGTGACCCAGATCCTCGGCCTCGACTACCAGACCTTCACGCGCACGATCGTGCTGCCCCAGGGCGCCTTCGATTCCTTCCTGCGCGGCGACGAGAAGGGGCGGCGCGCGATCCTCAGCCGCCTGCTCGGCCTCGATACCTACGAGGCGGTGCGACGCGCGGCGCAAGCCCGCGCGAAGCACGACGCGGAGCTGGGTGACGCGCTCAACCAGCTCATGGCCCGGCTCACGCTCGCCGCGCCCGGCACGCTGCAGCAGCTCGAGCGCGAGTGCGGGCAACTGGAGACGAGCGCCGCCGCGTTCGCCGCCCGCCGCCAGTCGTTGGCCGCGCTGCGCACGCTCGCCCGCGCAGCCGAGGAGGCGCAGCGCGCGCTCGATGCCACCAGCACGGCCGTCGCCGACGCGGCGTCCGGGCTGGCGACGGCGGAGCACGCCGGCGCGCAGTCCGCGGCAGCGCTCGCGGACACGCAGCAGCGACGCCACGCCCTCGCCGCCGAGCGCACCCGCCTCGACTACGACGTCGGGCAGCACCAGCGGCTGCGCGAACGGGTAGCGACATTGCGGCGCCGCGACGCCGCGCGCACCGCGGCCGCCGCGGCGGTGCAAGCCCTCGCGGAGGCGGATACTGGCCAGCGCCGCGCGCTCGACGTGGTGCAGCGCCGGCACGCGCAGCGCTCGGCCGCCGCCACCGCGCTCGCAGACGCCGAGCGTGCGCTGGCGGCGGCCGCCGCTGGCGCGGAAGCCGTGGCGCGGCGGCTGCGGCGCGAAGCGGAGGAGGCGGAATCCGCGCGCGAGGCCGCCATCACCGCGGCGGCCGCCGGCGACCGCCGCGCGCAGGCGCTGCAGTCGCTCGCGACCCGGGCCGAGGAGGCGGCGCGCCAGCAGGTCGCGACGCAACAGACCGCGGCGAAGGCGCGCCGTGCCCTCGCCACCGCCGAGCGAGCGCACGCAGCCACCGTGCGCGCGCTGCACGACGCGGAGGCCACGCTCGTCGCCCGGCGCGAGGCGCTCGACGCCGCGCGCGTGCGCGACGCCGCGGCGGCACTGCGCCACGTGCTCAAGCCCGGCGACCCCTGCCCCGTCTGCGGCGAGCCGCTGCTCCGCATCCCGCCCGCCGTCGCGGTCGACATCGACGAGGCGAGCGCGGCGTGCCAGCACGCGGAGCGCGATGCCGCCGCCGCGCGCGCGCAGCAGGCGGAGAGCAGCACGCGGCTCGTGCGCACCACCGCCTCGGCGGAGCACGCGCAGGACGCGCTCGACGCCGCGATCGTCCGGCTGACGGAGATCGACGCCGCGGTCGCCGCCCAGCGCGTCGAGCGCGCGCAGCTCGCCGCCGCAGTCGCAGTCGCGACCGCCGAGGCCGCTGCCGCGCGGCACGCCGCCACCGCGCAGCAGCGCG
>SHYR01000026.1 GCA_009692705.1 Dehalococcoidia bacterium
ACCCGCGCCCCTGCTTTCCGAAGCGCCCGAAGTAGGAGAGGTCCTTGCGGATCTGCGCCGAGGTCACGCCCAGCGCGTCGCCCAGCTCCTGCGAGGACACCACCGCGCGGTCCTCGCGCTGCATGCGCGCGAGCAGCCGGTAGTACACCGGCAGCCGGCCGATCACGACGTCTGGGATCTCGATCGGCATGCGCGGCCTCCGCGCCCCGGCAACGCCTCGCGGGCCTGGCCGGGGGATTGAGAACCGGGTCACAGACTTGTATCCGACGCCTCGCTTGCGTGCAATCCTGTTCGTGCCGGTGCGAACTGACTCGTGCAAGCGAGTGCGCACGCGTGGCCGGACCGGTTGCGGTTGGTAGCGGTTGATGCGGGTTGGTACCCGTTGGCAGCCGTTGGTGACGTGTGGCAGCGGCCGATACCATGCGTCCATGGACGCGTTCATGGACGTTCGCCTGCAGCGGCTGATCGACGAGGGCCCGCGCGCCACCGTGCTGATCGAGCTCCCCGGCGGCCGCTTCCGCATGGGCTCCACGTGGCGCGCGGACGAGCAGCCGGTGCGCGACCTGATGGTGGGTCCCTTCGCCGTTGCGCTCGCCCCTGTCTCGAACGCGGAGTACGGCTGCTTCCTGCAGGCGACGGATCACGAGGCGCCGCCGTTCTGGTCCGACCAGCGCTTCAGCCACCCCGCACAGCCCGCGGTCGGCGTCAGCTGGCACGACGCCGTCGCGTACTGCCGGTGGCTCAGCGCGCTGCTCGGCCGCTCCTGCCGCCTGCCGGCCGAGGCCGAGCGCGAATTCGCCGCGCGCGGTGGCCGCCCGGACGTGCTCTACCCGTGGGGCGACGAGCCGTGGCTCGACGGACCGTTCGCGCCCGGCGCGGCGGGCACCGACCGTCCGCTGGTGCTCGGCAGCACGTCCCCCAACGGCTACGGGCTCTACCACATGGCTGAGAACGTGCACGAGTGGTGCAGCGACTGGTACGACATGCGAGGCTACGGGGAAGGCCTCGACGCCCCGGTGGGCCGCCCGACGGACGCCCCGGCCGGCGCACGCCGCGCCTCGCGCGGCGGCTCGTGGCGACACCGCGTGAAGGTCTCGCGCATCGCGGCGCGCTCTTCGCTCCCGCCGGGCTTCCACTACAACGACTACGGCATGCGCGTGTACGCCGCCGCCGGTAGCACCGGCCCCGCGCGCGCGAACGGGGCAGGCACCTAATCGTGCTGCGGGCGCTGCTGGCGCAGCGCCCGCAGCACGATGCTGCCTGCGGTCAGCCCGCCGATCGCGCCCGCCATGTCCGCCAGCCAGTTCGCAAGCGCCGGGTCGCGCCCCACCGCAGCCTGCGCGAGCTCGTCGATGGCGGCCCCGATCCACAGCGCCAGCAGCGTCATCAGCAGCATCCGCCGCGGCGCGCGCGCGGCGGCCTCGCTGACCGCGAAGCGCGCCGCGATCGCCACGCCGAGCGCCCCGAAGCCACCGGCGCGCACCACGACACACGGCAGCCCGAGTGCGCAGCCGCCGTCACTTGTGGCCAGCGGCGTGAGCGTCGTGACCGCGATCAGCGCCGTCGCCGCCACGATGCCGGCGCTGGAGAGCCGCCGTAGCCGCGTTCGCGTCACGCCGCCCCACCTTCGAACGCCCCGGGGATGAATGGTCGTACAATCGCCGCAACCCGGCGGTCCTCGCAGCATACGGGCGGGCCTGTCCATGGAGCAGCGGGAACGAGTCGTGGAGCGCTGGCCCGGCCGCGGGCCGGAGGAGGCCGCGGCGCGTCTGCGCGACCGGCCCGGCCTGGCCTGGCTCGACTCCGCGCTTGCGCATCCCACGCTCGGCCGCTGGTCGATCGTGGCCAGCGACCCGCGCTGGACGCTGCGCGCGCGCGGTCGCCGGCTGGTCCACGAGCAGCCGGCCGGGGCGCGCCGCTGGTCCGGCGACCCGATCGCGACGCTGGCGGCGGCGGTGGAGGCCGAGGACGTGCGCGACGGCAGCGCTGGGCGTGACCTGCCGTTCGTCGGCGGCGCGATCGGCTACCTCGGCTTCGAGCTGGCGCGCCACATCGAGCGCCTGCCGGCCACCACCAGCGACGACGTGGGCGCACCGGAGCTCGCGCTGGGCTGGTACGATGCCGCGCTGGTGTGGGACGGCGTCGCGGGCGCGGGCTGGCTGGCCGGCTCCGCAGCGGCCGTCGAGCGGTTGCGCGAGCGCCTGCGCGGCCCCTTGCCCCCGCCCGCGGCGGAGGCGCTGGCGCGGGCCTCCGGGCTGCGCTCGAACTTCGAGCGCGAGGCGTACCTGCTCGCCGTGCAGCGCGCGCGGCGCTACATCGAGGCGGGCGACATCTACCAGGTGAACCTCTCGCAGCGTTTCTCGGCGCGCGTCGCCATGCCCGGTTTCGATCTCTACCACCGTCTGCGCGTGGTCAGCCCCGCCCCGTTCGCGGCCTACCTGCGCGCCCCCGGCGTGGAGGTGCTCTCCTCCTGCCCGGAGCGGTTGCTGAGCGTGGAGGGCGAGCGGCTGGAGACGCGGCCGATGAAGGGCACGCGCCCGCGCGGCGCCACGCCGGGAGAGGACGCGCGGCTCGCCGAGGAGTTGCGGGGGAGCGCGAAGGACGCCGCCGAGCACGTGATGATCGTGGACCTCGAGCGCAATGACCTCGGCCGCGTGGCGCAGGTCGGCAGCGTCGCCGTGCCGTCGTTCCGGCAGATGGAGAGCTACGAGCAGGTGCACCACCTCACCTCGGTGGTGGTCGCCCGGCGGCGCCGCGACGCCGGGCTCGCCGAGTTGCTGCGCGCGGTCTTTCCCGGTGGCTCCGTCACCGGCGCGCCGAAGATCCGCGCGCTCGAGATCATCGACGAGCTGGAGCCAACGGTACGCGGCGTCTACACCGGGGCGATCGGGTACCTCTCCGCGCACGGGCGCATCGACCTCAACACCGCGATCCGCACGATCACGCTGGCCGGCGGCGTGGCGCACATGCACGTCGGCGGCGCGGTGGTCTACGACTCCGACCCCGAGCGCGAATACGTCGAGACGCTGGACAAGGGCCGCGGCATGGCGCGCGCGCTTGGCGTGCAGCTGCCGGACGAGCTGCCCGCCGCCACGGCGACGGCCGCCTACGCGCTCGCGCCGTGACGCCCCGGCGGTTCTGAGGCGGCTGGCGGCCGTGACGGCCGGCGCTGCCGGGGCGATGGTCTGGCTCGACGGCGCGCTGATGCCGCTGGAGCAGGCGCGCGTCTCCGTCGACGATCTCGGGTTCCTCTATGGCGCTGCCTGCTTCGAGACCATGCGCGCCGCCGGGGGCGTGGCGTTCCGGCTCGAGCGTCACCTCGAGCGCTTCGAGCGGGGGCTGCGGATGCTGCGCGTGCCGCCGCCGCCGCGCGCGCGGCTGCGTGCCGCGATCGACGCTACGCTCGCCGCGAACGGGCTGCGCGACGCCCGCGTCCGGCTCACCGTTAGCGCCGGGCGCGGCGACGGCCGTCCCGACCTCACCGCCGCGCTGGCGCCTGTAGTGCTCGTGTCGGCGGTGCCGCTGCCGCCCGCGCCGGGGCCGGCGCGCCTCGCCGTCGCCTCGCTGCGCATCGACGCGCGGCGCCCGCTGCGCGAGGCGAAGACCGCGAACTACCTGCCATCGCTGCTGGCGCTGGCGGAGGCGCGCGAGGCGGGCTGCGACGACGCCCTGCTGCTCACCCACGAGGGACACGTCGCGGAAGCCGCGACCGCCAACCTCTTCGCCGTGATCGGCGGTGCGCTCGTTACCCCGCCGCTGGACGATGGCCCGCTCCCCGGCGTCACGCGCGAGGTCGTGCTCGCGTGCGCGCGCTCGCTCGGCCTGGCCGTCGAGGAGCGCTCGCTGACCCTCGAAGCCATCGGCGCGGCGCATGAGCTGCTGCTCACCAGCAGCGTCAGCGGCGTGCGCGCGGTGCGCGCCGTCGTTGGGCGCTGGCAGGCGGCCGTCACGCCGGGGCCGGTCACCGCGGCGCTCGCCGCCGCGTACGAGGCGTTGGTGCGCGCGGAGTGCGGCGAGCGCGGCCCGGCCGCGCGCTAGCGCGGGCGCACGCCACCGCAGCGGCACGCCTTGATGCGACCCTGACGCCCGCTGACGCGACTCTGACCGAATGCGCAGCCGGCCGTCAGGATCGCGCCCGGCGCCGCTTCTAGAATCAATCGTTGCGGTGGGTCCTTCCCGGCCGCTCAGTCGCGAGGGAGGCGCCGTCCGCCGCTCGCAGCCACGGGAACGCCGCGCGCAGGCGGCGCCCCGCGGTCGCGATCCGGCGGGCGGCGCCTCCCCCTGAGGGTGTGAAAGGGTGCATGGAGATGGTCACTGCGCGTGCACTGCGTGCCCCGATCCACAGTCAGAGCCCTCCCGGGTGCTGGTCGTAGAGGACGAGCTGGTGGTGCGCGAGCTGATCGTGCGGCAGCTGCAGGGGTTCGGCTACTGCGCGACCGCCGTCGCGTCGGGGGAGGAGGCGCTGGCGCTGCTCGACCGCGAGCGCTTCGACCTCGTGCTGCTGGACGTCGGGCTGCCGGGCATCTCCGGGTTCGAGGCCTGCGGGGCGATCCGGGCGCGCAGCGAGGTCCCGATCATCTTCGTGACCGCGCACGGCGACCTCGCCGAGCGCCTGCGGGGCTTCGACGCCAGCGCCGACGATTACGTGATCAAGCCGATCATCGCTGAGGAACTGGACCGCCGTGTTAGCGCCGTGCTGTGCCGCCCCGCGCAGCGTCGCGGGCCGTCCGGCGAGCTGTTCGGTCCGGACGGTCTGGCGCTGCGGCTGCGCGTGCACGAGGCGTACGCGGGGGAGCATCGGCTGGCGCTGACGCCGAGCGAGTTCGCGGTGCTGCGGCTGCTGCTCGAGCACCGCGGCGAGGTGATGACGGCCGATCGCATCTCCACGGCGGTGTGGGGCTACGAGACCTTCGGCTCGCGCAACTTCGTGGAGGCGCACGTCTCGCGCTTGCGCGCCAAGCTGCGCGACGCCGGCGCCGGCGACAGCATCGCGACGGTGCGCGGCGTCGGCTACGTGATCCGCTAGCGGCCGCCGCCCGCGTCGAGCTCCACGGGGGGGTTGAACTCCATGGTCTCGCTGGCTACCACGACGGGCTCCACGCGCGTGACGCCGCGCGCCCGCAGGTCGGCGATGATCGGCTCCAGCAGTGCGTCGGGCACGGAGGCTCCCGCGGTCAGCCCCACCACCCCCACGCCCTCGTACCACGCAGGATCGATCTCCTCCAAACCGTCGACGCGGTAGGCGGGCTTGCCCGCGCTGGCCGCGACCTCGCGCAGGCGCACGGTGTTGCTGGAGTTGGGCGATCCCACCACCAGCACGAGGTCGGCGCGCTCCGCGATTGCGCGCACGGCGGCCTGGCGGTTGGTGGTCGCGTAGCAGATGTCGTTGCGCACCTGCGCGTCGGGGTAGCGGTCGCGGATCGCCGAGATCGTCTTCGCGGTGTCGTCCACGGAGAGCGTGGTCTGCGTCACCACGAAGACCGGCCCCGCGCGCCGCGGCAGCGCGGCCACCTCGTCTGGCGTCTCCAGCACCGTAGTGCGGGCGGGCGCCTCGCCCGCGGTGCCGACGATCTCGTCGTGCCCGCGATGGCCGACGAGCAGGATCTCGAAACCGTCGCGCGCGGCCTTGCGTGTCTCCAGGTGCACCTTCGTGACCAGCGGGCAGGTGGCGTCCACGATGCGCAGGCGGCGCTGGCGCGCCTGCTCCACCACGGCCGGCGCCACGCCGTGCGCGCTGAGCACGATGCGTGCGCCCTCCGGCACCTCGGCGATCGAGTTCACGAAGATTGCGCCGCGGCTGCGGAACCTGTCCACGACATAACGGTTGTGCACAATCTCGTGGAACGCGTAGATCGGCGGCGGCTCGCTCGCGAGCAGCCGGTCGAGCGCATCGATCGCGCGCACCACGCCGGCGCAGAAGCCGCGCGGCTCGGCAAGCAGCAGGGTGTGGGGCACGAGCATCCTCTCGCCGCGCAGCCGCTCGATTCTAGCGGTGGCGGTGGGGGGGAGCGAGTGGGCGGCGCCGCCCCGCTCGAAGCGGCTCTGGATCGCGGTCAAATCGGCGCCGCGCGCCCCTACGTCATCCCTAGATCAGCGGCCACGGCACGCAGCGGTAAGCGAACATCTCCGGCAGCTGGGGATGGGCCGCCAGCGCCGCGCAGCGCCGCACGAGCGCCTGCACTTCGGTCTCCGAGAGCAGCGCGCGGAACTCGGCGGTGGACTCCTCCTGCGCGGCCAGGCAGTCGCGCACGCGCGCGATGTCCGCCGCCCACCGCTCGGCGAGCGGTGCGCCGGCGAAGTCCCAGATCACAGTGCGCAGCTTCTGGTACTGGTGGAAGCAGAGCCCGTTGTCGATGCCCCACAGCCGCTCCTCGGCGTCGAGCACCAGGTGCCCGCCCTTGCGGTCGGCGTTGTTCGCCAGCAGATCGAAGGCCGCGAAGCGGATCAATTGTTCAGCGTAACGCTGCTGCTCACGCAGCTTGAAGTAGTGCTGGGCGTGGTCGTGCGCGACGAAGAGCTGGAGCGAGCCCTCGCCGCGCGGTCCCTCGCGCTCGACCGTCGGCGGGATGATCTCCCAGCCGAGCAGGCGAGAGAACTCGTAGGCCGCGACCTCGCGGCGGTGCAGCGTGCCGAAAGGGAAGTCGTGCAGCGGACGCTCCCCGCGCGCGGGCTTGTAGATGCCCAGCCCCGCGCCGTACCGCGGGTGCGTCAGCGAAGCGAGGAAGACGTAGTTCGAGGCGTCGTACACCATCTTCAGCTCGCCGAACGCGGCCTCGCGCAGCGCCTCGAGCGCGTGCGGGTCGTCGACGCTCCACGGGTTGCGAGGGACCGCCATGCGCGACCTCCCGGCGGCTCCCTTCGATTGTAGTGGCTGGCCGCCCCCGCGCTGCGCGCATCGCCCTGCGGCCGGAGGCGGCACGCGCTCGCCGCCCGCAACCACCGAGCGTGAGCACCACTGCTTGCGCGGTCGCGCCATGTGTCATAATTCGCCACCCGGCGCGAGGCCGCCTTGCGCCGGGGTTTCGGATCACGGCCACGCTGGTGGACACGAGACGCGGTCTGCGCCATGCGTCGAGTGGCTTGCTGCTGTTCGCTGCCTTCCTCGCCTGCGCATGGTGGGGCCGCCTGCACGCGCAGCCGAGCCCGAACATCCTGCCCAACGGCGGCTTCGAAGAGGGCTCGACCGGCTGGACGGGCTGGACCGTCAACGCCAGCGCCGTGTTCGACGCCAGCGGTCCGGTGTTCGAGGGCGTGACCGCCGCGCACCTGCGGGCGACCGCGGGCGTCGAAGCCTTCGTGCGCGGCGGTCGAACGGGCTAGCGGCGGGTCAGCAGGCGGCGCAGGCGGAAGCGCGCGCGGCGCCACAGCGAGGGCCCGCGCGCGGTGCGGCGCAGCGTCTCCACGGCGTCGCGCTCGCCGACGATCAGGGGGCGGCGCCAGTCGCGCAGCGAAGGCGCACGGCGCTCGCGCACTGTGGTCGGAGCCTCGAAGCGCTCGAACGGCACCCAGCCGGCGCGCCCGGGGCCGCGCGTCCACACCTCGTGCCCGGACTCCAGCAGCAGGGTTGCGCCGGCGGCCACGTCCCACAGCCCCGGGCTCCAGAAGATCGCGCAACTGAAGATGCCCGCCGCGACGAACGCGGACTCGATCGCCGCGGAGCCGGTGACGCGGTGATCCCAGCGCGCCGTGCGCCGCGGCGAGCCGCCGGGCGCGGCGGCCAGGCGGCGCGTCACGCCCGTGCGCGGGCGGCCCCCCGGCACGACCGGGTGCTGCTCGAAGTGCAGCCCGCCGCCGCGGCGGGCGTGGTAGACGCCGGGGCGCAGCTCGTGGCTGGCGGAGCACCACACCGCCGCCACCACCGGGCGGCCGCGGTGCAGCACGCCGATGGAGCAGGCGAAGAGCGGGAAGCCGTTCACGAAGTTGGTGGTGCCGTCCACCGGGTCCACCGCCCACACGAACTCATGGTCCGGCGACGGGTGGTCCGGCACCTCCTCGCCCACGATGCCGTGGGCCGGGAAGCGCTGCCCCAGGCGCTCGCGCAGCAGGCGCTCGATCGCGTGGTCGACCTCCGACACCGGGTCGGTCGGCGCCGCCGTCCCGCGCGGCTCGCGCTTGTACTGGACGGTGATCTCGCGCGTGAGCGTGGCGGTGATCTCGACGCCCGCCAACCGCGCGAGCTCGAGCGCCACCGCCTCGATCTCCGCCAGCAGCGCGTCGTCTGGGAGCGGCGCGGCGAGCGGCGCGGGCGTGAACTTCACCATGCTCGTAGGATACGCCGTCCACGACGACCTACCGCGCGGTCGCCGGTAGCGCGCGCGGGCGCGCTCGTTCGCGCTAGACTGTCGTCGCCTCGGGCGCCCCGAGGCGAGCGGAGGGGAGCCGATGGCGTACAACAAGCCGCTGCCCGCGCCGACGCCGGAGACGCAGGAGTACTGGGACGGGTTGAAGCGCCACGAGCTGCGCATCCAGCGCTGCCGGGATTGCTCGCGGCACTACTTCTACCCGAGGCCGTTCTGCCCGCACTGCTATTCGCGCAACGTGGAATGGACCACGGTGTCGGGGAAGGGCAAGCTCCACACCTTCGTGATCAACTACCGGCCGGCGCGCGGCTTCGAGTCGGACGTCCCGTACGTGATCGCCATCGTCGAGCTGGACGAGGGCGCGCGCATGATGACGAACCTGATCAACGTGCAGCCGGACCCGCAGCACGTTACCGCCGACATGCCGGTCGAGATTGTCTACGACGACGTCACTCCCGAGGTGACGCTGCCGAAGTTCCAGCCCGCCCGCCGCTAGCGCCGCGGGCGAGGGCGGTCCGCGAGCCGCAGGAAGGACGCACCGCGATGCCAGCGCCCGACAGCCGCGCGCTTCGCCACAAGGTCGCGATCGTGGGGGCGGCCGAGACCGACACCGTCGGGTTGCTGCCGAACCACTCCATGCTCCATCTGCACGCCGAGTCGGCCTTCAACGCCCTCGACGACGCCGGGCTCACCCTCGCCGATGTCGACGGGCTCGCGACCGCCGGTCCCTCACCGGTGCAGCTCTCCGAGTACCTGGGCATCGCGCCGACCTGGATCGACGGCACGTCGGTCGGCGGCGGCTCCTTCCTGATCCACGTCGGGCACGCCGTGGCGGCGATCGCCGCCGGCTACGCCAGCGTGGTGCTGATAACGCACGGCGAGTCGGGCCGCTCGCGTGTCGGCGTCGTCGGCGCGGGCGGCGGCGCGGGCGGGAACCAGACGCCGGGCGGACAGTTCGAGGCGCCGTTCGGCGTCTTCGGTCCGCCCAGCACCTTCTCGATCCCGATCGTGCGGCACATGAAGCGCTTCGGCACGACCGAGGAGCAGTTCGCGGCTGTCGCCGTCGCCACCCGCGCGTGGGCGGTGAAGAACCCGCGCGCGCTGATGCGCGCCCCGATCACGGTCGAGGACGTGCTGAACTCGCGGCTGGTCGCCTGGCCGCTGCACCTGCTCAACTGCTGCGTGGTCACGGACGGCGGCGGCGCGCTGGTGCTGGTGGGCGAGGACCGCGCGCGCGACTTCCCGAAGAAGCCGGTCTGGGTGCTGGGGCGCGGCGAGGCCGGCGCCCACTCGAACATCTCCCAGATGCGCGACTTCACGCAGTGGACGCACGGCATCGCCGCCGGTGAGAACGCTTTCCACATGGCGGACATCGACCGCTCCGCGATCGACCACGCGATGTTCTACGACGCCTTCACGCACACGCCGGTGTACGCGCTCGAGGCGCTGGGCTTCGTGAAGCCGGGCGAAGGCGGGCCGTTCATGGCGGAGATGCACACCGCTCCCGGCGGCGACTTCCCGATGAACACCAACGGCGGCGGGCTGTCCTACACGCACACCGGCATGTACGGCATGTTCGCGATCCAGGAGTCGGTGGCGCAGTTGCGTGGCGAGGCGGGCGAACGGCAGATCAGGGACGCGAAGATCGGCATCGTGCACGCGCCCGGCGGCTTCTTCGCCTCGGTCAGCACGCTGATTCTCGGCAACGAATAGCGCGTGCAGCGGCCGCTCGGGCGGCACCGCTGGGGGGTTCGGGGATGGCTCTGACGAAAGCCGACGACCACCTTAGGATCGCCTACGAGGCTCTCGGCCTGGCGGGAAAGTCGCCAGCCGAGAAGTTCGGTGCGACCTACAAGATCCTGGGTCAGCTGCTCACACAATCAGTCTTCGGTCGGTGAGACCTTGCCTTATTACTAGTACGGTCGTGCTATGGCGTCGAGGGCCTAGGCAGCGGCCGGGGCGAGGCAGGTGGCGTGGCCGCAGCTGCAGGCGGCCGCGCCCTGGCTGCAGTCGCACTGCGGGCCACACTCATCGACGCGCTGGAACCGGCGCATGATCGCCGCGCCGATGCCCACTACGACCGCGAGCAGCACCAGGCGGCGCAGGAAACGCATCGGTGGTTCTTCTCCCGTGCTCCAGCGCGGTGGACGGTTTCGCGCCCGCGCGGCGCTCAGTGTGACAGCCGCCGCCGCCGGCGGCCAGCGCCGCCGAGTGTTGGGAGCGGGTCAGTTAGCTGACCCACTCTGGGCGCCCCCGCCGCTGTGGCCGCCAGCGCTAGGCGCCCCCGCCCACCACCTCGCTCGCGCTCTCGGCGCCCACGAGCTCGTCCTGCGAAAACTGCTCGCGGTATAGCGCGGCGTACAACCAGCCGGCGGCGATGTGGCGGCGACGCCCGTCGGCTCGCGGCAGGGCGGGGTGGCGCGGTTACGCGGCGGCTAGGCGGCGCGCCCCCGGGCGGCGGCGGGCTCCGCGCCCGCGGCCTGCTCCGTCCCCGCGGCCGGCCCCGTTCCAGAGGCGCTGCCGATCAGCCTCACAAAGGCGCGCAGCAGCCCGGGATCGAACTGGCCGCTGTCGCGCGACAGCTCGCGCAGCGCCCCGGCGGGACTGCGCCGGGAGCGGAGGCGCGGTCGACCGTGATCGCGCTGTAGGCGTCGCCGATGGCGATGCAGCGCGCCTCCAGCGGGATCGCGGCGCCGCGCAGCGCGTCCGGGTAGCCGTGGCCGTCCCAGTGCTCGTGATGCCAGTGCGCGCCGCGCAGCACGGCGGGGCTCTCGATCCCGGCCTGCCGCAGGAGCGTCACCGAGTGTTGCGGGTGCGAGCGCATGAGCCGCCACTCGCTCTCATCGAGCGGGCCGTCGTGCGCCAGCATCTCCGCCGGCAGCCCGAGCTTGCCGAGGTTCGCGAAGACGCCGCCCAGCAGCACGTTGAACAGCGTCGCCTCGTCGTGCCCGCGGGCGGCGGCGAGCGCCGCCGCGCAGAGCGCACTCGCCACGGCGTGCGTGGCCGGGTGGTACGTGCTGTCGGAGATCAGGTCGAAGAACGGGAACCGTCCGGCCTGTCCGCGCTGGAAGCGCGCCGCCTCGCGCGCGACGCCGGCGACCAGCGCCACCCCGCCCTGGTGCTGCCGGCTGCGCAGCGCCTCGGCGCTCTCGTGCAGCAGCGCGCGGTGGATCGCCCACGCGTGGTCCGCGGCGTCAAGCGCGCTCGCGCGGCTGATCGTCGCGAGATGCCGCGAGAGGTAGCGGTGCAGCAGCGGCAGGTCGGCGGGCGAAAGGTACGCGGTCTGGCCGGCGGAGGCGGGAAGGCCGTCCTTGAGCAGCAGAGCGTTGCTGCCGTCGTCGAAGAGCAGGAAGGGCCGGGGCGCCACCAGGCACAGTCGCGTCCACAGCGCGACCGCGGCAGAGCCGGGTCGCGCTGTGGACGCATCCGTGGACGGTGCGGCGATCTCCACCCGGCGCATGCTTCCATGCGTGGTCGCGCCCCGATCATCGACGGCCGCGCCGCGCCTGCGCAGCGAGGTGAGGCCGCATCGGGGATCTACCGCCGCGATTGAGGGTCCGCACATACCGCTACACTCTGCTCGTAGGCTCTGCTCCCAGAATCGGTTCATAGGGCTCTGCTCACGCCGCGCGTCGCGCGGGGCGGTGCGAACGGGGGACGGCGATGGCGCGGGTACTGCTGCTGCTCCCCACGGCCACCTACCGCGCCCCCGACTTCATGCAGGCCGCCGAACGCCTCG
>SHYR01000001.1 GCA_009692705.1 Dehalococcoidia bacterium
GGGCACGGAGATGGTGATGCCGGGCGACAACGTGGCGCTCGCCATCGAGCTCATCACCCCGGTGGCGATCGAGCAGGGGCTGCGCTTCGCCATCCGCGAGGGTGGCCGCACCGTCGGCGCCGGCGTCGTCACCGAGATCGTGGAGTAGGCGCGCCGCACAGGCGACGGGGAGCAAGACGACGTGGCGCAGCAGGCGATCCGGATCCGACTGAAGTCATACGATCACCGGGTGCTCGATCGCTCCGCGCAGCAGATCGTGGAGGTCGCCGAGCGCACCGGCGCCGTGGTGGCCGGGCCCGTGCCGCTGCCGACGCGCATTCGCCGCTACACCGTCATCCGCTCGCCGTTCAAGTACAAGGACTCGCAGGAGCATTTCGAGTCCCGCACCCACAAGCGACTGATCGATATCCTGGAGCCCACCTCGCGCACCGTGGACACGCTGATGCGGCTGCAACTGCCCGCTGGCGTGGACATCGAAATCAAGCTGTAGGGCGGGCGGGAAGACGCGTGGCCGTGATGCTGATCGGGCGCAAGCTGGGCATGGTGCGCCTCTATGACGGAGGCGGGCGGGCGCGCGCCGTGACGGCGATCGAGCTCGGCCCCAACCGCGTCACCCAGCTTCGCACCGCCGACCGTGACGGCTACGAGGCGGTGCAGGTGGGCTACAGCGGTAACCGCAAGCGGCTGACGCGCCCGGCGCTCGGGCACCTGCGCGCGGCCGGCGTCGAGGAGACGCTGGCGCGGCTCGGAGAGTTCCGGGTGGACAGCACCGCGGGCTACCAGCTTGGCCAGCGGCTGGACGTGTCGCAGTTCCAACCCGGCGCGTACGTCGACGTGACCGCCGACTCCAAGGGGCGTGGCTTCTCCGGTGGCGTCCGCCGCTGGGGCTTCCACGGCGGGCCCAAGACCCACGGACAGTCGGACCGTCATCGCGCCCCCGGCTCAATCGGCTCGGGCACCACGCCCGGCAGGGTGTGGAAGGGCCAGCACATGGCCGGCCATATGGGCGCGGTGCGCATCACGGTGCGCAACCTGCTAGTGGTGGCGACCGACGATGCCCGCAACCTGATCTTCGTGCAGGGATCGGTGCCCGGCCCGCAACGCGGGCTGGTGGCGGTGCGCAATGGGCGGCGCGCGGCGCTCGCGAACTTCGCGCCGGCTGTGCTGGCGGACGCGGGCGAGGTCGCCCCGGCGGCCAGCGTCGACGCCGAGGCGCCGGCGGACGGGGCGGGCGCATGAAGCTCGAGGTGGTGGACCGCAGCGGCCAGGCGCAGGCCCCGATCGACGTGGACGACGCCGTGTTCGGCGTGCAGCCGAACGAGGCGGTGGTGCACCAGGCGCTGCTCGCGCAGCTCGCCGCGCGCCGCGCCGGCACCGCGCGTGTGAAGACGCGCGGCGAGGTGCGCGGCTCCACGAAGAAGCTCCGTCGCCAGAAGGGGCTGGGCATGGCGCGCGTGGGCTCCGCGCGCTCGCCGCTGCGCCGCGGTGGCGGCGTGGTGTTCGGGCCCCAGCCGCATCCCTACGTGCAGCGGCTGCCGAAGCGCATGCGTCGGCTGGCGATCCGTTCCGTGCTCGCCGCGCGCGTGCGCGACGAGCGGCTGCGGGTGGTGAGTGAGCTCGGCATCGAGCAACCCTCCACGAAGGCGGTGACAGCGATGCTGGGCGCGCTGGGCGCGGACCGCTCGGCCCTGATCGTGACGGGGACGCCCGACCGTGCGGCGTTCCTTTCCGCGCGCAATGTCGCGGGAGCGCACGTGCTCCCGGCGGACACGCTCAACGTCGCGGACCTGCTCTCGCACCAGACGCTCGTGCTCACCGTCGACGCGGTGCGGCGCATCGAGCAGCTGTGGGGCGGCGAGCGGGCGACATCGCGGCGCGCGGCGATCGCGGCCGGGGCGTAGGAGAGCGCGCGATGCCGAAAGCGATGCACGCGTACGAGGTGCTGCGGCGCCCGATCGTGACGGAGAAGAGCACGATGCTGGGCGCGCTCGGGAAGTACGTCTTCGAGGTGGCGTTGCACGCGAATAAGCAGCAGATCCGCGCGGCGGTGGAGCGCGCCTTCGAGGTGCACGTGACGGCGGTCAACACCGCGATCGTGCGCGGGAAGCCGCGGCGGCTGGGCAAGCGGCAGGCGATCTCCGGGTCGGACTGGAAGAAGGCCGTGGTCACGCTGCGCGCGGGCGAGCAGATCGAAATCTTCGGGGGGGTCTAGGCGATGCCGATCCGCACCTTCAAGCCAACCTCCCCCGGGCGCCGCGGCGCCACCGGCTTCACCTTCGAGGAGATCACGAAGCAGCGGCCGGAGAAGCGGCTGCTGGTGACGAAGAAGAAGCGCGCGGGCCGCGCCGACAACGGCAAGATCAGCATTCGCCACCGCGGCGGCGGCCATAAGCGGCGCATCCGCATCGTGGACTTCCGGCGCGACAAGGAAGGGGTGCCGGGGCGCGTGGCCGCCATCGAGTACGACCCGGGGCGCAGCGCCCGCATCGCGCTGATCTTCTACGCCGACGGCGACAAGCGGTACATCGTGGCGCCGGACGGGCTGGTGGTGGACCGCCGCATCGTGGCGGCGGCCGACGCGCCGATCGAGCTTGGGAACACGCTGCCGCTGTCGGCGATCCCGGCCGGCACGCAGGTGCACAACGTGGAGCTGCAGCCTGGGCGCGGCGGGCAGCTGGGGCGCTCCGCGGGGGCCTCGCTGCAGGTGATGGCGAAGGACAACGGCTACGTGCTGCTGCGCCTGCCTTCGGGGGAGATGCGCCAGGTGCTGGAGCGCTGCCGCGCCACCGTGGGCGCGGTCGGCAACCCGGAGCACCAGCAGGTGAAGCTCGGCAAGGCGGGCCGCACGCGGCACCGCCGCCGCCGTCCACAGGTGCGCGGCTCCGCGATGAACCCTGTCGATCATCCGCACGGCGGCGGCGAGGGCAAGGCCCCGATCGGCATGCCCGGCCCGAAGACGCCTTGGGGGAAGCCCGCGCTGGGATACCGCACGCGCAACAACAAGCGCACCGATCGGTACATCGTGCGCCGGCGCGGGAAGGGTCGGAGGTAGCGCGTGTCGCGTTCTACGAAGAAGGGTCCGCACGTGGACCCGAAGCTGATGAAGAAGGTGGAAGCCGTGCGGCAGTCCGGCCGCAAGGAAGTGATCCGTACCTGGGCGCGCGCCTCCACGATCATGCCGGAGATGGTGGGGCTGACGCTGGGCGTGCACGACGGTCGGCGGCACATCCCCGTCTTCTGCACGGAAAACATGGTGGGGCACAAGCTCGGCGAGTTCTCGTTCACGCGCACCTTCCGCGGGCACCGCTCGCGGACCGAGACGACGACGAGGACGGCATAGCGATGGAAGTGCGAGCGCGGGCCGCGGATCAGCCGGTGTCGCCGCGCAAGGTGCGGCTGCTGCTGGGCATGATCGAGGGCAAGCCGGTGGCGGAGGCGCTGGCGATGCTGGAGTTCCTGCCGCAGCCGTCGGCGCGCATCGTACACAAGACCGTGAAGTCCGCGGCGGCGAATGCGGAGAACAACTACGACCTCGATCCGGACCGGCTGGTGATCAAGGCGGCGACGGCGGGCGACGCGCGCACGCTCAAGCGCTTCCGGCCGCGCTCGCGCGGGCGCGCCAGCCCACTGCTGGTGCGCTACAGCCACATTGAGATCGTGGTAGAGGGAGACGAGCGCAGCTAATGGGTCGCAAAGTCAACCCCTACGGGTTCCGCGTCGGCATCATCCGCGACTGGCAGTCGAAGTGGTTCAGCGAGCGTGACTACGTGTCGCTGCTGCACGAGGACCTCAGGCTGCGGCACCTGATCATGTCCACGCTGCCCGACGCCGGGATTTCCGAGGTGACGATCGACCGCAATGCGAACCAGCTCACGCTCACCGTCAAGACCGCCAAGCCCGGCATCGTGATCGGGCGCGGCGGCCAGAACGCCGAAGTGCTGCGCGGCGTGCTGCAGAACGCCGCCAAGGACAAGCGCGTGCGCCTGAACATCGAGGAGATCCGCGTGCCGGAGCTGGACGCCTACTTGGTGGCGCGCTCCGTGGCGGACCAGCTGGAGCGGCGTGTGGCGTTCCGGCGCGCGATCAAGCAGGCGGTGCAGCGCACTATGCAGCGCGGGGCGCTGGGCTGCCGCGTGCGCGTGGGCGGCCGGCTGGGCGGGAACGAGATGTCGCGCTCGGAGCAGGAGATGCAGGGGCGCGTGCCGCTGCACACGCTGCGCGCGGACATCGACTACGGGCTGTCGGAGGCGCACACCACCTTCGGCATGATCGGTGTGAAGTGCTGGATCTACCGCGGGGACATCGTGCCCGGGCAGAGCCCGTTCGCGCTGGCCGCTGCCGAGGTGAAGGGATAGCGCGCCGTGTTGTCACCAAGGCGCACCAAGTTCCGCAAGCAGCACCGCGGCCGTCGCCGTGGCACGGCGCAGGCCGGCACCACCGTGGCGTTCGGCGAGTTCGGGCTGCAGGCGCAGACCAACGCGTGGGTGGATGCGCGCCAGATCGAGGCCGCGCGGCGTGCGATCACCGGCACGCTGCGGCGCGGCGGCAAGGTCTGGATCCGCATCTTCCCGGACAAGCCGGTGACCGCCAAGCCGGTGGAGACACGCATGGGCAAGGGCAAGGGCGCCGTGGAGAGATGGGTCGCCGTGGTGCGGCGCGGGCGGGTGCTGTTCGAGATTGGCGGCGTCTCGGAAGAGGCGGCGCGGCTGGCGTTCGAGCACGCGCACCACAAGCTCTCCGTGCAGACGCGCGTGGTCACGCGCGAGGAGCGTTACCAGTGAGCGCGCGCGAAACGGCCGAGCTGCGCGCCAGCCCCACGGAGGATCTGGCGCGGGAGTTGGAGCAGACGCACCAGCGCGTCTTTAACCTGCGCTTCCAGGCGGCGACGCGGCAGCTGGCCGACGTCTCGCAGGTGAGGAAAGCGAAGCGGCGGCTCGCGCTCATCCGCACGCTGCTGCGCGAGCGGGAGATCATCGCGGAAGCGGACCGTGCGGCGGCCGGCGCCGGCGCGGAGACCGCGGAGACGGGGAGCGGCGGATGACCGGGGAGCCTCGGAAGGTCAACCGCAAGGAGCGGGTCGGCACGGTTGTCTCGGACAAGGGCGAGCAGACGATCGTGGTGGCGATCGAGCGTGCGGCGCGTCACCGGCTGTACCGCAAGGTGATCCGGCAGACCAAGAAGTACCACGTGCACGACCCCGAGAACGCGGCGACGGCGGGCGACATTGTGCGCATCGAGGAGTGCCGCCCGATCAGCAAGACCAAGCACTGGCGGCTGGTCGCCGTGCTCTCCGAACACGCCGTCGCGGAGGTCGCGCCGGAGGAGCTCGACGTGGCACTGGTGGATGAGGTGCAGCGCAGCGCGGCGCGGGCTGCGGACGCGGCAGCGGTGGCATCCGGGGAAGCCGCGGTCGCCGCGGCGCGACCGGCAGAGTAGGCGCGATAGCGATGATCCAGCAGGAGACCCGGGTGCGGGTCGCGGACAACTCCGGCGCGCGCGAGCTGCTCTGCATTCGCGTGCTGGGCGGGTCGCGGCGCCGCTATGCGCACGTCGGCGACGTGATCGTCGCCGCCGTGCAGGATGTGCAGCCGAACAGCGGCGTGAAGAAGGGCGATGTGGTGCGCGCGGTGATCGTGCGCACCGCGCACCCCTACCAGCGCCGGGACGGCTCCTCGATCCGCTTCGACGAGAACGCGGCGGTGCTGATCCAGGACGCGGAAGGCAACCCGCGCGGCACCCGCATCTTCGGCCCGGTGGCGCGCGAGCTGCGCGACCGCCGCTACATGCGCATCGTGTCGCTGGCGCCGGAGGTGCTGTGATGGCGGCGAAGGTGCGTCGTAACGACACCGTGGAGGTGATGAGCGGCAAGGACCGCGGGCGGCGCGGCGACGTGCGCAGCGTGGTCACCAGCAGCAACCGTCTGCTGGTGGGCGGCGTGAACATGGTGAAGAAGCACCGCCGCGCCCGCAGCGCCAACGAACCCTCCCAGATCATTGAGATCGAGTCCCCGATCCACGCCTCGAACGTGCGCGTCGTCTGCCGCTCATGCGACCAAGCTGCGCGCGTGGGGTTCCGCGTGCTGGAGGACGGACGCAAGGTGCGCTACTGCAAGCGCTGCGACGAGGCGATTGACTGATGACCACCGCTACCGCAGGGCCGAGGCTGAAGCAGCGCTACCGCGACGAGATCGCGCCCGCGCTGGTGCGCGAGTTCGGCTACACGAACGTGATGCGCGTGCCATCGCTGGTGAAGGTCAACATCAACATCGGGCTCGGCGAGGCGCTGACGGAGGCGAAGGCGATCGAGTCCGCGGTGCAGGACCTGACCACGATCACGGGCCAGCGCCCGGTGGTGACGCGTGCGAAGAAGGCGATCTCCAACTTCAAGCTGCGGGAGGGCAACCCGATCGGCGTGGCGCTGACGTTGCGCGGCGACCGCATGTGGGAGTTCTACGATCGGTTGGTGAGCGCCGCGCTGCCGCGGGTGCGGGACTTCCGCGGCGTGTCGGCGGAGGCGTTCGACGGGCGTGGCAACTACGCGCTGGGTCTCACGGAGCAGCTGATCTTCCCGGAGATCGCGTTCGACAGCATAGACCGTGTGCGCGGCATGCAGGTGAACATCATCACGTCGGCGCGCACCGACGAAGAGGGTAAGCGGCTGCTCGAGTTGCTCGGCATGCCGTTCGCGCGGAGGTAGGGACGCGGTGGCGAAGAAATCCCTGATCGCGAAGACGAACCGGTCGCGGTACCAGACGCGGCACCGCAACCGCTGCCCGGTGGTGTGGGTGGACCGGCCGTGTGGCCGCGCGCGCGCCTTCATGCGGCAGTTCGGGATGTGCCGCATCTGCTTCCGGCAACTGGCGAGCGAGGGCAAGCTGCCGGGCATCAGGAAGGCGTCGTGGTAAGGGGCCCGCGGTAGCATCCGGGGGAAGGCAGGCGACACCGATGACGATGACCGATCCGCTGGCGGACATGTTCACGCGCATCCGCAACGCGACAGCGTCGCGGCATGACAGCGTGCGCGTGCCCGAGTCGAAGGTGAAGCAGGCGATCGCTGAGGTGCTGCAGCAGGAGGGCTTCATCCGCGGCTTCGCGCCGGTCGTCGAAGGGCCGCGCCGCTATCTCAACCTGCAGATCATGTACGACGCCGAGCGCAAAGCGGTGCTGAGCGGCATCCGGCGCGTCTCGCGGCCGGGGCTGCGCGTCTACGTGGGGAAGCGCGAGATCCCGCGCGTCTACGGCGGGCTGGGGGTCGCGATCATGAGCACGTCGCAGGGCGTGATGTCGGGTCGCGAGGCCTGGCGCCGCAAGCTCGGCGGCGAGGTGCTCTGCTATGTCTGGTAGGGCGATGTCTGGTAGCGGAACGCCGGGGAACGAGACGGGAAACGCGCCATGTCGCGCATAGGCAGGCTGCCGGTGACGGTCCCGGCCGGGGTCACGGTGACGCTGGATGGACCGCGCTGCACCGTGAAGGGCCCGCGGGGCGAGCTGTCGCACGCGGTGCACCCCGACGTGCGCGTCTCGCAGGCGGACGGCGCGCTGGTGGTCACGCGCCCGTCGAACGCGCCGGAGCACCGCGCGCTGCACGGGCTGACGCGGGCGCTGCTGGCGAACATGGTGATGGGCGTGACGGACGGCTTCCGGCGCTCGCTGGAGATCCAGGGCACGGGGTACCGCGCCCAGCTGCAGGGCGAGAAACTGGTGCTGAGCGTGGGGTTCTCGCACCCAGTGGAGATGCAGCCGCTGGCGGGCGCGAAGTTCGAGTTGGAGTCGCCCACGCGGCTGCACATCACTGGCATCGACAAGCAGGTCGTGGGACAGCAGGCGGCGCTGGTGCGCCAGGTGCGGCCGCCCGAGCCCTACAAGGGCAAGGGCATCCGCTACCAGGGCGAGGCCGTGCGCCGCAAGGCCGGCAAGGCGAAGGCCCGGTCGGGCTAGGAGCGGGCGAACGATGGCGACGACAAAGACCGCACGCGCGGCGCGCTTGCGCCGGCACGAGCGCCTGCGCAAGCGGCTGCGCGGCAGCGCCGAGCGCCCGCGGCTGGCGGTGTTCCGCTCGATCCAGCATATCTACGCGCAGCTGATCGACGACGACAGCGGGCGCACGCTGCTTGCCGCCTCCGACGTCGAGACGGAGCTGCGCGGTGGCGCCGGTGGCACGAAGACGGATGTGGCGCGGCGCGTGGGCGCACTGGTGGCGCAACGCGCGGTGCAGTCCGGGCATCGCAAGGTGGTGTTCGACCGCGGGGGATTCTCCTTCGCCGGGCGGGTGAAGGCGCTGGCGGAGGCCGCGCGCGAGGAAGGGCTGGTGTTTTGATGGTGCAGCCACAGCCGCGCGGCGGCCGCGGGCGCGGTCCGCGCCGTGAGCGCCGCCGCGGCGAAGAGCAGGAAGCGCCGGAGTTCATCGAGAAGGTGGTGTTCATCAACCGCGTCGCGAAGGTAGTGAAGGGCGGGCGGCGCTTCTCCTTCACCGCGATCGTGGTGGTGGGCGACGGCCACGGCCGCGTGGGGTTCGGCATGGGCCGCGCGAACGAGGTGCCGGAGGCGATCCGCAAGGGCGGAGTGATCGCTCGGCGCTCGATGATCCGGGTGCCGATGCGCGAGGGCACCGTGGTGCACGAGACGGTCGCGACCTTCAAGGCGTCGAAGGTGGTGATCCGCCCGGCCTCCGCCGGCACCGGCATCATCGCCGGCGGCGCGGTGCGCGCCGTGATGGAGGCGGCGGGCGTGCGCGACGTGCTGACGAAGTCGCTGGGCGCCAACGCGCCGATCAACGTCGTGCGCGCCGTGATCGACGGGCTGGCTGCGCTACGCCCTCCGCAGGAGGTGGTGGAGCGCCGCATGGAGTTGAAGCGGCAGGCTGAGGCCGCCGCCGCAGGGGCGGCGTAGGCGATGGCGAAGCTGCGCATCACCTGGACGAAGTCCGCGATCGGCTACGCCGCGAAGCAGAAGGCGACGATCCGCGCGCTCGGCCTGCACCGCCTGCACGAGAGCGTAGAGCACGACGATACCCCGAGCGTGCGCGGGATGGCCGACCGCGTGCGGCACCTCGTGACCATGCAGGAGGTCGACTAGCGTGGAGCAGCACACCCTCCGCCAGGCGCAGGGCGCGAAGCGCCCGAAGAAGCGCATCGGCCGCGGCGTCGGCTCAGGCCAGGGCACGTACGCCGGCAAGGGCTTCAAGGGCCAGCGCAAGCGCGGCGCGAACAAGATCTCGCCGACCTTCGAGGGCGGCCAGATGCCGCTGATGCGGCGCATCAGCCACCGCCCCGGGTTCCGCAACCCGTTCCGCGTGGAGTTCCACGCGGTGAGCCTCGGCGTGCTGGCGGAGCGCTTCCCCGCAGGCGCCGTGGTGGACGCGCAGGCGCTGGCGGCGGTGCGGCTGATCAGCGGCTTGCTGCAGCCCTTTAAGGTGCTCGGCAACGGCCCGCTCGCGCACGCGCTCACGGTGCGTGCGCCGCGGCTCTCGGCGGCGGCGAAGGAGGCGATCACCGCCGCCGGCGGCAGCTTCGAGGAGTTTGCGCCGGCGGTGCGGCAGGTGCGGGACCGCATCCACCGCCGCCGCGCGCGCGAAGCGGCGGCCGGGGATGGCGGACAGCCGTCCGGCGGTGGCGAAGGGTAGCGAGCAGGCGTGACGAACCGCGGCCAGGTCTCGACCCGTCCACGTCTGCTGCAGGCCGGCATCGACGCGTTCTCGCAGCCAGATGTGCGTGCGAAGATCCTCTTCACGCTCGCGCTGCTGCTGGTATTCCGCTTCGTCGCGCACGTGCCGGTGCCCGGGGTGGACCGCGAGACGCTGCAGCGCACCTTCGACAACAACGCGATTCTCGGCTTTCTCAACATCTTCTCCGGCGGCGCGCTGCAGAACCTCTCGGTGGCGGCGCTGGGCGTCTATCCATACATCACGGCCACGATCGTGATGCAGCTGGCAACGCCGCTGATCCCACGCCTCGCCGCGCTGCAGAAGGAGGGCGAGGCCGGGCGCCAGCGCCTGCAGATGTACCAGCACTGGATGACCGTGCCGCTGGCGGCGCTGCAGGGCTACGCGCAGTTGCTGTTGATCCAGCAGCTCGGCGGTGTCACCAACATCGGCTTCAGCGGCGGCCACGCGCTCCCGACGGTGGCGACGATCATGTCGATGGTCGCCGGCACGATGTTCCTGGTCTGGATCGGTGAGCTCATCACCGAGCGCGGCGTCGGCAACGGGGTCTCGCTGATCATCTTCGGCGGCATCGTCGCCGGGATGCCGCAGTTGCTCGGGCGCGGCGCGCTGAGCGGTGCTGGCGCGGCGATCGGCGGGTTGTTGCTGCTGTTGCTGATCGCGATCGCGGTGGTGGCGCTGGTCGTCTACTTTCAGGAGGCGGAGCGCCGCGTGCCCGTGCAGTACGCGCGCTCGACGGTGCGCGGTGGGCGCATGTACCGCCAGCAGGGGCAGTCGCACATTCCGTTGCGGGTGAACAGCGCGGGCATGATCCCGCTGATCTTCGCGTTCTCGATCATGATCTTCCCGCCCGCGTTTGCGCAGTTCGTGGCGGAGACCGCCGACGTCGGCTGGATCCGCAACGTCGCGGACTTCTGGCGCACGGCGCTGACGCCCACCGGACTGGTGTACTGGATCGCTGTCTTCCTGCTGGTGGTGGCGTTCACGTTCTTCTACACCATGGTCGTGTTCCAGCAGCAGAACCTGGCGGAGAACCTCCAGCGGCAGGGCGGGTTCATCCCCGGCATCCGGCCGGGGCGGCCGACGCAGGAGTACATCACGCGCGTGCTGATCCGCATCACGTGGGGCGGCGCGATCTTCCTCGGCCTCGTTGCCGTGCTGCCGTTCTTAGCCACGCGGCTGACTAACGTGCAGGCGCTGCAGATCTCGGCATCCGGGCTGCTGATCGTGGTGGGCGTGGTGCTCGACACTATGCGGCAGTTGGAGGCGCAGATGATGATGCGCAACTACGAGGGGTTCATCTCGTGATGAAGCTGATCCTGCTGGGCCTGCCGGGCGCCGGCAAGGGCACGCAGGCGAAGATGATCGCCGGGCGGCTGGCGCTGGTGCACGTCTCCACCGGCGACATGTTCCGCGAGGCCGCCGCCGAGGGTACGGCACTGGGCAAGCGCGCGCAGCAGTTCATGTCGCGCGGCGAGCTTGTGCCGGACGAGGTCACGATCGAGATGCTGCTCGAGCGCATCGCCCGGCCGGATGCGCAGGCCGGGTTCATGCTGGACGGCTTCCCGCGCACGCTCGCGCAGGCGCAGGCGCTGGACGCGGCGCTCGCGCGGCGGGGCGCCGCCATCGACGCCGTGCTCTATATCCAGGTGCCGGAGGCGGAGCTGCTCGGCCGCCTGGCCGGGCGCTTGGGCTGTCCGCAGTGCGGCGCGATCTACCATCTCCAGAACCGCCCCCCGCGGCGGGCTGGGCGGTGCGACGAGTGCGGGTCGGAGCTGACCAAGCGCGCCGACGACCGCGCGGAGACCGTCGCCGAGCGTCTGCGCGTGAACCGCGAGCAGACCGAGGCGCTGGTGGGTTACTACGCGCCCGCGGGGAAGCTGCACCGCGTGGACGGCACGGGCGAGCCCGCGCAGGTCACCGGGCGGCTGCTGCTGGTGCCGGATGCGTTGTCGGCCGAGGTGCAGAAGGCGTAGTATGTTTAGATGTCTGTCGTGATCAAGTCCAGTCAGGAAATCGCCGCCATGCGGGAGGCGGGCCGGCTGAACGCCGAGGTGCGCGCGATCCTGCAGGATGCGATCGAGCCTGGGATCACCGGGCGAGCGCTAGACGAGCTGGCGCGGCGCGAGATCGCGCGCCGCGGCGGGGAGCCCACGTTCGTCGGCTATGCGCCGGGCGGACGCCCCCCGTACCCGGGGGCGATCTGCTTCTCGGTCAACGAGGAACTGGTGCACGGCATCCCGGGCGAGCGGGTGCTGCAGGAAGGCGACATCGTCAGCATCGACCTCGGCTTGACGTACCGCGGCTGGGTCTCCGACGCCGCCTTCACGGCGGGCGTCGGCGTGATCACGGCGGAGGCGCAACGGCTGCTGGATGTGACTGAGGCGGCGCTCTGGAAGGGCATCGCGGCGGCGCGTGGCGGGGCTGCCCTGGGCGACGTCTCGTTCGCCATCGGGTCGACCGCGGAGGGCTACGGGATCGTCGATGAGTACGGCGGGCACGGTGTCGGTCGCCGCATGCACGAGGAGCCGCACATCGTGAACAAGGGCCGCCCGGGCAGCGGGCTGCGACTGAAGGCCGGCATGGTGCTGGCGCTGGAGCCGATGTTCGCGCTCGGTCACCAGGCGACGGTGGAAGGGCCGGACGGCTGGACGGTGCGCATGCGCGATGGCAGCCTCTGCGCTCACTTCGAGGAGACGATCGCGGTCACCGACGGCGCCGCGGAGGTGCTCACCCGCATCGAGGCGCCCGCAGCGCAGCGTGCGGGCTAGGGGGCGGCGTGGCGCAGCAGCAGGCGAGGCCGCAGAAGAAGCAGAAAGAGGTCATCGAGGTCGAGGGCACCGTGAAGGACGCCATGCCGAACCGCACGTTCAGCGTGGAGCTCGCGAACGGCCACAGCGTGCTCGCGCACGTCTCCGGGAAGATGCAGAAGCACTACATCCGCATCCTGCTGGGCGACCGCGTGCTGGTGGAGCTGAGCCCGTACGACCTCACGCGCGGGCGCGTCACCTACCGCTTCCGCTAGCGGCGGGAGCGGGGCGCAGCGATTGGGAGCATGATCGGGAGCGGAACGGCGGGGGTTGGGCGATGAAGGTATCGGCGTCGGTGAAGAAGCGCTGCGACAAGTGCCAGATCATCCGGCGGCACGGCCGAGTGCGCGTGATTTGCCCCAATGGGCGTCACAAGCAGCGGCAGGGCTAGGCCGGGTCGAGGGTCGGGGAGGTTCACATGGCACGGATCGCGGGCGTCGACATCCCGTCGGAGAAGCAGGTGCTGTTCTCCTTGCCGTACATCTACGGCGTAGGGCGCGCCACCGCGCAGAAGGTGCTGGAGCAGACGAACATCCGGCCGGACCGCAAGGTGCGCGACCTCACCGACGACGAGGTGACGCGCCTGCGGGCGGTGATCGAGGGCGACTACGTGGTGGAGGGTGACCTGCGCCGCGAGGTGCGGCAGAACATCCAGCGCCTGATCGAGATTAACTGCTACCGCGGCGTGCGGCATCGCCGCGGGCTGCCGGTGCGCGGCCAGCGCACGAAGACCAACGCCCGCACGCGCCGCGGCACGCGCCGCACGGTGGCCGGCAAGCGCCGGGTCTCCGCGAAGAAGTAGCGAAGCAGTAGAGGGGAACGGGCACCGCCGATGGGTCGCACACGCACCGCCGCACGACCGCGCGCGCGCCGTGAACGGAAGTCCGTTCCGCGCGGGCGCGCCTACGTGCGCTCCACGTTCAACAACACCATCATCACGCTCACCGACCCGAACGGGAACGTGCTGTCCTGGGGCAGCGGCGGGGCGGCCGGGTTCACCGGCTCCCGCAAGAGCACGCCCTACGCCGCGCAGGTGGCGGCCGAGGGTGCCGCACAGCGCGCGATGGAGCACGGCCTGCGCGAGGTGGAGGTGATGGTGCGCGGCCCCGGCTCCGGCCGCGAGGCCGCGGTGCGGGCGCTGCAGACCTCCGGACTGCGCATCCTCTCGCTCCGCGATACCACGCCGATCCCGCACAACGGTTGCCGGGCGCGCCGGCGCCCGCGCAAGTAGTAGCCCAGTAGGAGAGTTCGTCACCGATGGCTCGCTATACCGGTCCCAGGTGCCGCAAATGCCGCCGCTACGGCGTCTCGCTGTGCGGCAAGACACGCTGCGCGTTCACCCGGCGGCAGGCCCCGCCCGGGCCGCGTTCGATGCGCCGCCGCAAGGTCTCCGACCGCGGCCTGCAGCTGATCGAGAAGCAGAAGGTGCGCTTCGCTTACGGGTTGATGGAGCGGCAGTTCCGCCACTACTACGATCGCGCGTCGCGCGGCTCCGGCGTCACGGGCGAAGAGATGATGAAGCTGCTGGAGCGGCGGCTGGACAACGTCGTTTACCGCCTCGGCTTCGGCAGCTCGCGCCAGCAGGCGCGCCAGCTGGTGTGCCACGGCCACATCGCCGTCAACGGTACGAAGCTGGACATCCCGAGCGCGGCGGTGAAGGTGGGCGTGGAGATCGGGTTCACGGAGCGTGGCAAGCGCTCCACGTACCACGACATCCTGCGCGAGGAGATCAAGTCGCGGGCGGCCCCGGGCTGGCTGGAGCTCAACCCAGAGGCGCTGGTCGGGCGGGTCGTCGGCGACCCCGGGCCCGGCGACTACGAGCCGTACTTCAATCCGAACGCAATCGTGGAGTACTACTCGCGTTAGATTCGCGCTAGAGAGCGCGGCGGGCGAGCGGCAGAGCCGCTCGCGTCAGGGAGCGATTCGTCATTTCGCGCAGGCAATCGCGGAGAGGGTGCTCTTGACTGCTGACTTGCTCGTCCCGGAGTTGAAGGTTGAGATCGAGGAGGGCGACTACGCCCGCATCGTCGCGGAGCCGCTGGAAGCGGGCTTCGGTACCACGCTGGGCAACTCGCTGCGTCGTGTGCTGCTGTCGTCGCTGCCAGGCGGCGCGATCACCTCGGTGCGGATCGAGGGGGTCGAGCACGAGTTCTCGACGCTGGAGCATATGCAGGAAGATGTCACCGAGCTCCTGCTCAATCTCAAGGAGGTGCGGCTGCGCGCCTTCTCTGATCGCCCCGCGCGCCTCTACCTGGAGGCCAGCGGCGTGGGCGAGGTGACGGCGGGCCAGATCCAGGCCACCGCCGACTACGAGGTTATGAACCCGCAGTTGCACCTCGCGACGCTAGACCATCGTGACGCGTCGCTGGTGGTGGACATCAACGTGGAGTGTGGCCGCGGCTACCTCCCGGCGAGCGTGGGCGAAGGGCTTCCGATCGGCGTGATCCCGGTGGACGCCGTCTTCACGCCGGTGCGGCGCGTGAACTACCGCGTCTCCCACACCCGCGTCGGCCAGGACACCAACTACGACCGCCTAGAGCTCGAGGTGTGGACCGACGGCACCACCGACGGCAAGACCGCGGTCTCCATGGCGGCGGAGATCCTGCGCGAGCAGACGATGCCGTTCGTGCACCTCGTGCGTCCGGGGGCCGTCGAGTCGGCCGCCACGGAGTCCTTCTCCGCGCCGCCGCTGACCGGCGCGGACACGCCGATCGAGGCGCTGGGGCTCTCCGTGCGGGCCTATAACTGCCTCAAGCGCTCCGGCCTCACCACCGTGGGGCTGGTGCTGGAGAAGTCGGAGGAGGAGCTGCTGGCGCTCCGCAACTTCGGGGAGAAGTCCTACGAGGAGCTGCGCCAGAAGTTGATCGGCGATGGCTTCCCGGCCCCGCGCCACGACAGCCGCCGCGCCGTCGCGCGCGCGGAGCCGGTGTCCGCCGCCATCCCCACCAGTCTGCGTGAGGATGACGGCGTGGGCGCGCTCGGGCAGGCGCTGATCGAGGCGCTGCGCGAGGCCGGTGAAGATGCCTCCGAGCTGGTGGAGGACGATGGAGATGATGAGTAGATGAGGCATCGCCAGAGCGGCCGCCGCTTCGATATGCCGACCGCGCAGCGGATGGCGATGTTCCGCAACATCACTACCGCGGTGCTCGAGCACGGCGGCGTGCTCACCACCGAAGCGCGCGCAAAGGAGAGCCGAGGCTTCGTCGAGCGCATGGTCACGCTGGGCAAGCGTGGCTCGCTGCACGCGCGGCGGCAGGCGCTGGCCTTCGTGTACGACCCGAAGGTAGTGGCGGCGCTGTTCGACGAGATCGCGCCGCGCTACGCGGAGCGGCCGGGCGGTTACACCCGCGTGGTGAAACTGGCGCGCCGCGCGGGCGACGGGGCGAAGCTGGCGCGGCTGGAGCTGGTCTGAGCGCACGGGGGCAGCAATGATGCCGCAGCGATGATGCATCGTCGCCTGGCGCTGCTGCTGGAGTACGATGGCGCCGACTTCGCCGGCTCGCAATCGCAGAGCGGGCAGCGGACGGTGCAGGACGTGGTGGAGGACGCGTGGTGCGAGTTCACCGGGGAGCGGCTGCGGGTGGCCTTCGCCGGCCGCACCGACGCCGGCGTGCACGCTCGCGGGCAGGTGGTGGCGTTCAACACCGCCGCCCTGCATGGGCCCGCGACCTGCCGGCGCGCGCTCAACCACTTCCTGCCGCCCGACGTGGCGGTGTGGGCGGTCGCGCAGGCGGCCGCTGGCTTCGACCCACGGCGAGATGCGCGCTCGCGCGTGTACCGCTACGAGTTGCGCGACGGGGGCGAGCGTTCGCCGCTGGCGCGCCGGCACGCCTGGCTCGTGGAGCGCCCACTGGACGAGCGCGCGATGGCCGCGGCGGCGGCGCTGCTGCCGCTGGACGAGGAGCGGGACTGGGCCGCCTTCGGCGGGGCGGTCCCGGAGGGCTATCCGACGGTGCGCCGGCTCTCGCGCTGCGCGGTGCGGCGCTGCGGGCCGCAGCGGCTGGCGGTTACGCTGGAGGCCAGCGGGTTCCTGCCGCAGCAGGTGCGTCGCATGGTGGGGGCACTGGAGCGCGCCGGCGCGGGCCGCATCACGCCCGCACAGTTCGCGCGGTTGATCGACGGCCCGCCGGGCTCGGTCGGGCCGGTGGCGCCGCCGCAAGGGTTGACGTTGCTGGAGGTGCGCTACGCACCCGGGACGGTGATGTGGGATGACGACCAAGACCTACCGGCTCAGTAGCCGCCATACTGATCGTCGCTGGCACGTCCTGGATGCCAACGGGCTGTCCCTGGGCCGCGTCGCCTCGGAGGCCGCGAAGCTCCTGCTCGGCAAGCACAAGCCGACGTATGAGCCGCACATGGCGATGGGCGACTTCGTGGTGGTGGTGAACGCGCAGCAGGTGCGCTTCACCGCTGACAAGCTCACCACGAAGATCTACTACCGCCACTCCGGCTACCCCGGCGGGCTGCGCTCCCGCACGCTGGCGGAGGAGCACGCGCGCGACCCCCGGCGCGTGATCGAGCGCGCCGTGCGCGGCATGCTGCCGCGCAACTCGCTCGGGCGTGAACTGTTCCGGCACCTCAACGTCTACCCCGGCCCCGACCATCCGCACACCGCGCAGGTGATGGCCGGCACCGGCGCACGTGCGCGGGCGCGCGCTGCGCAGGCGCAGTCGGCGGCCGCCGGCACCGCGGCACG
Organism: Dehalococcoidia bacterium; assembly: GCA_009692705.1. Lineage (GTDB taxonomy): Bacteria > Chloroflexota > Dehalococcoidia > UBA2979 > UBA2979 > SHYR01. The sequence goes on from SHYR01000001.1 coordinate 17,167, forward strand.
CCGTGCCGCGAGCGCGCAGCCCGCCCGTGTGGAGCGCGAAGCGGCGGCTGTTACCACGGCCGCGCCGCGCCCGCAGAAGCCGCTGGCGCGCTGGTTGCGCACGGAGCTGGACGCAGAGGCAACGCGGCTGGGCATCGCGCTCGAGCCGAAGTGGAAAAAGACGGATGTGATCGCCGCGATCGAGGCGCATGACCGCGCGGCGGCCGGGACGGGGCGAACGCGATGACCTCCGAGCACTACTACTATGGCCTCGGGCGTCGCAAGACCTCGGTCGCGCGCGTGCGGCTCTACCCCGGCGCCGGCACGGTGATCGTGAACGGCAAGCCGCTGGACGAGGTGATCACGCGCGCCTCCTCGCGCCAGGACCTGCTGCGACCGCTGGCGGTCACGGAGACGCAGGGGCGCTTCAACGTGCGGGTGAAGGTGCTCGGCGGCGGCGTGGAGGGCTGGGCCGGTGCGATCCGCTTCGGCATCGCCCGCGCGCTGGTGGTCGCCGACGAGGCCTATCGGCGGCCGCTGCGCCAGCATGGCCTGCTGACGCGCGACTCGCGCGTCAAGGAACGCAAGAAGCCCGGCCTCAAGCGCGCCCGCAAGGCTCCGCAGTACACCAAGCGCTAGGCGCGAGCCGGTAGACGGCGCGGCAGCGCGAGGCTACTCGCGCTGTGAGAGCGTGCGCTTCAGCCAATCGAGCGCCGGCGTAGGCGTAGGGTCGCTGCCGTTCAGCATCGCGATGTAGAGCGAGACCCAGTCGCCCAGGTAGCACGCGCTCAACAGCGACTCCAGCACCGTGGCGCCGGGCACCAGTTGCACGTGGTGCTGGATGCCGGCCTCCGCCAGCAGCTCGGCGGTCAGGCCGACGCGCAGCCGCACGCGATGGTGCGCCGCGAGCGAGTCCAGTACGAGCACACAGAGCAGCGACGGCGCGGCTGGCGGGAACCCGAAGCCGGCGACCAGGTTGTGGTTCATCTCCGGCAGCGCGCCGTGGAACGCCCATTGCTTGGCGTTCTCGTTCAGCTGCGCGGACCAGCGCCGTGCCGCCACGTCGAGGTGGTCGGCGCCGACCACGAGCGGGATGCGGCCGTACAGGCGCCGCGCGAGCTGCTTCGCGAGGTTCGACGCCTCCGGGACCGCCGGTCCCCAGCGCGCCGCGCCGTCCACCAGCGCCTGGAAGCCGCGCTCGAGTTGCGCGTGGTCGACGGCGATCGCGCCCAGGCGCTCGAGGATCGCGAGCAGGGGGAAGACCCCGTAGCCGAACGCGGTGCGCGGCGGGCCGTCCCAGCGGTACTCGAAAAGTGGCGCGCCGCGCGCGCGCGCGAGCGCCGCCAGCCGGCCGCCGGTGGTGATCGCCAGGCACATGCCGGGGCCGCCGGCGGCCTCCTGGAACGCGGCCAGCGTTTCCTCGGTGTTGCCGGAGAAGGACGATGCCACCAGCAGCGTATCTGGATCGGCGGCGGGCGCGTCGTAGCCGCGCAGCATTTGCACCGGGGTGGCGGTGGCCGTGGCGGCTAGCGTCGCCACTAGGTCGCCGCCGATCGCCGATCCGCCGACGCCCGCTACCACCACGCGGCGCGGGGTGTGGAACGAACGCGGGAGCTCCCAGCGCTGCCCGTCGGCCCACGCGCTGCGCGCCTGCTTCGGCAGCGAGGCGAAGCGCCCGCGCATCGACTGCGGGTCGTGGCGTTCGTAGGTGGCGGCGTCGTCGAGCACGCTGGCGGGGCTCACGGCACACTCGCAGACAAGCTCATAGACAAGCTCACAGCGAGACTCCCGCCAGTGCCTGGCCCGCGCTCAGCGCCGCCTGCACCTGCTCCGCCGCCGGCATCTCTGCGTAGATGCGCAGTAGGGGTTCAGTGCCGCTGAAGCGTAGCAGCAGCCACCAGCCGCCCGCGAGCGTGAAGCGAAACCCGTCCAGCGTGTCCGTCGACTGCACCGCTAGTCCGGCGATGTGCTGCGGCCTTGCGGCCGCGACGCGTGCGCGCACCGCCTCGCGCTCGTCCTCGCGCAGCGTGATGTCCAGGCGGTCGTAGTGGTGCTCGCCGACGAGCGCGTAAAGCTCCGCCAGCAGCTCCGAGACCGGGCGCCTGGTGCGCGCGAGGTAGTCGAGCATGAACAGGCCGGAGAGCACGCCGTCGCGCTCGGGGATATGGCTGCGAAAGCCGAAGCCGCCGGATTCCTCACCGGCGAGCAGCGCATCGGTCGCGATCATCTGCTCGCCCAGGTACTTGAAGCCCACGCGCACCTCGTGCACCGGGCAGCCGTAGCGCTCGCCCAGGCGGTCGATCATGCGCGTGGTGGTGATCGAGCGCACGATCGGGCCGCGGTCGCCGCGCACCTCCAGGAAGTAGTACGCGAGCAGCGCGAACGTCTGCAGTTGCGTGATGAAGCGGCCGCGCTCGTCCGCGAGCCCGAAGCGGTCGCCGTCCCCGTCCGTCGCGAGGCCGACATCGTGGTCGCCGTGCGCGAGCACGCTGAGGAACTCGCCGAGGTTGGAGGCGATCGGCTCCGGCGCGCGCAGGCCGGGGAACGCCGGGTTGCGGTCGCGGTGCAGCTCGCGCACGCGCGTCTCGCCCTTGCCGATCGCCTCGTCGATCAGCCCGCCGGCCGCGCCGTACATGGAGTCCACCAGCACGTGCAGCCCGGCGGCGCGGATGGCGTCGATGTCGACGAACTCGCGCAGCGCGGCGAGGTACTCCGGCCGCTGGTCGATGCGTTCGATCGCGCCGGTGCGCTCGCCTTCGGCGGGCGGGAGGCGCCGCACGCGCCGCTCGGCGGCGATCGCCGCCGCCAGGCGTTCGACCTCCGCGGTCACGGCTTCCGTGGCCGCGCCGCCGCCCGCCACCTTGATCTTGACGCCGTTCCAGCGCGCCGGGTTGTGGCTGGCCGTGATCATCACGCCCGCGGCGGCGCCGCGCCGGCGCACCGCGAACGACAGCAGGGGCGTGGGCACCACGCCCGCGGTCAGCGCCACCGGCAACTCGTTCGCCGCCAGCACCTCCGCCGCGGTGCGCGCGAACTCGGCGGAGAGGAAGCGCGTGTCGTACCCGACCACCACCCCGGCCGCGGCCAGTCCGTGGCGCAGCAGGTACTCAGCGATCGCCTGCGCGACGATGCGCACGTTCTCGAACGTGTAGTCGTCTGCGATCACGCCGCGCCAGCCGTCGGTGCCGAAGCGGATCGCGGTCACGCGCTGCCCGTGGACGCCGCCAGCGCGCCCGGCGCCACGCGCGCACCCGCCGGGACGCGGGCGTCATGCCCGAGCACCACGTCCTCCACGGTCGCGTCCGCGCCGATCACGACGCCGCTGGCGAGCACGCAGTCGCGCACGACCGCGCCGCGGCCCACGGTCACGCCGTCCCACAGCACGCTCGTGGTGACGCTGGCCTGCGCCTCGATCGTGCAGCGCTCGCCCAGCACCACCGGGCCGCCGAGCGTGGCGCCCGCGCGCACTACGCTGCCCGCGCCGATCAGCGCAGGCGCGCTCACGTGCGTGCCGGCTTCGACGTGCGCGCCGGCGGTCATGACGCCGCTTCGTGGCCAGCCGGCCGGCAGGCAGGCGGGGATGGAGCCGCCGAGCAGCTCCAGGTTCACCGCGCGGTAGGCCTCGGGGGTGCCGACGTCGGTCCAGACCCCGTAGTGGGTGAAGCCGTAGATGCCGCGGCCGCTGCCGGCGAGCACGGGGAAGAGGCCCTCCTCGACGCGCTGGTAGCGCCCGGGCGGCAATTCGCGTAGCAGGCCGGGCTCGAAGAGCCAGGTGCCGGCATTGATCAGGTTGGAGGGTTCGGTGCCCGCGGGCGGCTTCTCCACGAAGCGCGTGATGCGTCCCGTGGCGTCCAGCCGCACGACGCCGAAGCGCGAGGGGTCCGGGACCTTGTAGAGCGAGATCGTGAGTTCGGCCCCCCGCGCGCGGTGGCTCGCCACCAGCGCGGTCACGTCGAGGTCAGTGACGAGGTCGCCGTTGCAGACGAGGAAGGGCTCGCGCGGCTCGCCCCAGTCGGCGGCGGCGTTGGCGATCGCGCCGCCGGAGCCCAGCGGCGTCTGCTCGTAGGCGTAGTCCAGCGCCAGGCCCAGCGCCGCGCCGTCGCCGAAGGCGTCGCGCACCGCGTCGCTGCTGCGGCCGGTGGTGAGCGCCAGGGTGATCGAGCGGATGCCGTGGAGGCCGAGGTGCCGCAGCAGGTGCTCCAGCAGCGGGCGGTTCAGCATCGGCGCGAGCGGCTTTGGCGTGCGCAGGGTGAGCGGCCGGAGCCGCGTCCCCTCACCGCCCACGAGCACGATCGCGCGCACCTCGGGATGGTACGGGCCGGGCGCGGTCCCGAACAACCGCGGCGGCTGCGCGCGAATCTACCGGCGCGGTGCGGGGACGCTGGCAGGCGCTAGGATGCGCCGTCGCCGCTCGCGGGTGGGAGGCCCACCTTGCGCCGCAGCATGGCGCGGGGACGCTGGCAGGCGCTAGGATGCGCCGTCGCCGCCCGCGGGCGGGAGGCCCGCCTCGCGCCGCAGCACGGCCGCGACGTCCAGGCGCTCCCACGGCAGGTCGAGGTCCGGGCGTCCGAAGTGGCCGTAGCACGCCGTCTGGCGGTAGATCGGGCGGCGCAGCTGGAAGCGGTCGATGATCGCCGCCGGGCGCAGGTCGAAGTGACGGTCGATCAGGCGCCGGAGCTCGTCCTCGTCGATGCGCGCGGTGCCGAAGCTCTCGATCGAGATCGAGGTTGGGTGAGCGACGCCGATGGCGTAGGAGAGCTGCACCTCCAGCCGCTCCGCGAGGCCGGCGGCGACCACGTTCTTCGCGACGTGGCGTGCGGCGTAGGCGCCGGAGCGGTCCACTTTTGAGGGGTCCTTGCCGCTGAACGCGCCGCCGCCGTGCCGGGCCATCCCGCCGTAGGTGTCGACGATGATCTTGCGGCCGGTGAGCCCGGCGTCGCTGGCCGGGCCGCCCTGCACGAAGCGGCCGGTGGGGTTGATGTAGATGTGCTCCGGGTTGATGCCCTCGAGCAGCTGCGGCGGGCAGACGTGGCGGATCACGAGCCGCTCGATGTCGCGATGCAGCACCTCCTCCGACACCTCCGGGTTGTGCTGCGTGGAGACTACGACGGCGTCGATGCGCCGCGGCGCGCCGTAGGCGTACTCCACGGTCACCTGCGATTTCCCGTCCGGGCGCAGGTAGGGCAGCTCGCCGCTCTTGCGCAGCTCGGCCAGTCGCCGCGTGAGCCCGTGCGCGAGCGAGATCGGCAGCGGCATGTATTCGTCGGTCTCGGTGCAGGCGAACCCGATCATCATCCCTTGGTCGCCCGCGCCCACGCGGTCGTACGGCTCCACTTCGCCGTGGTGTCGCCGCGCCTCGAGCGCGAGGTTGACGCCCTGCGCGATGTCGGAGGCCTGCTCCTTGATCGAGGAGAGCACGCCGCAGGTCTCCCAGTCGAAGCCGATGCGCGAGTCGTTGTAGCCGATCTCACGCACGGTGCGGCGCACGATCTCGTGGAGGTCGACGTAGGCCCTGGTGGTGATCTCGCCGAAGATCAGCACGAAGCCGGTCGTGACCGCCGCCTCGCAGGCCACCCGCGACAGTGGGTCTTCGTGCAGCAGCGCGTCGAGCACGGCGTCCGAGACCTGGTCGCAGAGCTTGTCTGGGTGCCCCTCGGTCACCGATTCGCTGGTGAACAGCAGCGACGGCGCGCTCATGAAGGTGTTGCTCATCGGCGGTCCTTTCGTGCGGGCGCGTGTGCTGCGGCGCGGGCGCCGCTCATGCGGTGCCGAGCTCCCACGAGCTGAGGTAGCGCTCCTGATCGGCGGTGAGGGTATCGATGGTGACGCCCATGGCGGCGAGCTTCAGCCGCGCGATCTCGTCGTCGATGTGCCTGGGCACGTCGTAGACGCCGGGCGCCAGCCGCGAGTGCTCGGCGACGATGTACTCGGCGCAGAGCGCCTGGTTGGCGAAGGACATGTCCATCACGGAGGCGGGGTGACCCTCGGCGGCCCCGAGGTTCACCAGCCGCCCCTCCGCGAGCACCACCAGTGCACGCCCGTCGGCGAGACGGTACTCCTCCACGAACGGCCGCAGCTGGCGCTTCGACTCGCTCAGCGCCGCCAGCGCCGGCAGGTTGATCTCGGCGTCGAAGTGACCGGAGTTCGCGAGGATCGCTCCCGACTTCATGACCGCGAACGCCGGCGTGTCGAGCACGTTCACGTCGCCGGTCACGGTCACGAAGATGTCCCCGATCGCGGCGGCCTCCACCACCGGCATGACGCGGAAGCCGTCCATCACCGCCTCCAGTGCTGGCAGCGGCTGCACCTCGGTCACCACCACCTGCGCGCCGAGGCCGCGCGCGCGCGTCGCCACGCCCCGCCCGCACCAGCCGTAGCCGCAAACCACGAACGTCTTGCCGGCCAGCAGGATGTTGGTCGCGCGTGTGATGCCGTCGAGCGTCGACTGCCCGGTGCCGTAGCGGTTGTCGAACAAGTGCTTGGTGTTCGCCTCGTTGACCGCGACGATCGGGTAGGCGAGCTTCCCCTGCCGTGCGAGCGCGCGCAGTCGCACCACGCCGGTGGTCGTCTCCTCCGTGCCGCCGGCGATGCCCGGCAGAAGGTCGCGGCGGCTGCGGTGCAGCAGCGCCACCACGTCTGCGCCGTCGTCCATGGTGATCTGCGGGCCGTGCTCGAGCACGCGCTCGAGGTGCTGGTGGTAGCGCGCGGTGGACTCGCCCTTGATCGCGAAGGTGGGGATGCCATACTTGATCGCCAGCGCGGCCGCCACCGCGTCCTGCGTGGAGAGCGGGTTGGAGGCGGCTAGACGCACCTCCGCACCGCCGTCGCGCAGTGCCAGCACCAGGTTCGCGGTCTCGGAGGTGACGTGCAGGCACGCCGCCACGCGTGTGCCGCGCAGCGGCTGCTGCTCCGCGAAGCGCCGGCGGATATGCGCCATCACCGGCATCTCTCGCGCCGCCCACTCGATGCGCTGCACGCCCTCCGCCGCCAGCGCCTGGTCGGCGATGTCGCCGAGGAACCCGGCGGCGCCGCCACGAGCTCGCGTCGTCATGCTGTCGCTCCTCCTCGCGGCGCGTCGCCCGTCGCCCGCAGCGGGCGGCCGGCCGCGTCCTCTTCCCGTTCGCCGTCGCGGTTGGTGCCGCGCCCCGCCGCGGCCCGGCGCAGCCACGCGGCCAGCCCCAGCCGGTCGCGTCGCCGCGCCCGCGCCTCCACCACCGCCGCGCCGGGGTTGTAGCCGAGCCGGCGGTACGCGTGCACCGCCGGAGTGTTCAACTGGTCCACCGTGAGCGCCACCAGCCCGCAGGAGCGCTCGAACAGCTCCTCGGTCACGCGCGAGGTGACGCGCGTCGCCAGCCCGCGGCCGCGGTACGCGGGGTGCGTGAACACGTTGCCGACCACGCCCATCGAGTAGTGTGGCGCGACCACGTGCGTCCCGGCCACCGCCACCAGCAGCCCGTCGTCGTAGGCGCCGTAGTAGATACCCTGCTCGATCTGGCGCGGCCCGTAGGCGTTGCGGCTGTCTTCCAGCGCGTAGAGGTCGTTCAGGGCCCACACGTCGAGGGCGCGCAGCCGCCGCACGGCGCCGGGCACCGGGCGGAAGGAGGCGCGCGTCACCGCCATGCGCTGCATGCGCAGCACATCGCGCAGCGCGTAGTGGCGCTCCAGCACCGGCAGGTGCTCCGGCGACGCCGTGGTGACGTAGGTGGAGGCCGGCCCGGGGTGCAGCGAGAGGATGGCGTCCACGGCGGTGGGGTCGCCGCCGGCGTAGAGCGAGCGCCCGAGCGCCGAGGAGTGCGAGACCGCGCCGGAACCCGTCGGGCCGCTCGCGAGCCAGAAGCGCGAGTGTTCGAACTGCCCGCGCTCGAGCTGGCCGATCGCGTAGGCGGCGTAGCCGCGGTCGTCGCTGAGCGCGGCGTCGAGCGCGCGCACATCGCGCGGCTCGCGGATGCGGAAGCGCGGCAGCGCCGCGGCGGCGATCCTGTGCAGGGTGTCGGTCACGGCGCCTCCCCCCAGTAGCGCGCGAGCAGCGGGACAAGCCGCCGCCGCGTCTCCACCGGCACCAGCTCGCGCGCCGTCACCAGCGCGGTCGCCAGCGCATCGCCGCAGGCACAGGCCCGCTGCTGCGCTAGCGCCTCCACGGCCGCGCTCACGATCGCCCGGCCCTGCGCCACGTTGCGCTTCAGGTTCTCGATGATCAACGTCGCGGAGACGTCCTGCTCCTGATCGTGCCACACGTCGTAGTCGGTGACGAAGCACAGCGCGGCGTAGCAGAGCTCCGCCTCGCGCGCGAGCTTCGCCTCCGGCAGGGCCGTCATGCCGATGATCGATGCCCCCCACGAGCGGTAGATCTGCGACTCCGCCCGCGTAGAAAATGCCGGGCCCTCGATCACCACCAGCGTGCCGCCGCGGTGCAGCGTGGCGCCGGCCTGCTCGGTGGCGGCGGCGAGCGCGCTCGAAAGCTCTGGGCAGAACGGGTCGGCGAAGCCGATGTGCGCCACCATGCCGTCGCCGAAGAAGCTGGAGCGGCGGCCGCGCGTGCGGTCGATCAACTGGTCGGGAATGACGGCGTGCAGCGGCGCGATGCCCTCCTGCAGCGAGCCGACCGCCGAGGCCGAGAGCACGCGCGTCACCCCCAGTAGCTTCAGGGCGTAGACGTTGGCGTGCACGGGCAGCTCGCCGGGCAATAGGCGGTGCCCGTCGCCGTGGCGCGCCAGAAAGGCGACGCGCCGCCCGTGCAGCGTGCCGATCGTGAGCGCGGAGCTCGGCGCGCCGTACGGCGTCCGCAGCTCCACGCGCTCGGCGTCGTGTAGCGCGTTGAGCCCGTAGAAGCCCGCGCCGCCGATCACGGCGATCTCCGCATGGGGGCTCGCAGGGTTCGTGGCCGTCACCGTTCGCTGCTCGCGTTCCCCCGCACCGCTCACGCGATGGCGTTGCTCTTCAGGCGGTTGCAGTCCCCGCACAGTACTTGGATGTTGTCCGCGGCGTTGCCGCCGCCCTTCGCGACCGGGATCAGGTGGTCGAACTGCAGATCATCCTCTGCTCCGCAGCGCACGCAACGGCCGCCGTCCCGTTCCCAGGCGAGTATCCGCACATCATCAGGGATGCGCTCGCGCTTCGCCTCGCCGGCCGGCTCGTCGCGTGCCCGGATCTTGCGCAGCCGGTCCAGCCGCGCCTATTGGCGACGCCGGCGGTCCCAGGCGAGCAGCCCCACCGCCTCGCCGTCGAGGGCCTCCTCGGCCCAGAAGAAGCCTTCGGCGGTCCACCACAGCGCACGGTCGCCGTCGCGGCCGACAGTGGCGGCGCCTTCCCGGTCGCGGCGCGACCGTGCCGCGTCGAACTCGCGCTTCGTGAGCGTGAAGTGCCGGGTGCGGGTGAAGAAGACGCGGTAGCTCGTGAACAGCCAGAAGCCGCTGCGCTCGATGCGCGCGCCGCCTACGCGGTTGAGGCTCATCGCGCCGCGGGCGCGGGCGCGGGCGCCTCCGCGATCGATGCGGCGTACGGCGGGCGCAGCACGCCGCGCTCGGTGACGATCGCCGTGATCAGCGCGACCGGTGTGATGTCGAAGGCCGGGTTGAGGGCGCGTGCCCCCGGCGGCGTGAGCGTGATGCCGGCCAGTACCAGCAGCTCCGTCGCGTCGCGCTGCTCGATCGGGATCGCCGCGCCGCTCGGCGTGCCAGCGTCGATGGTGCTGAGCGGCGCCACCACGTACAGCGGCAGGGCGTGGAAGCGCGCGAGCGCGGCGAGCGCGTAGGTGTCGATCTTGTTCGCGGTGTCGCCGTTGACGGCGATGCGGTCTGCGCCCACCACCACCGCCGAGACCAGTCCCGCCGCCATTAGCGAGGCGGCCGCGGAGTCGGCGATCACGCGGTAGGGGGCGCCGTGCCACCCCAGCTCCCACGCGGTCAGCCGCGCACCCTGCAGCCGCGGACGCGTCTCGTTCACCAGCACCTCGATCACGCGCCTGGCGCGGTGCGCGGGGATCACCGCGCCCAACGCGGTGCCCGCGCTGGTAGTGGCGAGCGGCCCCGCGTTGCAGTGCGTGAGCAGCGTCGAGCCGGGTGCGATCAGCGCCGCCCCCGCCTGCGCCATGCGGGCGTCGGCCGCGATCTGCTCCGCCTGGATCGCGCGCGCCTCCGCCAGCGCCGCGCTGCGCGCGGCCTCGACGCCGTCTGTGTGTGCCGCGCGCTCCGCGCAGGCGAGCACGCGGTCGAGCGCCCAGCGCAGGTTCACGGCCGTTGGCCGCGTCGCGGCGAGCGTGCGCGAGGCCGTGTGTAGCGCGTCGATCAGCGCAGCCGGGTTGTTGGAGCGATCGTGCTGTGCAACGAGCGCGAGCGCGTAGGCGGCGGCGATGCCGATGGCGGGCGCGCCGCACACCCGCATCGACGTGATCGCCTCGGTGGCGGCCGCGAGCGTGTTGATCTCGAGGTAGACGAGGGCGCCTGGGAGCCGGGTCTGATCGAGCAGCCGCAGGCGGCCGTCGTGCCATGCGACCGCCTGGTACGGTTCGGTGGACCGTGGGCGGGACGCCATCGCGTGTCCGTCAGCCGCTGGCGCTGCGCATCGTGCCACCATCGTAGGCCGCCGCCGCGGCGCGGGGCCAGCGCGCGCGTGGGTGGGGCGCGCTGGCCGGCGGCCACTGGATGCCACCAGACGCCACTGGCTGCCACTAGATGCGCAGCAGCGCCTCCACGGCGTACTCCGCGAGCTGCGCCCGGCCGTCGAGCGCGGCCAGCTCCGCGAGGAAGGCGAACCCCGCCACGGTGGCGCCGAGCTCGCGCAGCAGGCGCGCGGTCGCCTCCGCGCTGCCGCCGGTGGCCACCACGTCGTCGATCACGACCGCGCGCTGCCCGCGCACCGAGGGGTCGAGGTGCAGCTCGAGGCTGCTCGCGCCGTACTCCAGGGCGTAGGCCGCGGAGGCGGCCTTGCCGGGCAGCTTGCCGGGCTTGCGCACCGGTACGAACGGCAGGCCCAGCCGCTCCGCCACCGCAACGGCGAAGATGAAGCCGCGCGCCTCGATGCCGGCGATCAGCGTCGGCTGCATCGCGCGCGCGGCGGCGGCGAGCGCGTCGTTCACCTCGCGCAGCGCCCGCGGGTCGTACAGCAGCGGCGTGATGTCGCGGAACAGCACGCCGCTGCGCGGGAAATCCGGGACGTCTCGGATCAGGGCCCGCCAGCTCTCGATCTGCGCCACGGTCGGGCGGTGTGACGCGGGCAGCGCGGGCGGCTCAGGCGGCATGAGGGGATGCTCGGGCGGCGCGCGGGGCGAGTCAAGCGGGCACGTTGACCGCTTGCGAGCGCCTCCATAGCATCGCCCAATGCCGCCCGCGTCCCCGGACCCCTTCGCCGTCGTCTCGCGCTTCTACGACCTTGACATGGAGGGCTACGAGGACGATATCGCGATGTACCGTGAGCTGGTGACCAGCCGCGGCGCCGTGTTGGAGCTCGGCTGCGGCACCGGGCGCGTCGCCGCGCCGCTGGCCGCGGCGGGCCTCACCGTGGTGGGCGTTGACCGCAGCGCCGCGATGCTGCGGCGCGCGCGCGAGCGCACGCGCGGCCTGCCGGTGACGCTGGTGGAGGACGATATGCGCACGCTGCGGCTCGACCGCCGGTTTGGCAGTGTGCTGATCCCGCTGGGCGGCCTGCAGCACATGGAGCGCGCGAGCGATGTCGCCGCCGCGCTCCAGACGGCTGCCGCACACTTGGAGCGCGGCGGGCTCGCGCTGGTGGACGTGGAGGCCGCGCACCCGGACGACCTGGTGCCCGGTCCGCAGCCGCTGCTCGAGCACTGGACGCGGCCGTGGCGGGGCGGGACGGTGACGAAGCAGGTGGCAGTGGAGGGGCAGCCGTCGCTCGGGCTGCGGCGCGTGACGTGGCACTTCGACGAGCAGCCCGCCGATGGCTCGCTGCGGCGTCACTCTACGAGCTTCCCGTTGCGCACCATCGGCGCCGGCGAGCTGGAGCTGGCGGCGCGTCTCGCCGGGCTGCGCGTGCGCGAGTGGTGCGGGGACTACGATCGCTCTCCGGTCTCGGACGGCGACGACCGCCTGATCGCGCTGCTGGAGCATAAGCCGTGAGCCTCGTCGCGCTGGACGGCATGGGCGGCGACCTCGCCCCGGCGGTGACCGCCGAGGGCGCGGTGATCGCCGCTGCCCGCGGCGTGGAGGTGGCGCTGGTCGGCGACGCCGCCGCGCTGGAGCGGGAGTGCGCGCGCCTCGGCGGGCGGCCGGCGGGCGTGCGCATCGTGCACGCCGCGGACGCGATCGCGATGCAGGAGCATGCGGCGCTGGAGCTGCGACGGCGGCGCGAGTCCTCGATCGCCGTCGGGCTGGAGCTGGTGAAGCGCGGCGAGGTGGAGGCGTTCGTCTCGTTGGGCAACACCGGCGCGGTGCTCGCGCTGGCGCTCGTCGTGCTCGGCCGCCTGGCGGGTGTGGAGCGCCCCGCGCTCGCGGCGCTGCTTCCGAGCCCCGCCGGCCCACGGCTGCTGCTCGATGCCGGGGCGAACGCCGAGGCACGGCCCTCGCACCTGGTGCAGTTCGCACGGCTGGGTGCGGCGTACATGCGCGCGGTGGCCGGCGTGGCGGACCCCGGCGTGCGGCTGCTGAACATCGGCGAGGAGCCGTCCAAGGGCTCTTCGCTCACGCTCGAGGTGCACGCAGCGCTCGCCGCCTCCTCGCTGCGCTTCCTCGGCAACGTGGAGGGCCGTGAGCTCGCGACGACGGATGCCGACGTGATCGTGACCGACGGGTTCACCGGCAACGTCGCGCTGAAGACGATCGAGGGCATAGTGTCGCTGCTGAGCGGCGAGGTGCGTCGCGCCGCGATGGCCTCGCTGCGCGGCCGCGCTGGCGGGCTGCTACTGCGGCCCAGCCTGCGCCGGTTGCAGCGGCAGCTCGATTACCGGCAGGTCGGCGGCGTGCCGCTGCTGGGCGTGGACGGCATCGTGATCGTGGGGCACGGCCGCAGCGACGGCGAGGCGGTGGCGAACGCGGTGGAGGCGGCGGCGCGCGCGGCACAGCAGCGCATGGTGGCGGCGCTCACCGCGGCGGTGGAGGCGGCGGACGCGCCGCCCAGCCGAGAGCGGGCGCGGGGCGGGGGCTAAGTGGTGGAGGAGGTGGTCGAGGCGGTCGGGCTGCCGCCGCGCTGGTCGCCACCGGCGGAGGCGGGGGTGAAGCGCCACCACAGGCGCATCGACTCCCGCAGCGCATCGACCTGCGGTCCGAGGTTGCCGGCGTCGATGCAGCGGCCCATGTGCGTATCGAGCAGCAGCGCGCCCACCGTGTCGATGCCAGAGCGAACCGCCATCAACTGCGTCACCACGTCCTCACAGGAGCGTTCACTCTCCAGCATGCGGGCGATGCCGCGGACCTGGCCCTCGATGCGGCTCAGGCGTGCGCGCAGTTGGTCGACGCTGCTGTCTTCGCTCATCGCTATCCCTGGTTCTCCGTGGTGCAGCGGGGGTGGTGCGGTGGGGCTCGGCCCGTAGCGGCCACCCGGTCGGGCGCGCGCTTGACATACCCTATGGGGGTATGTCACCATGCTAAGAGCCATCGCAGTCGCTGTCAATCTGGCGGCGATGGATTCTCAATGGACTCAAACGAACCCGTGCACGGTCGAGCCCGTATGTGCTCACCGGCGCGGTGAAGGACCCAGGAAAGGACCGGCGCAATGGCGCACCCGACCGATACCACCGACGCGACGTTCGAGGTGGACGTGCTCAAGAACGACCGACCGGTGCTGGTCGACTTCTGGGCGCCGTGGTGCGGTCCGTGCCGCATGGTCGCCCCGATCGTCGAGGAGCTGGCGGATGAGTACGACGGCAAGGTCAAGTTCGTGAAGTTGAATACGGATGAGAACCCGCAGGTGGCCGGGAAATACGGCATCCGCTCGATCCCGACGCTGCTCGTCTTCAAGGACGGCAAGCTGGTCACGCAGATCGTCGGCTTCCGGCCGAAGAGCGACCTCGCGAAGCGCCTCGAGGAGGCGCTGTAGCCCGCCTCCAGCCGGTCCGAGCAGACAAGAACGGGCGGGCTGTGGAACAGCCCGCCCGTTCTTGTCTGCTCGTCCGCTCGCCTGACGCGCATGATCAGAGGTGGCGATGCGGATCGACATGCGGATCGAGTTGCCGTGGTTGGAAACGTGGATCATTGACGCAGTACGCGCGATGCGAGGCTAGCTACAACCGTTTGCCGGCGCTCGCGCCTGGCGCCGCTCACGACCGGCCGGCGCCGTGACCGCGCGGGCGTACCGCGCGGAGGGTGAGGAACGCGTGCAGGACGTCGACGTCGCGATCATCGGCGGCGGCCCGGCAGGGCTGGCGGCCGGCCTCTACGCCGCGCGCGCCCGCCGCCGCAGCGTGCTCTGGGAGGGCGCGTTGCTGGGCGGCCAGATCGCCGCCACCGGCACGATCGAGAACTACCCTGGCCTCCCCGACGGCATCGAGGGGCCGGCGCTCGTTGCCGCGATGCACGGGCAGGCGGAGCGCTTCGGCCTCGAGACGCACTACGAGGCGATTACCGCGCTGCAGCGCGAGCCGCCGTACTACGTGCTCGACACCGCTGCCGGTCGCTACCGCGCGAAGGCGGTGATCGTGACCGCCGGCGCGACGCCGAACAAACTCGACGTGCCCGGCGAAGCGGAGCTGACCGGCAAGGGCGTCTCCTACTGCGCCACCTGCGACGCCGCCTTCTTCAAGGGCGATGAGGTCGCGGTGATCGGCGGTGGCGACACCGCCCTCGACGAGGGCCTGTTCGCCGCCCGCTTCGCGAGGCGTGTGCACATCATCCACCGCCGCAGCGCGCTGCGCGCCAGCGCGCTGTTGCAGGAGCGCGCCCGCGCGCAACCGAAGATCGACTTCACGTGGAACACGATCGTGACGCGGGTCAACGGCCGGGACGCCGTCACATCGCTTAGCCTGCAAAACGTCGAATCGGCCGTTGCCAGCGAGCTGGCCGTGAGCGGCGTGTTCGTCTTCATCGGCCAGACGCCGAACTCCAGCTTGCTCGATGGCCTGGTGCCGCTCGACCGTGGCGGGCACGCCTACGTCAATCTGTGGATGGAGACGGACCGGCCGGGGCTGTTCGTCGCCGGCGACGTGCGCGTCGCTGCCGCGCGCCAGCTGGTCTCCGCTGCCGGTGACGGCGCGACCGCCGCGATCCGCGCCGATCATTACATCGCCGAGCGCTTCGACCGCGGGCGCTAGCGCACCGCGCTCCCGTCAGCGCGCGTCACACCAACGCGCCGGCGCAGACGGTCGCTATCATCGCCGTGGGAGTGGATGGTGCCCGGTGGTGCCTGCGGTCTTCAAAACTGTTGCGGGGCTACGTAGTAGTCCCGGGTGGGTTCGACTCCCACGCACTCCCGCCACGGTGGCGCATCGAAACG
Organism: Dehalococcoidia bacterium; assembly: GCA_009692705.1. Classification (GTDB taxonomy): domain Bacteria; phylum Chloroflexota; class Dehalococcoidia; order UBA2979; family UBA2979; genus SHYR01. The sequence continues at coordinate 32,527 of SHYR01000001.1, forward strand.
GCGCGCGGGGGCCGTAGAGCCAATACGCCGGCGCGGCGACGCCGCCCGGCGCTGGCGCCGCCGGCTAGGACACGCGCCTCGCCAACACCACGTCGCGATCCAGGTACTCGCCGAAGCCGGTCCCGAGCGGTACGAGGCGGCCGCCGCACGTGATGAGCGTGATCCACTCCTCGCCGGCGGGGCGGGGGGAGGGCCAGATCACCTCTGCCATCGGTATCTCGCGCTCGTCATAGCGAATGTTGCTGAAGACCACGTAGCGGAAGCGGCGACCGTCCTGCATCTGGACCACGATCTCGTCGCCCGCGCGCGCGCTGTACAGGCTGTAGAAGGGGCCGTGTTGCTTGTTCCACGTCTCGTGTGCGGAGAACACCGCGTTCGAGCCCGTGCCCGGAGCGGCGTAGGGGTAGTACCAGCCGACGGCGGAGACCCCGTCCAGCGGAGACTGCAGCTGCTGATCGACCACACCCAGGCCCTCGATGTGGTGATCGATGCCGAGGCGCGGAGCGATCATGCGTGCGATGCCGCCGGTGGGCGCGGCGCTCGCGGCGGGACGCGGGGCCGCGACGGCCGCCGCCGGAGGCGCCGAGGGAGGGTCCACCGGCAGCGGGGCCGCTTCGATCAGCGGCTCGCTCGCGTAGAAGTGCGCGCCGCCGCCGGCGGTGAGAGCAACGACCGTGACGTCACCGGTGGCGCCGCGCGCGAAGACGCGGGTGCGCCCGAGCTGCGGCAGCGCGTAGAGCAGGCTGAGCAGCAGCACCGCCACCGCGAGCATGGCCGCCGCCAGCACCGCCTGTGCGGGCACAGCGGACGGGAGGCGGCGCCAGCGCCCGAGGGACGATCTCATACCTGGCGCCACGTGGCTGCTCCGTCGGAACCGTGCCGCACCACCCAGACAATTACGCCATGCCCGCCGGCAAGCGTCAACGCGGGCGTCGCTGCCGCCGGAGGCTAGTGCTGCTGGAGGAAGGCGCCGATGCGCCTCACCGCCGCTTGCGCCTCCGGCGCCTCCGCGGCCGCGAGCTGGTAGACATGCGGGGCCTCTGGCTCCACCTCCACCGTCACGCGCACCCCGGCCGTGCGGGCGCGCTCGGCGACGCGCAGCGTGTCGTCGAGCAGCACCTCTGCGTCGCCCACCTGCAGCAGCAGCGGCGGCAGCTCGCGGAAGTCGCCGTAGAGCGGCGAGGCGAGCGGATCGCGGGCGTCCGCGCTCCCGAGGTAGGCCAGCGCCGTCGCCCCCAGCGCCCGGCCGTTCACCATCGGGTCCGCCTGCGCGCGCGTGTGGAGCGATGCGCCCGTGCCCGCGAGGTCCGTCCACGCGGAGAGCGTGACGGCGGCGCGCGGCATCGGCAGCCCCCGGTCGCGCGCCTGGAACAGCACCGCGAGCGCCAGCCCGCCGCCGGCGGAGTCGCCGGCGAGGAAGGTCGCGCTCGCTGGTGCCGGGCCGCGCGGCCCCTGCTCGTGCATCCAGCGCAGCGCGGCGACGGCGTCGTCGACGGCGGCCGGGAACGGCGCGGCCGGCGCCAGCCGGTAGTCGAGCGAGAGCATGGCGCAGCCGGAGGCGGCCGAGATGCGTGCGACGAGCTGGCGGTGGGAGGTGGCGGAGCCGCCGGTGTAGCCGCCGCCGTGTAGGTAGAGCACGCGGCGGTCGGCGTCGGCGCGCGCCGCGAGCACCCACTCGCCGCGCACGCCGCCGGCGTCGACCGGCGTGACCGCCACGTCGACGACCGCCGCGGCCGCGGCCGCGGCTGCCGCCCGCGGGCGCTGCTCGGCGGCCTGCGCGGCGGCCGGCTGGTGCCGCCGGTCGCGGATGCGCTGCACCGCCGCGCGCAGTTCGGCTGACGCCATCGGTGCCTCCGTCGCACCCCTGCAACGCTTGGTGCTGGTGGTTATAGCCGATCGCCGCCCCGCGGTGGGCTGCCCGGGGCACACCGCGGGGCGCTCGGCGGCGTAGGATCCGCTCGGCGCCTGGGCGGGAGCACGCGGTGTTCGAGTTCGGTGGCTGGTGGCCGTCGGCGAACGGCGCGCCGTGGCAGTGGGGCTGGCGAGCCTATCCCGGCACCTGGCTGCTGCCGCTGGCGCTGGCCGCCGCATACGCCGCCGTGCTCGCCCGGTTGGCGTCTGGGCGGGTGGCGCGCGGCGAGCCCCGGGCGGCGCGGCGGCGACTGGCGCTGTTCGCGCTCGGGCTGCTGGTGCTGTGGCTCGCGATCGACTGGCCGCTCGGCGCGCTCGCTGGGTACCTGCTGGTGGCCCACACCGCTCAGTACCTGCTGCTAACGCTGGTCGCGGCGCCGCTGCTGCTGGTGGGGCTGCCGGCGTGGCTGGCGATCGCGTGGACGCCCCGGCGCGGCCCGCGGCTGTGGCGCGCGGCGGTGGGGCGGCTGATCTGGCCGCCGGTGGAGCTGGCGGTGTTCGCGCTGGTGCTGGCGGCGACGCACCTGCCCGGCGTGCTCGACGCGCTGCGTCCGCACGCGGCGGGCGCGGCGGCGATGGCGCTGGCGTGGCTGGCGGCGGCGGCGCTGTTCTGGTGGCCGGTGGTGGGTCCGGCGCCGGCGCGGCGGCGGCTGCCGTACCTCGCGAGCATCGGCTACCTGGTCGTGCCGTTCGTGCTGCCGAAGGTGCCGGGCGCGTTCTTCATCTTCAGCGGCACGCCGCCGTACCGCGTCTACGAGCAGGCGCCTCGGGTGTGGGCGCTCTCGGCGACCGCCGATCACCAGCTCGCCGGGCTGCTGCTGTGGATCGTGGGGAGCGTGATGGTGGTCGTGGCGCTCGGCGTGCTGCTGTTCCAGTGGGCGGCCGAGGACCGGCGGCTGACGGAGGAGCAGGGCATCGCGGTGCCGGCGGACCCGCGCGCGGTGGCTGTGCTGTTCGAGGTGCCCGGGGGCTGGGCGGCGCTGGAGCGGCTGGTCGCGATCGTGGGACGGGCGCTGTCGCCCGAGCCGCTCGCGACGGAGCTCGCGTTCGCGCTGCCGCCGCCGGGTGGCACGGCGCCGCTGCTGACGCTCGAGCTGCGCATCGGCCTCGAGGGGGAGCCGGCGGCCGCGCTGGCGGAGCGCATCGCACGCGATTACAGCGCGTTTCTCTCCGGGCTGGCGGTGGAGCGCCGCATGGCGATCGCGGACGCGCTGGCGTTCCGTGTGGTGGGCTACGGCAGCCGTGTGATCTGAGGCGCGACTAGCTCGGGATCACGGCGGAGAAGAGGTAGCCGAGGCCGAAGCAGATCGGGAAGGTGGACACCCATGCCAGAACGATGTTGTAGGCGATGCCCCATCGCACGGCCGAGAGCCTCCTGGTGGCGCCCGCCCCCATGATCGCGGAGCCGATGGTGTGGGTGGTGCTGACGGGTATGCCAAAGCGGGCGGTGATCGCCAGGGTCGCGGCCGCGGCGGTCTCGGCGCCGAAGCCCTGGTAGGTCTCCAGATGGGTGATGCCCGTTCCCAGCGTCTTCATGATCCGCCAGCCCCCGGCCATCGTGCTCACCCCCATCGTCACCGCGGCGAGCAAGATCACCCAGAGCGGCACGCTGAAATCTTTGGCCGGTGTCTTGTCGTAGAGCGCGAGCGCAAGGGCCATGGCTCCGATCGCCTTCTGGCCGTCGGATGTGCCGTGGCTCCACGCCATGAAGGCGGAGGAGATGATCTGGGCATGGCCGAAGTTGCGCCGGACGCCGGAGGGGCTTGCGTTCCGGAACAGCCAGAGCACCATCAGCACGATCGCGAACGCCGCGCCGAAGCCGAAGAGCAGGGAGAGGCCCATGCCGCTGAACACCTTCTGCCAGCCGTGCCAGATCAGCGCGTCGAAGCCTACCTGCTGGACAGCGGCGCCGGCCAGTCCGGCGACCAGGCCGTGGCTCTCGCTCGTGGGGATTCGCCAGTAGGCTGTCAGGCCACTCCAGCAGACAACGGCGAGACAGCCGGCCGCCACCGTCTGCAGGCCGATGCCAGAGTCGATGTTGACGACCCCCTTGCCGACGGTCACCGCGACCGCGGTGCCGGAGAGCGCTCCGACGAGGTTGAGTACCGCCGCCATCGACACGGCGGCGAAGGGCGGCATGACGCGCGTCGACACCACGGTGGCGATGGAGTTCGGGGCGTCCGTCCAGCCGTTTACCGCCTCAAAGGCGATCATGATGACGAAGGTGACAATCAGGAACGCAAGACTTTCGGTCACGGCTTAGCACCGGTTCGCTCGCACCGCGGCTTAGCCATGCTTGAGGACGATCGATTCGAGCACGTGCGCGACGTTCTCGCAGCTATCGATCGCGTTTTCCAGCTGGTCGTAGATCTCGCGCCACTTGATGATGTCGATGGCCGTCATCTCGCCATCGAAGAGATGCGCCAACGCCTGCAGGTAGAGCGTGTCGCCCTCGTTCTCGAGCCGGTTGATCTCCCTGGCGATCTTGAAGATATCCTTGAGCTTGCCTTTGTGTCTCAGCACCTCGATCGCCTTCGCGATCTGCAGGCTTTGGAGCCGTGCCAGGTCCGCCAGGCCGCGCGCCGCCGGCATGGTGTGGGTGATGCCGTAAATGCTGATGCCGGTGGCCGTCGCCTCGGTGTAATCGACGATATCGTCCAGGCGTTGAGCGAGGGCGACGATGTCCTCCCGGTCGATGGGAGTGACGAACGTCTGGTTGACCAGCGTGTAGATGTCGTGCGTCAGCCCGTCGGCTTGGTGTTCGAGCTCCTTCATACGCTTAGACTTCATCTCGACGTTCTCGAAATGTTCGAGGAGATCGGCCAGAGTTTCGGTGCTGATGATGACCAGTTGCGTGAGCTCCGCAAACAGGTCGTAGAAGCGGTTATTCCTGGGGAAGATCGAAAAGCGCAGGCCAGACATGCAGCACCACCGCTCTCGTCACTGTGGGCGAACGTCACGCCAGCTGTGGTGCTGGCTTTTCGATCGAGGCTCCGCTCGCCGGATTTCCCGCCCGCCGAATTCTATTACCGCCTTTGCATTGGCGCTAATACCAAGCGTGGAACGGCGGCGCGAGGACGCTGGGGCGCGGCGGCTCGCGGCGGCGAGTGGTTCCTCAGGCCCGGCACGAGCGGGCTCGCAGGAGCCAACGAAGAGGCCCCCGCGGCAACGCGGGGGCTTCTTCGTGTCCGGCGCGTGCGCTCGCTCCCCCCGGCTGGGCGCGCGCACGCGCATGCGCATGCGTGCTAGGATACGGCCATGTCCGACGCACCGGCGCTCGACGCGCGCGCCTTCCGCACGCTGCTCGGGCGTTTCGCCACCGGCGTCACCGTGGTCACGAGCGTCGACGGGGGTACGCCCCTGGGCATGACGGCCAACGCCTTCAGCTCGGTGTCGCTGAATCCGTTGCTGGTGCTGGTGTGCGTGGACCGCAAGGCGTCGATGTACGAGCCGCTGCTACGCAGCGGGCACTTCGCGGTGAACATCCTGGCCGCCGATCAGCAGCCGGTCGCCGCGTTCTTCGCGCGCAGCGGACGCGGCGTCGACGGCGGCGGCTCGATGGGCGGCGTCCAGTACCGCATGGGCAAGACCGGCTCGCCGCTCATCGAGGGCTCCCTCGGCTGGCTCGACTGCCGCGTGTGGCGGCAGTACGACGGCGGCGATCACACGATCCTGGTCGGCGAGGTCGTGGACATGGAGTTGACCACGTCGGACGCCGTGCCGCTGCTGTTCTTCGGCGGCGGCTACGGGAGCTTCACGCCGCGGCGCTGAGCCGCCGCCCTGCCAGCGGGCTTCGCCCTCGCCTCGCGCGGCCTGTCGCTTCGCGCTCGCGCATTAGTGGCTGCACCGTCGCCGACGCTGGTCTCCCCGCATGGGGAGCGGTGGCGCGCGGCCGGTAGGCTGGAGCGGCCGGGAGGTGACGTGAGCGCGGACGCCGTCGGCCCGCTGCAGGCGCCGGGCCGCCGCGAGGCGGCCTGGGTCCGCCGCCCCGCGCCCGGAGCGCGGCGCCGAGTTCGGCCGCCTGTTGCAGCAGCAGCTCGCCGAGCCGCGCGGCGGCGTGGAGCGCGCGCGGCAGGCGGTCGACGCGCTGCGTGACGGCGGCGCGCTGCGCGTGGAGCTGGCGTCCGCTGCGGCCTCGCGGCGCGCGACGGCGGAGCTCGCGGCGGGGTTGCCGTACGCGGGCGGGGACGGCGGCACGGACCACTTCGGTTGGCGCTCGCTCACGCGCCGGCTGGGCGAGGACGTGGTCGTGCCCGGATTCGGCATGATCTTCGAGCAGCAGATCAACCAGGAATCCGGCTTCGCGCCGGAGGTGGCGTTCGGCCTGCGCCGCTCGCGCGCGGGTGCGGAGGGCATTGCGCAGCTGATGCCGCAGTACTACCCCGGCGTCGATCGCGCCGATCCGCAGGCGTCGCTGAACGCGGCGGCGCTGACTATGAAGCACTACCTCGCGGCCTTCGATGGCGACACGCGCAAGGCGCTGGCGGCGTACAACGCCGGGCTGGGCCGCGTGCAGGCGCTGGTGCAGGCGCACGGCGATGACTGGCAGCGCGCGCTGCCGCTCGAAACCCGGTAGTACCTGCAGGCGATCCTCGGCACGACGCAGCCGCAGCTCCTGGTGCGCGCCGCGGAGGAGGTGGCGGTGTTCGGTGGGCGCGGGCCGGGCGGCGTGCTCACGCCGCCGCTGGAGCGCGTGCTCGATCGGCGCGCCACGGGCTCGCTGCTCAACCTGCTGGCCGCCGCCGGCTCTACGGTGCGGGCGCCGGCGGACGGGCGCGTGGACTCGGTCCGGGACCGCGATGGCCTGGGCACGCTCGCGCTTGACCACGGAAATGGCTGGGAGAGCTCGCTCTCCGGACTCGCGGGCGTGCTGGCGCTCGCCGGGCAACAGGTGCGGCGCGGCAATGCACTGGGCACGCTGGCCGAAGGGCTGACGCCGGGGCAGGGCGTGCTGGGCCTGAGCCTGAACGGGTGGATGCTGCCCGCGTCGCGCTATGTGTTGCTCTCGTAGCTCCCCCGCGGGCGGGATGCTAGACTGACTTGCCGCGGTCGGAGACCGTTGTTCCTTGTCCCGTGGTGGGTCCGTGGTGGGTGTCGCCTAGCGGTCAAAGGCGCCAGGTTGTGGCCCTGGAGAACGAGGGTTCAAATCCCTTCACCCACCCCAACCGCCTGATTCGCGCGACGGCCTGCGCTGCGCGCGCGGCGTAACGCATCGCGCCAGTGCTAAGATTGGTTCTTCCACTGCCGCGCCGCGTCGCCATCTGAAGGAGCTGTCGAGCATGCGCTCGAAGCTGGCGCTGGCGTGTGCGGCTGCCGCGCTGCTGCTCGCCGCCTGCGGCGGCGGCGATGGCGACGACGAGGCGAGCGTGCTCGCGGACCGTATCCTGCGCATCGGCGAGAATCCAGACACGATCGTGGAGGTGCTGCGCGGTGTGCCGCCGGGCCTCAGCGCCGCGCTCAACCCCGGCGCCACGGCGGACACGCCCGCTTCCGAACGCATGGCGCTCCCTGTGCACCCAGACGGCAAGCTGCTGGGCTCGTTCCGGGTCGTGCGGCCGGACGGCGTGCAGAACTTCTACCTGCTGTACGATATTCCGCGCGCCGACGAGCTGGTCGAGGGCGCGATCGTGAAGCAGCTGAACGAGTCGCCGTGGCAGATGAAGGTCGGCCAGTCGACGGGCTCGCAGACGGCGATCGGGTTCGAGAACACGCGCTTCGCCGAGATCAGCGGCACGGTGTTCCTGCGCGCGGTGCGCCCGGGGCCGGACCAGCCGCTGACGAACGTGGTGTACCTGATCGAGGTGCATCCGGCGCAAGCCCCGGAGAAGCGCCCCTTCGTGCTGTCCGCGTCGCGGCCGGTGCCCGAGCGGTTTCCCGCCGGCTTCCTGGTGCAGAAGGACATGACCGCGATCACGGTCGCATGGTCCTTCGACGCCGACGGCGATAGCTACCAGTTCGTGCTGCTGACCCGCACCACGGCCTTCGACGTGGTGGCCTTCTACCGCGCCCTGCTGCGGCAGCAGGGCTGGCAGCTCGTTGCCGACCGTGCGGTCGGATTCGCTACCGCGCTCGACTTCGCATCGCAGGACGGCGCGATCCGGGGCACGCTGACCGCGGACGCCTTCAAGGACGACAGCGCGTACACGTCCGTGCTGCTGGAGCTGCAGCAGGCGCGAGGTGGGGCTGCCGGGCAGGGCGGTTCCCCGGCGCCGCGCACCACCCCGACGCCCGCAGGCTCGGCCATGCCAACGGCCACGCCGACGGCTACGCCGACGGCCACCCCGACGATCGCGCCCTCAGCCTCGCCGACCCCCACCGGGGCCCGCTAGCCCCGCTCCGAGCGCCCCTGTGCGGATTAACCCCGAGCGGGGGATCCCTGCAGGGTGCGCGCCAGCGCTGCCGCAGGTGTTCCCCGATCAGCCGCCCGCCGGATCGCCGCGATGATCCCCGCAGATTGAGTTGCGGCGGGGACCGACCGCAACCGCTGGCCGGCACGGATGCAGGCCGGTCCGCAGGCAGGGAAGGCAAGGGAGACCGCTGGCATGGGCATGACCATCCACCAACGTCATGGCGATCAATGCGCAGCGCAACTTGAACGTCACGAGCTTCAAGCTCGGGCGTGCGCTGGAGCAGCTGTCCAGCGGCATGCGCATCAACCGCGCCGCCGACGACGCAGCCGGGCTGGCGATCAGCGAGAAGATGCGCACCCTGATCCGCGGCATGCAGCAGGGATCGCGCAACGGCCAGGACGGCATCTCGATGGTGCAGATCGCCGAGGGCGCGCTGAACGAGGTCACCGGGATTCTCCAGCGCATGCGCGAACTGACGGTGCAGGCCGGCAACGACACGCTCTCGCTCAACGACCGCCGGGCGATCGGTGAGGAGCTGCTGACGCTCAAATCCGAGGTGGACAATATCTCGGCGCGCACGACGTTCAACGGCCTCAGCCTGCTGACCGGCTCGCTCTCGACCTTGCAGGACCTGCGACGGCGCTCACGCAGAGCAGCGGCATGGTCACGATCAACGGCGTCGCGATCAGCTGGGACGCGACCGTGGATTCCCTGAACAATGTGATCTCGCGCATCAACCAGTCCGCTACCGGCGTGACCGCGACCTACGACGAGCAGAACGACAAGTTCGTGATCACGTCGAACAAGACCGGGTCGGTGGCGGTGGGGCTGGCGGACACGGCTGGCAACCTGCTCACCTCGCTCGGTGTGCTCGCCGCGACGCAGGGCATCGGTACCGGCGCGTCGTACAAGATCAACGGCGGACCGCTGCAGTACGCGGCGACGAACGAGGTCACGAACGCCGTGACCGGGGTGACGCTCTCGCTGAAGGAGGTTACGGCTGCCGCGATCAAGGTCACGATCAACGCCGATACCAGCACGCTGAAGGCTCGGCTGGTCGACTTCGTGGAGGAACCAAGGTAGACGAACATCCCCGTGCCGATCACAACAGCAGCGCAACACACCATGTGAGCACGCCCACCAGCGATACCGTCGTAAAGAAACCAGCGGTGGTCGAACCCACCATGGAGCCGATGAGAACGTCCCCGGCAACCAAAGCTCGGATCACTTCCTGCGCGGTGAACGCGAGCGCCAGGGCTGCACCCATGGCTCACCCGACCCAAGCTGAAGCGTCGACCACCGTGCACCACGCGGCGGCTCCAACGCCCCAGAGCATCGTGTACCCCACGACCTGGGTTATGCGGAGAATCAAGCTCCTGCGGCGGTCGTTCACTAGCGACACTCCTAGTCTCCCGCACTCTACATCGCGGCTCAGTGGGCACCCCTCCATTACCGTTAGTACGGGCGCTCGAGTGGCGGCGGCGTTCCGCGCCGGCGAACAGCGCCTCGCTTTGCGCCATCGACGAGTGTGGCGAGCGCATGCGGCACCAGTGCTCGCGCTGCCGGCTGATGTTCTGCGACCAGCACCTGAGCGAGGTCAGTGTGATCGAGGGGCGCGGCGCCAGCCGGCGGCGCGTGCACGTGCTGGTGTGCGCGTACTGCCGCGCTCGCGCGCGGTACTGGAACTGAGGCCGCGTGCGGGCGCGAGCGGGCCACGGGCGGGGCCGCGTGCGGGCGCGAGCGGGCCACGGGCGGGGCCGCGGGCGGGCTAGGGGCGCGCGGCGAACAGCGACTCGAACGCGCCGGGAGGGCGGTCGCGCACCGGGTTGGTGCCGGGCGCCATGTCGTTCCAGCGCGCGAGCACCCGGTTGAGGTCGGCGGCGGTCGCCATCTCCTCGCCGGCGAGCGTCTCGCCGAGCACGGCGCCGCTGGGGTCGATCACGTATGCGCCGTCCTGCGCGGACGGCGTGCCCGCCGCGATCACGTAGGCGCGGTTCTCGTTCGCGCGCGTGCGGGCGAGGGTGCGCAGCGGCGCCGCAAGCGCGCCCGCGCTCCACGCGATCACCTCCGCGCCGCGCCACTTGAGCGAGCGCGCGAGCTCGGGCACCAGGCCCTCGGAGCCCGCCAGCAGCCCCACGTTCCCCACCGTCGTCTCCACCACTGGCGGGGGCTCGTCGCCCGGAGAGAACCCGGCGCGCAGTTCCGCCTCGCTGAGGTGGGTCTGGCGGTGCGCGACCAGCAGCTCGCCGCCCAGCAGCAGGTACGCGGTCTTGAAGGTGCGGCCGTTGCTGCGCTCGGCGAGTTGCACGGTGAGCAGCGTGCCGCGCTCCGCGGAGAGCTCCGCGAACAGCGGCAGCGCCTCCCACTTAGTGACCGCGCGCGCGTCCAGGCCGGCGAGGTCCGGCAACACCACCAGCGCGGTGCCCTGCGCGGCGAGCGCGCGCACGATCGTGCGCGCGCGCTGCATCAGCGCCACCGCCGAATGGGCGGGCGCGAGCGCGACCGCGCCGACGCGTGCGGCGGCGTCTTCCGCCACCAGCGGCTCGCGTGCGAGCGCAGCGGCGCGCGAGCGCTGTCCAGGCGTCGCCGCCCCGGCGTAGAGGTGTGGGCGGCGCTCGACCGGCGGCCCGCCGGCGGCGTCGAGGTCGATGGTGCAGGTGAGGAGGCCGTCGCGGTCGGCCGGCGCCTGCGCCACCCAGCGCCCGGCGGGGTCGATCACGCCGGAGCGCCCGGCGTAGACGATCGAGCCGGCCTCCACGCCCACCTTGTCGGCGGCGACGACCCATGCGCCGTTCTCGATCGCGCGCGCAGGCATGATGTAGTCGATCTGCGCCGAGCTCAGCAGGGCGCGCTCGCGCGCCCACGACACCCACGCGGTGCAGTCGACGATCAGGCGCGCGCCCGCGACGGCGAAGCTGCGCGTGATCTCCGGCAGTCGCCCGTCCGCGCATACCAGCAGGCCCGCGGCGGCACCGTCGATGTCGAACACGGGGTATTCCGTGCCCGCCGTGAACCAGTCGCGGTCGAAGTGCCAGAGGAAGCTCTTGGTGTAGCGCCCGGCGACGTGACCGTCGGGGCCGAACAGCACGCAGGCGTTGTGCAGCGCGGTGCCGGTTGCGTCGCGCGGGTCCGGGCGGCGGGAGACCAGCCCGGCGGCGATGTAGCAGCCGAAGCGGGCTGCGCGCTCGCCGAGCTCGCCTTCGACCTCGGCGTCAGGGCGCACGCCGGCGCGCTCGTAGGCCGCGCGCGAGTGCAGGAAGTAGGCGGGATAGCTGGCCTCCGGCAGCACGATCAGTCGCGGCTCGGCGGCGCCGGCCTCGTCCACCCGTTGCAGCAGCTCGCCCCACGCCGTGGCATGCTCGCCCAGGTCGAAGGCACGCAACTGCAGCAGCGCGACCTTCAGCGGCCGGCTCACGGCGCCAGCGCCACCGGGTTGCGCAGCACGCCAACGCCCACGACCTCCACCTCGACCACGTCGCCGGGGTGCAGCGCGGCGGTGGTGCCGGGCGTGCCGGTGAAGACGAGGTCGCCACGCTCCAGTGTCATGACGCTGGTGATGCGCGCGATGCACTTGCGGATCGAGTGCACCATCTGGCTCGTGTCGGCGTGCTGGATCACCACGCCGTTGACGCGGCCCTCCACGCCGATGTGCTCGGGCGTGAGCGTCGTCTCGATCCAGGGGCCGACGGCGGTGAAGGTGTCGGACGACTTCGCGCGCCACCACTGCAGGTCGTCACGCTGCCATTCGCGCGCCGAGACGTCGTTGCCGCAGGTGTAGCCGAAGACATAGCGATCGACGTCCGCTTCGGCGATGCGGCTGGCGCGGCGGCCGATCACGGCCACCACCTCGGCCTCCTCGTCCACGCGCCCGGCGTCGCGCGGCAGCAGGATCGTTTGGCCGTGGCCGATCAGGGAGGACGGTGCCTTCAGGAACGGCTCCGGTTGTGCGGGCGGCGTGCGCTCGCCGGCGTGGCTGTAGTAGTTGATGCCGATCGCCACGATCTTTGTCGGTCGCACCGGCGGCAGGAACTGGAGCTTCGAGAGCGGCACCAGCTCGCCGATGCGCTGGAGGCGGCCGAAGGGCCCGCCGCGCACCAGCTGGGCGCTGCGTCCGGAGATGATCGCGGTGGCGGTGCGGCCGTCGAAGCGGACGCGGGCGATGCGCATGTGGCCTCCCCCCGGGCGACGTCGCGGATCGTAGCACCGCGCGGCGATGGGGGCTCGCCGCGCGGGTGGAGGGCGCCGGCTGTGGCGGGCGAGGGGGCCGTTCCGCCATGCTACGATGCTGTCCGCCTCCGCCCTGGTCGGACGCGTGTGAGAGGAGCGCCGACGCTGCTCGAGGTCTACAACTCCCTCAGCGGGCGGAAGGAGGAGTTCTGGCCGCTCGAAGATCGCGTGGTGCGCATGTACGTGTGCGGGATCACGCCGTACGACGTCGGGCACCTGGGCCACGCGCGCGTCTTCGTGTTCTTCGACACCGTGCGGCGCTATTTCGAGTTCAACGCCTACCGCGTGCGGCACGTCCAGAACATCACGGACGTGGACGACGACATGGTGCGAGTCTCGCAACGGCTGGGCCTGACCATCGCCGAGCTGACCGAGCGCAACCAGCAGCTTTACCTGCAGGAGATGGACGCGCTGAACGTGCAGCGCCCCGACCTCTTCCCGAAGGCGAGCGAGCACATCGACGGCATGATCGCGCTCGTGCAGGCGCTGCTGCGCAGCGGGCACGCCTACGGCGTCGACGGCTACGTGTTCTTCGACACCGCCACCACCCCGCGCTTCGGCGCGCTCGCCGGGCACGACCGCGAGGGGCTGCGCCACGTGCGCAACGACTCGATGCCGCAGGAGCCGGAGGAGCTGAAGCGCGACGCGCTCGACTTCTTGCTCTGGCAGCCCTCCGAGCAGGCGGGCGCGGCTTTCGACTCGCCGTGGGGGCGCGGGCGTCCCGGCTGGCACATCGAGTGCTCCGCGATGGTGCATGCGGCGCTGGGCGACCGCATCGATATCCACGGCGGGGGCAGCGACCTGCGCTATCCACACCATGACTCGGAGATCGTGCAGTCGGAGTGCGCCACCGGCGCCGCGCCGTACGTTTCGCTCTGGATGCACATCGGCACGGAGTTGCTCGAGGGCGTGAAGATGTCGAAGTCTCTCGGCAACCTGGTGAAGGTGAGCGAGCTGCTGGTGCGGGGGCACACACCGGACGGCATCCGGCTGTACCTGCTGGGCACGCCGTACCGCGAGCAGCAGGACTTCTCCCCCGCCGCGCTGTCGCAGTGGGAGCAGCGCGCTGCCACGCTGGCACGCGCGGCGGCGGCAGCAGGCGGGCCGCCGGACCGGCTGCGCGTGCAGCCGCTGCGCAACGAGTTCACGGCGGCGATGGACGATGGCTTCGACACGCCGCGCGCGATCGCTGCGCTGCTGCGGATCGCGGACGGCGTGGAGCGGCAGCGGCTGGCGGGCGAGACGGCGGTGCCCGCGCTGCTGGAGCTGGCGGGCGTGCTGGGACTGCGGCTGGGCCGGGAGGGCTAGCGCGTGACGGCGCTTGCCGGGAAGTAGCTGGCATTGTTATCGATCGGCGGCGGGCTGCTCGCCGTCCTGGCGCTGGTGCTTGTGAACGGCTTCTTCGTCGCTGCCGAGTACGCGATCGTGACCGTGCGCCGCACGCGCGTGGCGCAGCTCGTGGCCGAAGGCGCGCTCGCGGGGCGCACGCTCGAGCACGCGGTGGGGCGCCTCGACTCCTACATCGCGACCTGCCAGCTCGGCGTGACGATCGCCAGCCTGGCGCTGGGGTGGATCGGCGAGCCGGCGCTGGCCGGGCTGCTGGATCCGGTGTTCGGGCGCGCCTCGCACCCGGCGGCGGTGGCGCTGGCGTTCATCGCGATCACCACGGTGACCGTGGTCGCCGGCGAACTCGCGCCGAAGAATATCGCGCTGCGGTACGCCGAGCGCGTGGCGCTGATCGTGGTGTTGCCGCTGCGTGTATTCCGCGCGCTGTTTCGCCCAGTGATCTGGCTGCTCACGGAGGCAGGGTGGGCGGTCGCCGGCGTCTTCGGCGTGCGGCGCGACGCCTTGGAGGCGTCGTCCGCGAGCGCGGCGGAGCTGCGGCTGATCGTAGAGCACAGCGCCGCCGCCGGACAACTGGGCGACGACGAGCGCCTGCTACTCGGCCGCGTGCTGCGCTTCGGTGAGCTGCGCGTGGGCGATGTGATGGTGCCGCGCACGGAGGTACTGGCGATCGCGCTCGACACCGCGGTGGTGGAGGCCGTGCGCTTCGTCGCCGAGCATCATCACTCTCGCTACCCGGTATACCGCGAGAGCGTGGACGATGTGATCGGGGTGCTGCACGCGCGCGACCTGTTGCGGCCGGCGTTGCCTGGCACGCTCGAAGCGCTGCTGCGACAGCCGCTGATGGTGCCGGCGCAGGCGAGCGTCGCCGAGCTGCTGGAGCAGATGCGCGAACACCGCACGCACTTCGCGATCGCCGTCGACGAATACGGCGGTACGGACGGCATCGTGACGCTGGAGGACGTGCTCGAGCAGATCGTCGGCGAGTTGCGCGACGAGTTCGAGCCTGTGCTGCCCGCCGCCGAGACACGGCCGGGGGTGCTGCGCATCGACGGCCTCGACGCGGTGGAAGTGCTCGCCGAGCGGTTGAGCGTGACGGTGGAGCCCGGCCCGTACAACACGGTCGCCGGCTACGTGCTGGAGCGCATCGGCCGCATCCCGCACGTGGGCGACGCCGTGGAGCTGGACGGCTACTCGCTCACGGTAGTGGAGATGGACGATCTGCGCGTCGCGGCGGTGGAGGCGAGCCCGGCGCCACGACGCCGGATCGCGCCGGGCGCTAGGGCCGGATCGCGCTGAGCACTAGGGCCGGTCGCGCGGCTCCCGGCCGGCCTGCGGCTCCGTGCCGGCTGCCGGGGCGTCTGCCGGGCCGCCGTCGCCGGCCCCGCCGGGCGGTGTCTCACGGTGGCCCTCCGCGGGTGCGGGACGCGAGCGCAGCTCCGACCGCAGCGCCTCGACGGCCGGCCGCAGCAGCGGTGGCGTGACCGCGCGGGCGGTGCTCTCGGCCGCGCGGGCGGCGGCGCGCCGCAGCTCCGGCGCGTGCTCGCGCGCGTACTCGCGCGTGCGGTCCGCGGCGGCGCGCGCCGCGCGCTCCACCTGCGGGCGCGCCGCCGCGGCGGCCTCCCGCGCCTGTCCCGCAAGCCGCTCGAGCCCGGGCTTCGCCGCCTCGACGGCCTGTTCGAGGCGCTCGCCGGCGGCCCGCGCGGCGCGTTCCGCCTGCGGGCGCCGCTGCTCGACCGCCGCGCGCGCCCGCCGCGCGGCGGGCGCAGCGCGTGCTGCGAGCCAGCGGAGCGCGCGTCCCGCCTGCCCGGCGCGCTGCTGGAACTGCTCGCCGCCCTCAGCGTTGTCGCTGGGCGGTGCTTCGCCGGGCCCCGGTGCGGTCATGTCGCTCTCCCTCGCTCGGCCCCTGTCGCGTGTCGCAGGAACCAGAGGCCTACAGTTTACAGCGTCAGCAGCGCGTGACCGGCGTGCGCCCCGCCCGCACGCGTCTAGGGCGCGGCTGGCGTGTGGTCGCCGCTGCGCCATCGCTCGAGGATCGCAGCGTCGTGGGGAAAGCCGAGCTCCGGCACGTCGCCGGGGCTGAAGAGCCCGACCTCCAGCGCCTCCGCGCCCGCGTGCGGCTCGCCGCCGGTGGTGGACCCCGCGTAGGCGACGAAGATCACCGCGTCGTCGGCGGTGCTGTAGACGCCGAGCAGGCGCTCGATGCGCACCTGCACGCCGGTCTCCTCGAGCACCTCGCGCGCGGCGGCTTCGGTGATCACCTCGCCGGCATCGACGAAGCCGGAGGGGAAGGACCATGCGCCGTAGCGTGGCTCATGGTTGCGGCGCACCAGTAGCAGCTGGCCGCGGTGCTCGACGACCACGCCGGTCGCCACTTTCGGGTCGGCGTACTGCACGTAGTGGCAGGCCGGGCAGCGGGGGCGCCCGTGTGGCCCCCCGGCGGGGTCGAGCGCGGTGGCGCAGAGCGGGCAGTAGCGGAAGCGCGGCAGGTCCATCGCGGTGGGGCGTCAGCGGAAGAGCGTGACGCGGCGGTAGCGCTCGAGGTAGCGCCCCTGCTCGTCCTTCCAGCGCATGCGCAGCTGGTCGATGAAGCCTTCGCCGCCGGCGAACTGGCTGGTGTGGGCGAGCAGCGCGGCGATCTTCAACTCGAGTACGGCGGCGATGTCGACCTCGAAGGTCGGCTGGTTGGTGCCCCAGAGGTAGAGCTCGCGCACCTTGTGCGGGGTGAGCCCCTCCGTCTCGTGCTCTGGGAAGTTGAGGCGGTCGCGCGCGGTGGGGTAGACGGCATCGACGGTGGCGAGGCCGGTGCAGCGGTGGTCGCTGTGGTTGACGAAGGAGTTGTTGATGATCACCGGCTCCGGGTCGTGCGTGTACACGGCGTGCGGGCGGAAGGCGCGGATCGCGCGGGTGATGCCGCCGAGCAGTGCGCGCGAGTAGACCAGCTCGCCGTCGGTGAAGCCCAGGAAGTCCACGTCCCGCACGCCGAGCACCGCCGCGGCGTCGCGCTGCTCACGCTGACGGGCCTGCGTGAGCGTGGCGGGCGTGAACGCGGGGTCGGCGGAGCCCTTCGAGCCGTCCGTGACCACGAGGTAGCGCACCTCCCAGCCGGCCTGTGCCAGCAGGGCGGAGACGCCGGCGGCGCCGAAGTCCGCGTCGTCGGGGTGGGCGGCGACGACCAGGGCGCGCGGCAGCTCGCCCTGCGACCGATCCGGCTCCGCGGGGCGCTGCTCGCCGAAGAGATCCTCGAGCCCGGCCGCCATCGACGCCTCCCGTTTCCCGCAGCCCCGCCGGGCCGCTCGCCCGGCGCGCCCGGCGCGCTCAATCGTAGCGCACGCGCACGGGATCGCCGGGCGGCGCGGCGTAGGGGGCCGCTTGACGCCGTTATGACCGGTCACTAGAGTAGGCAGCAGAACATATGTGCCGACCAGGGCCGTTGGCAGCAGCAGCCCGGTCGCGGGCCACGCGGCGGCGGGGCCGGACGGAGCGAGCGAGCATGAGCGAACGGGTGTCGGAGAAGCAGCAGCAGATCCTGCAGTTCCTGCGGGAGTTCATCGGGGAGAAGGACTACCCGCCCTCGATCCGCGACATCCAGGAGGGCTGCCGCATCTCCTCCACCTCCGTGGTGGACTACAACCTGAAGCGACTGGAGGAGAAGGGCTTCATCCGGCGCGACCGCGAGGTCTCGCGCGCGATCGAGCTGCTCGAGGGCGGGGAGCGCCGCGCGCGCACGGTGCGGGTGCCGGTGCTGGGCAAGATCGCGGCCGGGCGTCCGATCCCGATGCCGCCTGAGCACCTGACGCCGGAGAGCTACGACGAGTTTGTGGAGGTCACCGACCGCCAGACCGGCGGGCGCGACAACGTGTTCGCGCTGCGGGTGGAGGGCAACTCCATGGTGGATGCGCTGATCAACGACGGCGACATCGTACTGTTGCAGCCGACGCAATCCTGCGACGACGGCGACATGGTGGCGGTGTGGCTGAAGCGCGAGAACGAGACCACGCTCAAGCGGCTGTACCACGAGGGCGGCCGCGTGCGGTTGCAGCCGATGAACGCCGCGATGCAGCCGTTCTACACCGACCTGGACAACGTGGAGGTGCAGGGCCGCGTGCTGGCCGCGATCCGCAACTGGTAGTGTCGGCTTGGCAGCGCGGGCGGACGCTCGCTAGCGCGTCGCCGCCGGGCGCGCGAGCGTAGCCAGGCGGGTGATCAGCAGATCGAGCGCCGGGCCCTCGTCACGGCGCCCGCTCTTGACCGCGAACTCGGAAGCCTCCAGCTCACGCAGCGCCGCCTCCGCGGCCGAGCGTGGGATCGCCTGCGCCTGCCGCAGCAGCTTGCCGAGCGGGAAGTCGCTGCGGACGCCGGTCGCTTCCGCGATCGCCCCGGGCTCGGCTCCCTGCTCGATCAGCTCGGTGGCGCGCACGAGGTGGCGGAACTGGCGCGCGATCATGGACTGGATGCGCGCCGGCGTCTCGCTGCCCTCGTCCAGCATGCGCCGCACCGCGAGCAGCGCCGGCGCGGCACGTCCCTCCACGACCGCGTCCACGACGTCGAAGATGCTCTGCTCGCGCGCCTGCGGGGTGAGCAGCCGCACATCGTCCGCCGTGACCGCGCGCCCCTCGGCGTAGCGCGCGAGCTTGTCGAGCTCCGCGGCCAGCATCCAGAGATCCGGGCCGACGAGCTCCACCAGCGCCTCGACGGCGCCGGGCGCGAGTGTGGTCTTGCGTGCCTGCGCCTCGCGCCGCAGCCACGCGGCCACCTCGTTGTCGCGGCCGCCGGCGCGCAGCGGGCGGAACTCCTGCACATCGGCCCCTGCGACGGCGCGCAGCGCGCGCAGCAGCGGGGAGCGCTCGATGGCGACGCCCTGCTCGCGCGAGGCGAACGGCTCGAGTAGCACGAGGTGGTTGGTGGGCGGGAGCTGCGGCAGCGCGTCGAGCAGCGGCTGCCACGCGCGCACGGCGGCCTGCCCGCCGCCGGCGGCCGCGAGCAGGCCCTCGATGACCACCACCCGTGCCGGCGCGAGGAACGGCAGCGCCGCGGCGTGCTGGATCAGCTCCTGCGGGCGCAGGCCGCGCGGTTCGAGCGTGGTGGTGTTGGTCGCCAGCATGCCGTGGACATCGAGCGAGTCGCACAGCGCGCGGTAGGCGTGCCGCAGGCGGTAGTCGTCGGCGCCGGAGTAGAGGTGTAACACGGGGCGCCGCCTTCGCTCGCGCGTCAGTCGAGGTCGAGCTGCCAGCCGAAGAACGCCGCGAGGGTAGCGAGCAGGAACAGCGCCGCGCCCGGCCAGAGCAGCGCGGAGAGGAAGCGCGCGCCCCCGCCCCCGCCGACGCCCTCGTAGGCGGCCCACGCCAGCGCCAGCATCAGCCCGGGCAGCGGCAGCCACCACGGCAGCCAGGGGTCCTCGCCGCCGACGAGCGCGCCGCGCAGCAGCTCGCGCGCGCCGGGCCGCGCTCGCTTGTCCCTGCGCCTGCGTCCGCCGTCGCCCGCCATCCACGGCATCGTACGGCGTGGCGGCGACCCCCGCCACGCGCGGGCGGCAGCACCGGGCGGACGGGCGGGAGCGGCGTGCGGGAACTTAGAGGAAGAGATCCAGCTCGCGGGCGCGCACCAGCTCCGCGCTCGACCCCTCGCCGCGCTCGAAGCGGTAGCCGCGCACGATCGCGGCGGGCACGGCGTCGACCTTGCCCATCACCAGCTCGGCGGCGGCGGCGAGCTCGTCGGCGACGCAGATCGTGGTCACGCGCAGCTCGCGGCCGTCCATGTCGGGCATGCCGATGTATGAGCGCAGCGGGCGCAGCCCGGCGACGCCGATCGCGACATTGGTGTGGCCCTCGCGCCAGGGGCGGCCGAAGGTATCGGTCATCACCACCCCCAGATCGACGCCCAGCCGCGCGCGGGCGGCGTCACGGATGCGGCGGCAGGAGGCGTCGGGGTTCAGCGGCAGCAGCGAGACGAGGTCCTGTCCGCCGACGTTCGAGGCGTCGACGCCGGCGTTGGCGCAGATGTAGCCATGGCGCGTCTGCGTGATCAGCACGCCGCCGACCTGCCGCACCACGCGCGTCGACTCGCGCAGCACCGCCTCCACCAGCCGCGGGTCCTTCTCCATGCGCTGCGCGAAGTCGCGCGCGAACGGGGAGGGCTCGAAGTTGTCGAGCGGCACCACGCGCCCTTCGGCCTTCGACACCACGCGCTGCGTCACCACCAGCGCGTCGCCGTCGGCGAGCGGAGTGGCCTGCGCGGCAGCGGCTTCGAGGATCAGCGCGGCGAGGTCGTCGCCGGCCCGCACGAGTGGGATGCCGGTGATGCCGATCACGCGCAGCTCGGGGTGCGCGGGGTGGGTCACGGCGCGCGCGGCGGCAGGCCCTGGATGCGCACGCCGCTGTGTGCCTGGTAGCGAGCGTTGATGCCGATCAGCAGCACGGTGATCCCTTCCACGAAGCGCGAGAAGCGCAGCGGGCCGGCGTCCACTGCGCGCACGCCGGCGATCTGCTCCGCGAGCTCGCAGACCACGCGCTTCGCCTCGGCGTCGGCGCCGGTCACTAGCACGTCGGCGTCGAGGGGAAGCGTGGGGTCGAGCAGTACCTCCGCCGGGAGGTTGTGGAAGGCGCCGACGACGCGCGAGGTGGGCAGTAGCGCCGCCGCTTGCTCGGTGGCGGAGCCTTCGGCCACTTCGACCGGGCGCGGGCCGCGGTCGAAGCGTACCGGCACCACGGTGTCGACTACCAGCTTGCCGGCGAGCGCCTCGCGCAGCGCCTCGAGGGTGTCGCGGTGCCCCTCGTAGGGGACGGTGATGACGACGAGGTCGGCGGCCGCGACCGCGTCCGCATTCGTCGCGCCGCTGAGCGTCCCGTGGGTGCGCGCGCCGAGGCCGGCCGTGAGCGCCGCCGCCACGGCGACGCCGCGGCCGGCCTCGCGGCTGCCGATGACCACGCCGTGCCCGGCGAGCGCGAACCGGGTCGCGAGCCCCCGGCCCTCCGGCCCCGTGCCGCCAATGAGCGCGATGGTGTGGGTCAACGCGGGTGAGGCTCCTCGGTCCGTCGCAGGCGGTGGGCCTGCGCCGTGCGGTACGCTGCACGATGGCTCGCGTACTGCTGCGGGCCGTGAGAGCGTACGCGCGCGCCACGAGGCGTGACAACTCGACGGTGGGAGGGAGCGCGGCGCATGACCACCGTCATCGGCGTGCCCGCCGTGCGCGTGCGCGGCCTCTCGCACCGCTACCGCGGCGATGGCGGGCCGCTGCTCGCGCTCGCCGGTGTGGAGCTCGAGGTGGGCGCGGGCGAATTCGTGGCACTGGTCGGCCCGAGCGGCTGCGGGAAGTCGACGCTGCTGCGCGTGGTGGCTGGTTTGCTGGAGGTGTCGGGCGGGGCGGTCGACGTGCTGGCGGGGAGTGCGACCGCGGCGCGGGCGGGCCACCGCGTGGGGCTGGTGACCCAGGAGCCGGGACTGCTCCCGTGGCGCACGGTGGCGGGAAACATCGCGCTGCCGCTGGAGGTGACGGGCGCGCGCGCCGACGTCGATGCGCTGCTGGCGCGCGTGGGGATCGCGGCCTTCGCGCGCTACCACCCGCACGAGCTCTCGGGCGGCATGCGGCAGCGCGTGGCGCTGGCGCGCGCGCTCGCGCACGGGCCGCGGCTGCTGCTGATGGACGAGCCCTTCGGGTCGCTCGACGAGTTCGCGCGTGAGGCGATGGGGCGGGAGCTGCTGCGCATCTGGGAGCGCGACCGCGTCTCGGTGCTGTTCGTCACGCACTCGATCCGCGAGGCGGTGCTGCTCGCCGACCGCGTGCTGGTGATGAGCGCCGCGCCTGGGCGCATCGTCGCGGAGCTGCCGGTGCACCTGCCGCGGCCGCGTCCGCGCGCGCTGGACGAGACGCCGGAGTTCGCGGCGCTGCTGCACCGCGTGCGCGAGGCGCTGGGCGGCGCACCGTGAGCGTGCTGGCGGGACGCGAGGCGGCGGGCGGCGCTCCGGAGCCCGGCGACCTGCTGGAGGGCACGGAGTGGGTGGCCGCTCCGCCATCCGCGCGCTCGCGGGCGCGGCCGGCGTTCGGCGCGGCGCTGCGGATTGCTGCGCCGCCGCTGCTGGCGGCGGCGCTGGCGCTGACGCTGTGGGAGGCGTGGGTGCGCGCCTTCG
Organism: Dehalococcoidia bacterium; assembly: GCA_009692705.1. Classification (GTDB taxonomy): domain Bacteria; phylum Chloroflexota; class Dehalococcoidia; order UBA2979; family UBA2979; genus SHYR01. Next base: position 54,486 of record SHYR01000001.1, read on the forward strand.
AGGTGCGCGAGTACCTGGTGCCCGCACCGAGCGCCGTGCTGCGCGCGCTCGCGGCGGACCCCGCCCGCTACCTTGGTGCGGCGCGAGTGACGCTGGCCCACGCGCTCGGTGGACTCGCGGTCGGCGCCGGGTCGGCGTTCCTGCTGGCGGTGGTGATGGCGCACTCGCGGCCACTGGAGCGTGCGCTGTACCCGCTGGCGATCCTGGTGAAGGTGACGCCGGTGGTGGCGGTGGCGCCGCTGTTCCTGATCTGGTTCGGCTTCAACGCCTGGCCGAAGGTGCTGGTGGCGGCGCTGATCACCTTCTTCCCGATGCTGGTGAACGCCGTGACCGGGCTGCGCAGCGTGGAGCCGGCGGCGTTCGACTTCCTGCGCGCGCTCGACGCGTCGCGCTGGCAGCTGTTCTGGAAGCTGCGCTTGCCGTCCTCGTTGCCGTATGTGCTGGCGGCGCTGCGCATCTCCGTGCCGCTGGCCGTGATCGGTGCGGTGGTGGCGGAGTGGTTCGCCGCCGACACCGGGGTCGGGCAGATCATCGTGATCGCGAACGGGGAACTGGACACGCCGACGCTCTTTGCCGCCGTGCTCGTGCTGGCGCTGATCGGCGTGACGCTTACGCTTGCGATTGCCTATATTGAGCACCGCGTGCTGTTCTGGCACGAATCCTCGACGGGCGTGTAGCGCCCGCGACTGCGTCGCGGATGCACGCCCGAGCCACCCCGACCGGCGTGCAGCGCCCGCGTGCGTCGCGGATGCACGCCCCGGACCCGACGGAGCCGCCCCATGTCTCGTCTGCGTGCCCTCGCGCCCCTCGGCGCGCTTCTGCTTGCGCTGCTGCTCGCCGCCTGCGGCGGTGACGGTGCTCCCGCCGCCGCGCCCGCCTCGCTGGCCGCGTCGACCGCGTCGCGTGCCCCGGAGCGCGTCACGTTCATGGCGGGGTTTACGCCGCAGGCGAACCTGCCGTTCGTCGGGGTCTACGTCGCCGTCGCGAAGGGCTACTTCGCCGAGCAGGGCCTCGAGGTGGAGGTGCGGCATTCGAGCGGGCAGGACGAGCACCTCAAGCTGCTGCTCGCGCAGGGGATTGACTTCACCACCGGCACCGCGGCCCAGGTGCTGCGCCGGCGCGCGGATGTGGTGCCGGTGGTGGCGGTGGCGCTGTTCGGACAGCGCGGCGACCAGGGCTACGTCGCGCGCGCGGACTCCGGCATCAAGGGGCCCGCCGATTTCCGCGGGCGCAGCGTGGGCTTCAAGGCCGGGGTCGTTCCCGCCGAGCTGAAAGCGATGCTCGCGAGCGCAGGCCTCGCGGAGAGCGACGTGAAGTTGCAGGCGGTGGGCTTCGACCCGCGGGTCTTTATCGAGAAGCAAGTGGATGTCTACCCGGTGTTCCTGAACAACGAGCCCGACACGATCCGGCGCGTCGGCGTGCCGATCACGGTGATCGATCCGGCCGACTTCGGCGTGCTCACGCTCGGCCTGACGTTCCTCGCGCACGAGGACACCGTGAAGCAGCGGCCGCAGACGGTGGAGCGCTTCCTGCGCGCCTCGCTGCGCGGCGTGCAGTATGCCTCAGAGCACGTCGACGAGGCGGTGCAGATCACGCTGCAGTACGCGAAGGGCGCTGACGCCGAGCACCAGAAGTTCCTGCTCGAGACCGAGATCGCGGGCGCGAAGCGCGCGGGCGGGGTGGGGCGCTCGGACGCGGCGCAGTGGCAGTCGCTGGAGCAGCTGCTGCGGAAGTTCGGCGTGCTGGAGGCCGGCAAGAGCGTGGCCGGGGCCTACGACGGGTCCTTCGTCGACCGACTGTACGACGCGCAGGGGAAGCTGAAGTGAGCGCAGGCGGCGGCCGCTAGAAGAGCTGGACGCCGTTCGCGCCGCGGCTCACCGGCTTGGGCTGGCCCGGGCTGTCGAAGTAGATCTCGAACTCCCAGAAGCCGGCCCCGACCGGGTCGTCGGGGGAGTAGCCAACCCACCAGCGGCCGCTGTCGCCGCCGCTCCACGGCACCACCGGCGACTGGTATTCGACGCGGCCGTTGCGGAACACGATCCAGCGCATCTGCGAGGTGCCCCCGGCGTCGCGGTAGTCGAAGAACGCCAGCAGTTGCCGCGCGGAGCCGCTGGCCGGGACCGGTTGGCCGCCCGCCGGCGCGGCGGCGGAGGCGAAGCTGAAGCCGCTCATGCGCGGCTCCGTCGATGGCGGCGCGCCCACGATCGCGGCGGCGCCGGCGCGCACCGCGCCGCCGATACGGACCTCGAGGCGCCAGACGCCCAGTGGCATGCCGCGCGGGTTCGGCGCGGTCAGGTGATCCGCCACGAGGCCGAACGATCCGCCGTTCCAGTTGTAGGAGGACGAGAAGCCGTCCTGCAGCACATCCTGCAGGTACCAGCGCTCCTCCACCAGCGTGCCGTTCGGCACCGCCTGGAGCGCGTACTCGTAGTAGATCGCCGGTGGCGGCTGCGAGAACAGGCGCGTGTAGTCGAAGAGGCCGAGCTGGCCCTCGTCCACGACGGCGTTCTGAGCGAACGCCGGCTGGCCGATCACGATCCCGTCGGTCGGCGTGCCGCCGGCGGTGCCGGGCAGCAGCGGCGAGTGCTGGAGCGGCGCCACGTAGCGCGCCTCCGCTCCCGCCCGGCGCGCGCGCTCGATCAGGTCGCTCGCGAGCGTGAGCGGCCGCAGCTCGCCCACCACGGCGCGGGCGTCGTAGCGCAGCTGCGTGACGATGCCGATCAGCGCGCCGGTGACGTCGAACGCCGGCCCGCCGCCGATCGCGGCCGGCAGGCGCGCGTCCGTCTTGATCCACGCGCGGCCGCTGACACGGGCGTTGCCGCGGAACCCGGTGACGACGGCGGTCGTGGAGCTGACCGCGGACGGGCGCGCCGGGTCCGGGACGGAGTAGCCGAGCAGCCGGATCGCGTCGCCGCGCTTGATCGCGTCGGCGTTGCCGAGCGTGGCGGCGCTGATCGTGAACGCGCCGGGATCGAGCGCACCGCCGCGGTAGGTGCGCACGGCGCGCAGCACGGCGAGGTCGAGCGTGGGGTCGGCGCTCACGATCTCGGCCTCGAAGCGCGGCTCGGGCGCTGCACCGGCGGTCGCCGCCACCGCCACCGCGATCGTGGCGTACGCGCGCGTGCCGTCTGCCCGGTACGGATCGACGAGCGCGTAGCTCGTGAGCAGCAGCCGCTGCGCGCGGTCCACGACGACCGCGGATCCGACGCGCACCGGCGCGGGCTGCCCCGCGGCGGTTTCGAGCAACTGGAGCTGCACCACGGGAGCGGAGAGCTGCGCCAGCGGGAGCGCGTCGGCGCGCGCGCGTTGGTCGGCGCCGGGGACGCCGACGCCGCTGGGGGGGAGGATCGGCGGCGCGACAATCGGGGTCGGGGTGGCGGAGGCGTCGAGCGGGGTGGGGGTGACCTGGTCGCGGCGGATGAACGTGCTCGCGCGGTCGCAGGCGGTGAAGAGCACCGCCAGCAGCAGCAGGGTCGCCAGGGCCGCCGGGGCCGTGCGGGTTGCGCGCATGGGGCGTCACGGTAGCGCGCCGCCCACGTCCGGGCCAGCGCGGGCCAGCGTACACTTCGTGGTGAGGGGTCTCAGGGGACCGCGTTAGCACCCGTTTCACACTCACCACACGTTGCGATCACGCGCGTCTGCCACGATCGGGGTGCGCAGGCGTGGGAGGTGCTCGAATGTCGCGAAACGCGTGGGTCCGGCTGCTGGCTCAGGCAGTGCTGCTGGTCGCGGCGGCGGCGCTCGGCGGCGTGCTGGCGGTGAGTCTCGGCGGCGGTGGTGGCGGCGGCGGCGGTGGCGCGGTGCCAACGGCGACGCTCGGCGAGCGGGCGCCGCAGACGCAGGCCGTGAGCGGAACGCTCCCCCAGCCGGCGGAAGCGGGGGCCGCCGCCGCCACGTCGCCGTCGCTCGCGGACGTGGTCGCCGACGTGCGCCGCTCGGTGGTGGTGATCACGGCGGTCAGCTCCGCCTCCCACGGCCGGGGCGGCGAGGGCACCGGCCTGGTCGTGGACCAGCATGGACACATCCTCACGAACTACCACGTCGTGGAGGGCGCAGATGACCTGATGGTGCGCTTCTACGACGGCACCACGGCGGTCGCGCGCCTGCTCGGCGCGGATCAGGACAACGACCTCGCGGTCCTACAGGTCTTGCTGCAGCCGCAGCAGCTGGTGCCGGTGCGCTTCGCGGACTCGAGCGCCGTGCGCGAGGGCGACAGTGTGTTCGCGATCGGTAACCCGTTCTCGTTCGGCTTCACGGTCACCCGGGGGATCGTCAGCGGGCTGGGGCGCGAGTCCAGCTCGAACTCGTCTGGGCGCGCGATCCGGGGCGTGATCCAGACGGACGCGGCGGTGAACCCCGGCAACTCCGGCGGGCCGCTGTTCAACCTGCGGGGCGAGGTGGTGGGCGTCAACAACGCGATCCACAACCCGACCGGGCAGCGTGTCTGGGTGGGCGTGGGCTTCGCGATCCCCTCGAACACGGCGCAGCGCTACCTGCCGGACATGATCGCCGGGCGCGAGATCCGGCACCCGCAGCTCGGCCTGTCCGGGCTCACGCTGGACGATGTGAACGCGCCGAAGGCGGGCTTGAGCGTGACCCGCGGCGCCTACGTGACGGCCGTGGTCGCTGGCAGCGCGGCCGAGCGTGCGGGCCTGCGTGCGGCCGCCGGCACGGCCGCGGCCGGCTCGCTGCCGCCGAGTGGGGACGTGGTGGTGAGCGTGAACGGTACGGCGGTGACGAGCATGCAGCAGCTTGCGCGGCTGATCGACGAGCACAACATCGGCGACCAGGTGACGTTGGCCGTGGTGCGTGGCGGCCAGCGGCTGTCACTGACCGCCACGCTGCTGGAGTGGCGCCGCTAGTCGCGCGGCGCGGGGGCGGCGACTAACCGCCTGGTAGCCCGCCGGTGCCCTCGCCAGCTTCGCCGGGCGGCAGTTCGAGCGCGCGCCCGGCGACCAGCAGCCACGCCTGCGCCGCGCGCGCAGCGGCGCGCTGGTTCGCGCGCCCGAGCAGGTCGCGGTACGCGCGGCCGAGCGGCGCCGGCGGCACCACGCCCGCGCCGACCTCGTTGGTGACGATGATCGTGGGCGCGTCGCGCCCCGCGGCGGCGTCTAGCAGCGCGTCGAGCTCGCGCTCGAGCTCGCCCTCGAGCGCGGCGAGCGCGGCGGCCGCGGGCGTCTCGCCCAGCGCGAGCAGGCGGTTGGAGACCCACAGCGAGAGACAGTCCAGCAGCACGCAGTCGCCGGCCTCCGCTTGCGCGAGCGCGCGTGCCGGCTGCAGCGGCGCCTCGACGGTGCGCCACGCCCGCGGCCGCTGTGCGCGGTGGCGCGAGATGCGCTCGCGCATCTCGTCGTCGAGCCCCTCCAGTGTCGCGACGTAGAGTACGGGGCGGCCGGTGCGCTCCGCGAGGCGCTCCGCGAAGCGGCTCTTGCCGCTGCGCGCGCCGCCGGTGACGAACCACAGCTCGCCCACCGTGTCGCCTAGCGCGCCGCGTGGCCGGAGGGCCACAGCAGCGCGCGCACGCGCTCTAGGTCGACGTGGGAGCGCACGTGCTGGGCGAGGCGGTCGAACTCCCGCTCGCGGTCGAAGGGCCGCCCCCCCGCGCCGCGCCGGCCGAGGGCGGCGAGCAGCGCGCCGCGCAGGGCGTCGTTGTGGAACAGCCCGTGCAGGTATGTGCCCGCCGCGCGCCCGTCCGCCGTGACCGCGCCGTCGGGGCGGCCGTCGAGCTCGAGCAGCGGCGCCACGACCGCGCCGCCGGTGCCCTCGCTGTGGCCCATGTGGATCTCGTAGCCGTCGACCGCGCAGCCGGCCGCCTGCTCCCACGGGCCGCATGCCGCCTGCACGCGGCCGTGCGCGCGGCGCGTCGCTTTCTCGGCGGCGAAGGTGGTGGTGATCGGAAGCAGCCCGAGCCCCGGCACCGCGGTGCCGGGCGGGGCCTCGACGCCGTCGGGGTCGAGCAGGCGCTCGCCCAGCATCTGGAAGCCGCCGCAGATGCCCAGCACCGGCGTGCCGCCACGGTGCAGCGCCACCACTGCGGCGGCGAGGCCGGCGCGGCGCAGCGCCTCGAGGTCGGCGATCGTTGCCTTCGTGCCGGGGAGGATCACGAGCGAGGGTGTGCCGAGGTCCTCCACGCGCGAGACGTAGCGCAGGCGCACCCCCGGCTCGTCGATGAACGGATCGAAGTCGTCGAAGTTCGCGATTCGCGCCAGCCGCAGCACCGCGATGTTCACCTCGACCGCGCGCGCCGGGTCGCGCGCCGCGCCGCGCTCCCCGGGGCCTTCCCCCGCGCGTTCGAGCGCGACGGCGTCTTCCTGCGCGATGCGCAGGTCGTCGAGCCACGGGATCACGCCGAGCACGGGCACGCCGGTGCGCGCCTCGAGCTCCGCGATCGCCGGCGCGAGCAGCGAGGGATCGCCGCGGAAGCGGTTGATCAGGAAGCCGCGCACCAGCGCGCGCTCCTCCGCGGTCAGCAGCGCGAGCGTGCCGAGCAGGTGCGCGAATACCCCGCCGCGGTCGATGTCGCCGGCCAGCAGCACGACGGCGCCGGCGTGTCGCGCGACGCGCAGGTTCACGATGTCGCCCGCGCGCAGGTTCGGCTCCACCGCGGCACCGGCGCCCTCCGCCACCACCAGCTCGTACTGCGCGCGCAGACGGTCGAGCGCGCGCTCCACGGCGGGCCAGAGGTCGCGCTTGCGCTCGACGAACTCGCGCGAGCCGATCACGCCCGCCGGGCGGCCCTCCAGCACGACCTGGGAGGTACGGTCGCCCTGCGGCTTGAGCAGCACGGGGTTCATCAGCACGCTCGGGGCAAGCCCGGCCGCGGCCGCCTGTTCGGACTGCGCGCGCCCGATCTCGAGCCCGTCGGGGGTGACGTCGGCGTTGTTCGACATGTTCTGCGCTTTGAACGGCGCCACGCGCACGCCGTCCTGCCGGAAGATGCGGCAGAGCGCGGTCACCAGCACCGACTTGCCCACGGAGGAGGCGGTGCCGAGCACCATCAGCACCGGTGTGGGAGTGGCGGGGCGGGCGGTCACGTGCGAGCCCTCACGTGAGAAAGGTGGCGTCGAGCCAGCCGCGCGCGCCGGCGGCGACGATCGCGAGCCAGAGCGCCGCCTGCGCGATCTCGATCGCCGCGCCGTAGGTGTCGCCCGTCACGCCGTCTAGCATGCGCGCGCTGGCGTAGGCGATCGCGACCGCGGCGCCGGCGGCGACCGCCAGCAGCGCCAGCCCCTGCGGTCCGAACAGTGCGAGCGCGGCCGCGGCCGCGAGCACCGTCGCGAGCGGGACGGCGAGCGGCCACGCGGCGGCGTGCAGCGCGTGCCCGAGCCCGCGCGGGCGCGCGGGGTGGAATAGCACCACCACCGGGACCACCGCCCAGCGCGCCAGCGCCGGCGCTAGCACGATGCCCGCGGAGCGTACCGGCGCGGCCAGCGAGGCGAGCGCGGTCCACGTCACCAGCAGCACGAGCACCAGCGCCATCACGCCGGCGGGGCCGGTGTTGCCCTCGCTCATGATGCCGAGGCGCTCGGCGCGGTCGCCCTGTAGCGCGAGGCCGTCGGCGGTGTCGGCGATGCCGTCGAGGTGCAGCCCGCCGCTGAGCAGCACTAGCGCGGCGACGAGCAGCGCCGACGCGGGCCCGCTCGGCAGTAGCCGCTCGAGGCCGCGGTCGAGCAGCAGTAGCACGATGCCGATCGCGAGGCCGACGAGCGGGTACCACGCCAGCGCCGCGCCGAAGCTGCGGTCGTCCCACTGCCGGACGCGGCGCAGGCGCAGCGGGGTGAGGAACTCCAGCGCGATCAGCGGGGAGGGCCACACGTGGGCGCGCGCGCTGCGGGCGAGGGCGGAGCGCATCGGCGACCGCTACGACTCTGGCGGCACGACGTCGTCGGAGTCGTCGACGCCGGCCTCCTCGAAGGTCGCCATCTCGTCGAGCAGGCGGCAGGCGGCGACGCAGAGCGTGATGCCGAGCGCCGCGCCGGTGCCCTCGCCGAGCCGCATGCCGAGGTCGATCAGCGGTTCGAGGCGCAGCCACTCGAGCATCGCCGCGTGCCCCGGCTCCACCGAGCGGTGCGAGGCGATCAGGCAGGCGCGCGCCGCCGACGCGACCGCGTCCGCCACCAGCGCGGCGGCGCCCGAGATCATGCCGTCCATCACCGCGGGCACGCGCGCGGCGGCGGCGGCGAGGTAGACGCCGGCCAGCACGCCGATCTCGAAGCCGCCGAGGGCCGCCAGCAGCCCGACGCCGTCGGCCGGGTCGGGGGCATTCACGGCCAGCGCGCGCTCGATCGCCACGACCTTGGCCTCGAAGCGCGCGTCGTCGATGCCGGTGCCGCGGCCGGTGACGGCGCGCGGCGGGCGACGCGTGACCGCCGCGACGATCGCCGCGGCAGCGGTGGAGTTGCCGATGCCCATGTCGCCGAGGCCCACGATGTCGACGCCAGCCCCGGCGCGCTCCGCCTCGAACAGCGCGATGCCCTCTGCGAGCGCGCGCTCGGCGAGCGCGCGCGGCATCGCCGGGCCGCGAGTGAAATCCGCGGTGCCGGGGCCGAGGCGCAGGCGCAGCAGTTGCGGCGAGTGCGGCGTTTCGGCGGCGACCCCGGCGTCGACGACGCGCACGCGGGCGCCGGCGTGGCGGGCGAGCACGTTGATCGCGGCGCCGCCGGCGAGGAAGTTCGCCACCATCTGCGCGGTCACGGACTGCGGGTAGGCGGAGACGCCCTGCGCGGTCACGCCGTGATCGCCGGCGGCCACCACCACCAGGCGGCGGTCCAGTCGCGGGCGCTGCTGGCCGGTGATGCCGGCGATGCGCGTCGCCAGCGCCTCGAGGCGGCCGAGCGAGCCGGGCGGCTTGGTGAGGCGGTCCTGCCGCGCCGCGGCGTGCGTCGCCGCGTCCGCATCGGGCGGAGCGATCGCGCGCACGGTGCGCTCGAGCAGGGCGGCGGGATCGGTCACGGGCATCAGTAGTCGATCCCCGGTTGCGCCTTGATGCCGGACTGGTAGGGGTGCTTGATCTCGCGCATCTCGGTCACCAGGTCCGCGAACGCTACCAGCTCCGGCGCGGCGTCACGGCCGGTCAGGATCACATCGACATTGGCGGGGCGCGCCCGCAGCGTCTCGATCACGTCCTGCACGTCGAGCCAGCCGTAGGTGATGGCGTAGGTGATCTCGTCCAGCACGACCAGGTCGTACTGCGCGGAGTTCAGCTTCTCGCGCGCCAGTGCCCAGCACTCGCGTGCCAGCGCCTTGTCGTGCTCGATGTCCTGCGAGAGCCAGGTGAAGCCGTCGCCGAGCGGGATCATCTCGATCCCCATGCGCTCGGCGGAGCGCTGCTCGCCGTAGTGCGAGGTCTTGGACTTGATGAACTGGAGCCAGCAGATCTTCCAGCCGCGGCCCCACGCGCGCATCGTCACCCCGAGCGCGGAGGTAGTCTTGCCCTTGCCGTTGCCGGTGTAGAGCACCACCAGCGGGTGCTTCTTGGGGAACAGCCCCTCCCACCGCCCCCGCCACTGCTCGACGGCGGCGTCGGGATCGACGAACTGCTGCGTGGCACGCGGCGGCGCCGCTCCCGCCTCCGCGCCGCCGGCGCTGCGCGCTTCTTCAGCCACGCGCGTCCTCCAGCACTGCCGGCACCACGAGCGGGGCGCCGCTCCGCGGGTGGCGGATCACCTCGACGCGGTCGCCGTAGGCGCGGCGCACGTGCTCCGCCGTCAGCACCGCCTCCGGCGCCCCCGCCACCACGATGCGGCCGCTGTGCAGGAGCGCGATGCGATCGCAGTATGCGGCCGCCAGCGTCAGATCGTGCACCACCACCAGCACGCCGGCGCCGTCCGCCGCCAGCTCCCGCAGGAGCGCGAAGATCTCGCCCTGCGCCTGCGGGTCGAGGTTCGCGGTCGGCTCATCGAGCAGCAGCAGCGCCGGTTCCTGCGCGAGCGCGCGCGCGACGAAGGCGCGGCGGCGCTCTCCGCCAGAGAGCGTGCCGAGCGCGCGTCCGGCGAAGCGGGCGCAGCCGGCGCGCCGCATCGCCTCCCCGGCGGCGGCGTAGTCGCGGGCGGACTCGCGGCCCAGCAGCCGCAGGTGGGGCGTGCGGCCGAGCAGCACGAGCTCCGCCACCGCCATTGTTGTGGGCGCTTCCGGTAGCTGCTGCACGACCGCGACCAGCCGCGCCAGCGCGCGCGGTGAGAGCGCGTGCAGCGGGCGGCCCGCCACCTCCACGCGCCCGCTGGCGAGCGGCACGCGCGCGGTGGCGGCGCGCAGCAGCGTGGTCTTGCCGGCGCCGTTCGGCCCGACGAGGCCGAGCAGCTCGCCGGCCCGCAGCGTGAGCGTCGCGCCGTCGAGCACGCGCTGGCCGTCGAGGTCGACGCAGACGTCCTCGGTCGCCAGCAGCGGCACGGTTGGCGCGACGGTGGTTGGCGCGGCGGTGGCCGGTGCGGCGGTCATCGCAGGCCGTCCACGCGGCGTGCGCGCAGCAGGTAGAGGAAGAAGGGCGCGCCCGTCAGCGCCGTGACGATGCCGACGGGCACCTCCTGCGGTGCGAGCAGCGAGCGCGACAGCACGTCCGCCAGCACGAGGAAGCTCGCTCCCAGCAGCGCGGTGAGCGGCAGCAGCCGCCGGTAGTCACCGCCGAACAGCATGCGCACGGCGTGCGGCACGATCAGCCCAACGAAGCCGATCACGCCGGCGATCGCGACCGCGGTCGCCGCCACCAGCGAGGCAGCGGCGAGCACGATCAACTTCGTGCGCGTGACGTCCACGCCGAGCTGTGCCGCCTGCTCCTCGTCGAGCTGGAGCACGTTGAGGATACGCCCGTGCGCGCCCACCACCAGCGCCCCCAGCACGACGTAGGGCGCGCCGATCAGCAACCGCTCCCAGCTCGCGGTGTTGAAGCTGCCGAACAGGAAGGCGAAGACGGGCTGCGCGCGCTGCCCACCGGTGAGCAGGATGAAGGAGGTGACCGAGCCGAAGATGGCGGAGATCGCCACCCCGGCGAGGATCAGCGTGGCGTTCGAGACCGCCGCACCGGCGCGCGCCACCAGGTAGGCGCCGAGCACGGCGACGGCCGCGCCGCCGAACGCGCACAGCGGCACCCAGCCGAAGCCGTACGAGCCGGTCGGCAGCGGCAAGACGTGCGCGATCGCCGCGCCGAAGGCCGCCCCTGCCGCCACACCGAGCAGGTACGGCTCCGCCAGCGGGTTGCGGAATACGCCCTGGTACGCCGCCCCGGAGAAGGCCAGCCCCCCGCCCACCAGCGCGGCGGCGAGCACCCGCGGCAGCCGCACGTCGATCACGATGCGCTCCCAGGTGTCGGGAGCGGAGACGCCGAGGTGGACGAATGGCAGGCGTTGCACCAGCAACGCAAGCGCGGTGCCGGGCGGGATCGCGGCTGCGCCCTGGGTGAGGGCGAAGCCGAGCACCAGCACCAGCAGCGCGGCGGCGAGCGCGAGCGGCCCGAGCACGGCGAGGCGGCTACGGCGGTACGCGCCCGCGGCGATCTCGGGCGCGCGGACGCTGGGCTCGCTCCCCTGCACCTCTGCCACGTCTATCACCGCGTTGCCTCCAGCTACTTGAAGCGGTCGGGGTAGAGCGCCCTCGCGAGCGCCTCGATGCCGTCGGCGATGCGCGGTCCCGGGCGGTCGACGATGTTGGTGTCGATCGCGTAGACGCGGCGGTTCTTGACCGCGGAGACGGCGGCCCAGCCGGGCCGCTTCGCGACGGTGTCGTAGCTCTCACCGAAGGCGGCGTCGCCGAGCATCACTACCTCCGGGTCGGCGGCGATCACGGCCTCCGCCGTGAGCTGCGGGAACGGCGAGGGTGCTCCCGCCGCGATGTTGCGCGCCTTGATCGCGATGAACATCCCGCCGATGAAGGTGTTGGGCGCGGCGGTGTAGAGGTCCTTCGTCACCTCGTAGAACACGCGCGGTCCCTGCGGCACGTCCGCCACGCCCTGTGTCACCGCCTCGATGCGAGTGCGCATCTGCGCCACCACCCGCTGCGCCTGCTCGCTGTTCCCGGTGACGCGGCCCAGCAGGATGATCTGCTCGTAGACGCCGTCGATCGAGGAGGCCTCCTGCTGGTAGAGCACGTTTAGCTTGAGGTCGCGGAACGGCTTCACCTGGTCACGCTGGCGGGTGGCGAACAGCACGAGGTCCGGTTGGTGCGCGAGCGCCGCCTCGGGGTTTGGGTCGCTGTATTCCAGCTTCGGCAGGCGCTTCGCCTGCTCGGGGTAGTCGGAGAACTTGTCGACCGCCACCACGCGCTCGCTGGCGCCGATCGCGAACAGGATCTCGGTCGCGCCCGGCGAGTACGAGATGATGCGCTGCGGCGGCGCTTGGATCGTGACGGCAGTATTTGAGGAGTCTGTGACGATGAGCGGGAATGCGGGCGCGCTGGTCGTGGCCGCCACCGTGGGCGTGGAGGTCGCGGGCGCTGCCTCCTCGCCGCCGCCGCAAGCCACGGTGGCGAAGGCGAGCGCGAGCAGCAGCGCCGTCGGCGCGCGGCCGGGGCGGAACAGGGAGCGCAACGGGAAGCGGGACACGGTGAACCTCCGCACCATGGTGCGAGGAGGCGACGCGCGCGGCCGCCAGCACAAACAACCCATCGCCGAGGCGAGGGGCTCGTGCGGAAGCGGCTGGGTGGAGGGACGCGCTTGCGTCCCAGCCACGTGCCGTCCCCGATCCTCGCGGGGCTCTGACAGCTGGCGTAGGCCGGTAGCCTGGCTCGTCGCGGCGGCGTCCCGAGGGGGAGGCCGCGCGGCTTACAGTTGCGGGTCAGCGCCGGAGTTGCACCGGACTTCCCCAGTCTCTACGCCGAGACGCGTTGGACGCTACCATGCGGCCGGGTGGCTCGCCAGCGGGGGCCCGTGGTCGCCCGCCGCGGGCGCCTGCGCCGGGCGCTTCTGCGCTCGGTAGAGAATTCGGAAATCACCGGTTGACAAACGCGGCGCGGTGACTATGCTCTTGTTGTCACAATCACGAATTAGACGCGATTGTGATGGGACGCAGCCGCGTCTTGCCGAATTCCCGCTCAGGTGGGGACCGGGGGAACCAACACTTTGGGTGAACCCTCCTCGCAGGGCGGGCCACTCTGTTCGGCCCGAACGAGTCAGCTAACCCAGGAGGCAATGGGAGCAGGCCCGGCCGGATGGCTACCGGCTTGGATCGTTCCCGGGAGAGACTGCTGTGATCAATACCTCGCCGCCCCGTAACTGCCCGCGCTGCCAGGGCCTCGTGATCGTCGAAGACGACGCCTACGGCCAGTTTGGCACCTGCATCACCTGCGGCTACGTTCACGAGACGCAGCGCGCCGACCCGCGCGAGCTGGTGGAAGAGGAGCGCCTGGCCGCCGGCAAGCAGCGCCGCCGCCAGCCGTCGCACGGCAAGTTGCGCCTCTAGCCCGCGGTCGCGGTCGAGCACACCATAAGGGCCCGCTCACGCGGGCCCTTATTCATGTCGATCTCCGCGCCGGGTTTCCGGCACGGCCCAGCCACTGGCGTTACCACGAGCAGCGAGCGGGCCTTGCGGCGGCAGCCAGTACGGGCTTCCGCGCGCCCGTTCATCGGCGGTCGCGGCCTCGCATATAGGGATGGCGGGTGCGGAAGTGCGGGGCGCAGGCCCCGCGGATCGTGGGCGCGCCGGCCGGGGAAGTTATGGGGTCCCCCTATTAGGAGCGGCGTCCATGGCCCATAGCATGCCGTCCAGCGAGCAAGTGAGGTGACCGGTGGACGGGATCAAGGACGGGATCGAGATCGTGTCTGCTGACCTCCCGCGCTGCGTGCACCACTGGGTGCTGGCGGAGCCGGCGCGCTCCGATGGTCGACATGTTGGCCTCGGTCTCGCGACCGTGGCCGAGCTGGTGCAGGCGCACGGTGGAAGCGTGCAGGCGCGCTCCTCGCCGGAGACGGGGACGGTGATCACGGTGCGGCTGCTGCGCGCCGGGCCGGAGGGCTACGCTGTGGAGGCTGGGCAGACGAGGAAGTAAGGAGAGCAAGCGAATGGAACCGTTCAGACGCAACGTGCTGCCGGTGGTGGTGGGGATCGCGGCGCTGCTGGTCGCGGTCGCCTCGGTGGTCTACCTGGTGGACTGCGTCCGCGGACGCGACGACGGGGACGGCGAGCGCGATCGGCGGGAGTCGTTGCGCCTCGACCCGCAGCTGCTGCAGCTGCTGCAGCTGTTCGCGCGCGCCCGCGCCGACGCCGCCGCAGGCGCGGCGGCCCCCGCTCCCGGCCCAGACGCGGCGCCCGCACGCGCTCCCGGCCTGTTGCTGGGCGTGAGCGTGGCCGAGCAGGACGGGAAGCTGGTGGTGCAGCGCGTGCTGCCGAACACGCCGGCGGTGAAGGCCGGGGTGAAGGAGGGCGACCAGATCGCCGCGGTCGCCGATCAGGCCGTGACCAGCTTCGATGCGCTGCGGCAGGCCGTCCAGCAGCAGCCGCCCGGCAAGCAGTACGACCTCGCGGTGGTGCGCGGCAGCAAGCGCCTGACGCTCAAGGTCGACCGGCCGCAGGCGGTGCGTGCGGTCCCCGGCGCGGGGCCGCTGCGGCGGGGACCCGGAGCCGGCGCGCAGCCTGGTCAGCAGCCTGGTCAGCAGCCTGGTCAGCAGCCTGGTCAGCAGCCGGACCAGCAACGGCCGCGCTTCATGCCGGGCGCGCCGAACGCCCCGCGCGGCGGCGTGATGCCTGCGCCCTCGCCCTCGGGCGGCAGCAGCGGCCAGACGCTGGCGCTGCTTGTGCAGCCGCTGGCGGCGGGCGCCTGAGCGGGCAATGCCTGCGGTGGGCCGCATGAGCCTCCGTGACTACTACTGGTCGCGTGGCCTGTGGGACAGATCTCGTCCGAACCGTGATGAGCGAATCGTGTTCTACTACAGACGATCGGGGAGCCTGAACGTGTCTTCGATGAGCAGAGGCAGTAGATGCCTCCGGTCGTCACGGGCAGTAATGGCGACTATCCCTATGACGAATGAAAACACGTAATCGTAGTTACGTGGTTTGCCTACGGAGACGATAGTGGCACTCACCTTGGCACCAATTGTGCCAAGTACTGCCTCGTTCTAGGCTATGTGGCTTCCCCCCGCCAATGGACACTCTTTAGGTGGGAGTGGCGTCGGGCCCTCGGAGGCGTCCGAGAGTTCCACGCTGTCGAGTTCTTTCAGCGAGATCGTTGGAGATCCGAAACCAGCCACTATTACGGCTGGAACGACAAGAAGGCGCGCGCCTTCCTCAATAGATTACTTGCGGCTGTTCATCGGAATCGGTTGTGGCTCATAGGTGGTGCTGTCGACGTGGCGGCCTTCTTCAGTTATTCGGTTCCTGATCGGCGTTATCTGACCGGCGCGGCACATATCACAACGACTCACTGGCACAACGACGCGCTAGGGGTGGAGCACCAAGCTCATCGAGCACCAGAGTTCACCCGGGCGCCCGTATTTCATCGTGTTGCCTGGGTTCTTCGCTGAGGAAATGTCGGCGGCACCGAACACACGGATTCATTTGGTTCTGGATTCGCAAGGTGATGCCGCGGTCCGTGCTAAGGAATACTTCGACCAGTTTAAGAAGAACGCGCCTGGCGCAGAGAGACTTGAGTCGCTTACCTGTACGTCGTCGTTGGCCGAAGTCGCGCTATAAGCCGCAGACATGTACTCCTACGTCTGGCATGCGAAGCTGATGGGCAAGGAGATGACTGGCGACCGCGCACGCGCGTACGCTGTGCTCTCTCAAAAGAAACCCCAGATCGTTGCATCCGGGAAACGCTAGCTCAACAAACTACTGGCAACGCGTGACGATGGGCATCGTGTAGCGGTTGAATGAGCGATGTTGCAGTTATGACGACGCCTTGACCGTTTCCACTCACGCTCGCGTTCGTCGAGTTTCGATTTCGGTACTGGCGATGATCTGCCGCATTGCGCGCTCCTCGTCTTTTTCGGCGTCCTCGCGCTGCCCCCGACTGTGGCAACACGACGCCGCTGCGGTGTGCCGGCGCTAGCCGGCGTGGCCCCAGCGCAGCACCCAGTACTCGTAGGCGTCCTGTAGCGCGAGCCACGAGGCTTCGATCACGTCGGTCGAGGCGCCGACGGTGCGCCAGTGGTGCTGGCCGTCGGAGCACTCGATCAGCACGCGCACCGCGGCGTTCGCGCCCGCCCCCGGGTCGATGATGCGTACCTTGTAGTCGACCAGGTGCACGCCGGCGAGGCGGGGGAAGACCTCCTCCAGCGCGCGGTGCACGGCGGCATCGAGCGCGGAGACGGGGCCGTTGCCGTCGGCGGCGGTCTGGCTCAAGCGCTCGCCGACGCGCACCTTCACCATCGCCTCCGCCTGCATCTCGCGTTCGTCGTCGGGCCGGCGCGCGTTGTCGTGCAGGCGCCGGCGCTCGACGATCAGGAAGTCCTCGAGCTCGAACGGCGCAACGTAGTGGTCGAGGCTGCGGCGCACCAGCAGCTCGAACGAGGCTTCGGCGGACTCGTACTGGAAGCCTTTCGCTTCCTGCTCCTTGACGCGCTGGAGCGCTGCGCGCACCTGCTCCTCGGTCAGCTCGATGTCCACGCCCTGCTCGCGCAGCTTGCTCGTGATGTTGCGCCGCCCGGCCAGCTCGGAGACCAGCACGCGCTCGCTGTTGCCGACCACCAGCGGGTTGACATGGGCATATGAGCCGGCGGACTTCGCGATCGCGGCGGCGTGCAGCCCCGCCTTGTGCGCGAAGGCGCTCACGCCGACGTAGGGCTGCTGCGGGTTGGGCGGGAGGTTCGCCAGCTCGGAGGCGAAGCGCGCCACCTCGGTTAGTCGCTGCAGCTGGTCGTCGCGCACCACGCGGATGCCGAGCTTCAGCTGTAGGTTCGCGATCACCGAGACGATGTTGGCGTTGCCGCAGCGCTCGCCCCAGCCGTTGAGGCACGCCTGCACCTGCGTGGCCCCGGCCTGCACCGCCAGCAACGTGTTCGCGACCGCGAGGTCGGCGTCGTTGTGCACGTGGATGCCGATCGCGCAGCGCACCGCCGCACGGGCGGCCGTCACCCCTTCGACGATCGCGCCCGGCAGCGAGCCGCCGTTGGTGTCGCAGAGCGTGACAGTGCTCGCTCCGCCGCGCTCGGCGGCGCGCAGCGTGGCGAGCGCGTAGGCGGGGTTGGCGGCGTAGCCGTCGAAGAAATGCTCGGCGTCGAACACCAGCTCGCGGCCGTGGCCGGTGAGGTGGTGCACCGAGTCCTCGATCATGGCGAGGTTCTCCTCCTCGGTCGTCTCGAGCACGTCACGCACCTGCGACGCCGAGGACTTGCCGACGAGGGTGATCACGGGCGTCTCCGCCTCCAGCACCGAGCGCAGCGCCGCGTCGGTGGCCGCGTCGCCGCCCGCTCGGCGCGTGGAGCCGAACGCCACCAGCCGCGCGTGCTGGAGCTGGAGCGAGCGGGCGCGCCGGAAGAACTCCGCGTCCTTCGGGTTGGAGCCAGGGTAGCCGCCCTCGATGTAGTGCACGCCCAGTTCGTCGAGCTTCTGCGCGATCGTGAGCTTGTCCTCGAGCGAGAGGCTGAGGCCCTCCATCCCGAGACCGTCACGCAGCGTGGTGTCGTACAGCACGATGCCGCCGGGGGCGCCGGGGGCGCCGGGGGCGCCGGGGGCGTCGGGGGCGTCGGGGGTCGGGCGGTCGGTGGTCGTCATGGCTTCGTTCCACTGTCAGCGGTCGGCGTGATGGCAGGCAAAAGCCGGCGCTCCGACGGTCGTCGGCCCGCGGTAATGTGGCGGGTCGGTCGGAGGCCGGGACTCAGGCGCGCGCAATGGCGGCCGCCGGTCGCGATGGACCGGCGACGGGTATCGCCTTCGGATGCGTGGCGCATGGTTCCGAGTGCACGATATGTCATTCTATGCGGCGGCCGCGCAGGGCCGCAAACACTGGATCACCCCTACTGGACGCGGCGTGCAGGTTCGGGAGCGAGCACGATGGCGGAGCCTCCGGGCGGGCACGGCGGGCGGGGGAACCAGATCCTCCGCCCCGGCGCGCGTGCGATCCTGCTGGACGCCCGCGACCGCCTGCTGCTGTTCCGTACCCGCGTGCCGGGCGGCGCGGTCGAGGCGTGGATCACGCCGGGCGGCGGACTGGAGCCGGGTGAGAGCCACGAAGCGGCCGCGCGGCGCGAGCTATGGGAAGAGACCGGGCTGCGCGACGCGGCGCTGGGGCCGTGGGTGTGGTCGCGGCGCCAGAGCTGGCGCTGGGGCGAGACGTGGTACGACTCCCCGGAGCGGTTTTTCCTGGTGCGGGTCGGGCGGCTCGACGTGCGGCCGCAGCAACTGGGGGGCGATGGAGCGCGAATCGCTGCTCGAGCACCGCTGGTGGAGCGTGGCGGAGATCGCCGCGTCGAGCGACGTCTTTATCCCGCGCGACCTCGCGCGGCTGCTGTCGCTGCTGGTCGCAGGCGAGCTGCCGGGCGAGCCGCTGACCGTGGGCGAGTAGGGCGCTAGCCTGCGAGGCGGTCGAGCACGCTCTCGGCCATTTCGCGCGTGCCGATCGCGCGCTCGCCGGGGGCGGCGAGGTCGGGCGTGCGTAGGCCGTCGGCGATCGCGCGGGCGGTGGGCGAAGCACGGCTGTGGTAGGCTGCGCCCGATCTGACCACCGGCCGTGGGTGTCACGAGCGAGGAGGGACTGGGATGCACGAGTCGAACTACTGGACGAAGAAGAGCGTGGGGCGGCGCGCGGTGCTGCGCGGTTCCGGGCTCGGGATCGCCGGCCTCGCCGGCGCGGCGCTGATCGGCTGCGGCAGCGGGGAGGAGGCAGCCCCTGCGACCGCGGCGACCGCGGCGACTGCGGCGACCGGGGCGACCCCAGCACCAGCGGCGACGGTGACTGAGGCGCAGAAGAGGGGCGGCTACTTCAAGGGCATTGTTGCCCAGGGCTACAATCCGACGAACATCGACCCGTACACCACACCAGCTGGCAGCGTGTATAACGTCCAGGGGAACTCGTGGTACGAGTCGCTGATCGATCCTGACCTTACGAACGTGGATTGGGTGAGGAACTACAAGCTGACGCCGAAGCTCGCCGAAAAATGGGAGCAGCCGGATCCAGCGACTTATCTCTTCACCGTCCGGCCCGGTGTGAAGTTCCACAACGGCTCGACGTTGACGGCCGAGGACGTCGCGTACAGCTATGGGAGATGGAACGAGCTGGGGGCTAACCCGAACACGGCGGCGCTGAGTCGAGACGTCAAGTCAATAGACGCGATTGATGCAAAGACGTTTCGCGCGGTTGCGAAAAAGCCCGACGTGGATTTCATCGAGAATTTCAACGGGAATGTCAGGTTGGGCACCGGTATCATGCCGAGGAGCGCCGCTACCGCCGGCGTCGACTTCAAGAAGACGGTGGTCGGGACTGGGCCTTTCAGGCTCCAGCGCTACCAGGCGGACGGCACCGCACTCGCTGTTCGCTTCGACGAGTACTGGCAGGCGGGCAGACCGTATCTCGACGGTATCCACCTCGTGATGGGCGCGGACGACGCGACGATCTCGGCCGCCTTCATCGCGCGCGAGGTCGATGCCGTGACCCGGCCGGATCGCCTGCAGGCGGATCCGATCCGCAAGGCGGTGCCCGATGCCGAGGTGGTGACGTGGGCTGGCGACAACGTTTACGGGCTGAGCCTGAATGTGGGCCGGGCGCCCTACAGTGATGTCCGGGTCCGGCGCGCGCTTCACCTCGCGCTCGATCGCCCGGGCATCGAGGCCCTGGTGTCCTTCGGCGATGGCCTGATCAGCGGCCCGCTGATCATCGAGCGAGCGGGCTACACCATGACGCATGCTGAGCTGCTCGCGCAGCCCGGTTATCGCACGCCGAAGGATGCGGACATCGCGGAGGCGCTGAAGCTGCTCGACGCCGCCGGCTACAAGGGAGGGTTCAAGGCGGAGTTCATGTCCAACCCCGCCACGGCTGCCGCGACCGGGGCATTTGCTGAGGCGATACAGGCGCAACTGAAGAAGACACTGTCGATAGACACTAGGCTGGTGCCCGTGGAAGGTGCGGCGTTCACCGCGCGGCGCAACACCAGCGGCGACTTCGATCTGGTGATCGAACTGCCCGCCGGTGTCGCCCGGCCTGGCGTCAGGGTGCAGAGCATATATTCCACCAACGCGGCTCCGAAAGCCGCCGGCTGGAAGGACACCGAACTCGACTCGCTGATCGACGCGCAACGGCTGGAGTTCGACGACAAGGCACGCGGCGCGATCTTCCAGAAGATCGAGCGCAAGCTGCTTGACCTGGCATGGTTCCTGGGCATTTCGGCGGGTCCGTATTTCGGCCTGCGGCAGCCATGGGTCCGCGACTACCGGGACAACCGCGCCCGAATAACGGCACTCACGAATCCGAGCTGGGTCTGGCTGGACTTGAACAAGGCGCCCGCCAATCGTAAGTCGCAGCCTGCATCGTAGGGCGGGCGAGCTCATCACTGACGCCGCCAGTACGAGCTGGACGGCGATCTGAAGCGGCCGTAACTGCCGCGCCACTGTCCGAGAGGAGCCGCAAGATGCCGATCGTTCGCGTCAACGGGATCGATCTCTTCTACCAGCAAGACGACTTCTGCGATCCGTGGGCTGCACACGACACGGTGTTCATTCAGCACGGCTTCTGCCGGAATTCAAACTTCTGGTACGCGTGGGTTCCGTGGCTCGCGAGACACTTCCGTGTGATCAGGATGGATCTCAGGGGATGCGGTCGCAGCGGCGATCCCGGCCCGGACTACAAGTTCACCGGCCCGGGCTTCATCAGCGATTTCACCGGCTTCCTGGATGCCGTGAAGGTGGACCGGGTCCACTACATCGGGGAAGCGCTCGGCGGGATCATTGGAGTGGCCTCGGCCGTGGCGCACCCTGAGCGGTTCAAGAGCCTGACGATCGTGGGCGGAGCCATCCAGAAGGTCACAGGCAACCCGCTGATGGGAAGAGCCGGCTACTCAAGCTGGGAGGAGACCGTCCAAGACGTGAAGGCGAACGGGATGAAACACTGGTGGATGAAGTCGCGTGGCCGTGCCGGCGAACTTACCGGCAATGCCGCTATGGATGACTATTTCGCCAGCGAATTCGCCCGCACTCCAGTGCATGTGGCTTTGGCTCTCTCGCAGGCCGCACCCACCATCGATAACACAAAGGCGCTGACACAGCTTTCAGTCCCGACGCTCATTCTTTCGCGGACCCAGCAGGGACTGATCCCCGGTGCGAGAGAAATGGTCTATCCGGAGGCTAGCTCGGTCGGAGCAGCGGCGTTCTACCTGATGGCCGACAGGCTGGCGCAGGATACCGCAGCTTTCCTGCAGGAAATCTCGCGATGATGTTGGCGACGACGGCAGGCGAGCTGCCGGGCGAGCCGCTGACCGTGGGCGAGTAGGGCGCTAGCCTGCGAGGCGGTCGAGCACGCTCTCGGCCATTTCGCGCGTGCCGATCGCGTGCTCGCCGGGGGCGGCGAGGTCGGGCGTGCGCAGGCCGTCGGCGATCGCGCGGGCGGCGGCGGCCTCTACTGCCTGCGCCTCGCGTTCGAGGCCGCAGGAGTAGCGCAGCAACATCGCCGCGCACAGCATCGTCGCCAGCGGGTTGGCGATCCCCTGGCCCGCGATGTCGGGCGCGGAGCCGTGGATCGGCTCGTACATCCCCAGCCCGGTGCCGTCGGCGCGCAGCTGCCCGAGCGACGCGGAGGGCAGCATCCCCAGCGACCCGGTGAGCATCGAGGCCTCATCGGTCAGGATGTCGCCGAAGAGGTTGGTGGTGATCACCACGTCGAAGTCGCGCGGGCGACGCAGCAGGTGCATCGCCGCGGCGTCCACTAGCAGGTTCTCGAACTGCACGTCGGGGTACTCGGGGCGGACCTCCGACACCACCGCGCGCCAGAGCCGCGACGACTCCAGCACGTTCGCCTTGTCGACGCTGGTGACCTTGCCGCGGCGCTCGCGCGCGAGCTTGAAGCCGAGGTGGGCCACCCTCGCCACCTCGTCCTCGTTGTAGTACATCGTGTCGATTGCCTCGCGGCGCCCGCGCACCACACGGCGCTCCTGCGGCTTGCCGAAGTAGACGTCGCTGGTGAGCTCCCGGATGAACAGGATGTCCACGCCCTCGATCACCTCGCGCTTGAGCGTCGAGGCGTCCGCGAGCGTGGGGTCGACCTTGACCGGGCGCAGGTTCGCCCACAGCCCGAGCTCGGAGCGCAGCGCGAGCAGCCCCTGCTCGGGGCGTACCGGCGCCGCGGGGTCCGACCACCGGGGTCCGCCGACCGCACCGAACAGCACCGCGTCCGACGCGCGAGCGGCCGCGATCGTCTGTGGCCGGATCGCGATGCCATGCGCGTCGATCGAGGCGCCGCCGACGATGTCCTCGCTGAACGCGAAGCGGTGACCGAAGCGCCTGCCGATCGCCTCGAGCAATCGCACGCCCTCGGCCGTCACCTCGGGGCCGATGCCGTCGCCGGGAAGCACCAGGATCGTGTAGTCGGTCATGTCGCCCGCCGTCCGCAGCTCGCAGCATTGATCGCGGCGAGCGTGTGTGGCGAGAGTGTAACGGGTCGCGACGCGTCGGGCGGACCGCAAAAAATCGCCGCACGCCGCGCATCGGTTCGCGCCATCACGTATGTGACGTGCGATACTCGGCACGCGGTCCACAGTGGGACCGCGGTCGATCGCACAGGGACGACCGGCCGCGACACGGAAGGAGCGACCGGTATCGTGGCGATGCAAGCATCACGCACCAGAGCGCGACGGACGGCGGCGAAGCCGGCGGCCCGCCACACCACGGCCGCCCGCAAGCCGGCGGTCCGCCGCGCCACCGCCCGCAAGCCGGCGGCCCGCCGCACCACGGCCGCCCGCAAGCCGGCGGCCCGGCGCACGACCGCCCGCAAGCCGGTCGCCCGGCGCACGACCGCCCGCAAGCCGGCGGTCCGCCGCACCACCGCCCGCAAGCCGGCGGCCCGCCGCACCACGGCCGCCCGCAAGCCGGTGGCCCGGCGCACGACCGCCCGCAAGCCGGCGGTCCGCCGCACCACCGCCCGCAAGCCGGCGGCCCGCCGCACCACGGCCGCCCGCAAGCCGGCGGCCCGGCGCACGACCGCCCGCAAGCCGGTCGCCCGGCGCACGACCGCCCGCAAGCCGGCGGCCCGCCGCACGACGGCTCGCAAGCCGGCTGCCCGCCGCACGACGGCTCGCAAGCCGGCGGTCCGCCGCACGGCTGCCCGGCGCACCACGGCTCGCAAGCCGGCGGTCCGTCGCACGACGGCACGCCGCACGACCGCGCGCCGCTAGCGGTGTCCGCGCACTACCGTCGAGGGCGGGCGCGAACGCTCGCGCCCGCCCTCGGTGTCTGTTCCGCCCGCGTCGCCGCCGCCGCTCGCGCGGCGAACCGCCGCAGCCCCTCGACGCGCTGCGCGCCGTCACGCACGACAGCGCCGAATTCCACCGAGTACAGCGGCTCCATGTCGAGGTAGAAGCGCGCGCGACGGCGTAGCTGCCGGTCGACCGCACCCTCGTAGCGCGCGACCATCAGCTCGCAGAACCCGCGCTGGAGGTGACTGAGCAGCGCCGCGAAGTCCAGCGCCGGGTCGGCCAGCATCGCGTCGCCGAGGTCGATCACCACCGCCGGCGCCCCACCGTCGTCCACCAGCAGGTGCTGCGGCGCGAGGTCGCCGTGGACCAGCACGCGCGGCGCGCCGGCCATGCCGCCCTCGGCGTGGAAGCGCTCCACCGTGGCATCGAGCCACGCGCGGCTGCGCGGGCCGAGCAGCGGCCGGCACGACTCGACCAGCCCGGCGTAGCGGTCGCGCCAGAGATCGAGATCGCGCACGCCGAGCGCGAGCGCGCGCTCGCGCGGGAAGGCGTGCAGCCGCGAAAGGAACGCCGCGAGCTGCGCTGCCAGCCGCTCGCCGCGCGCGCCGCGCGCGTCCGACCGCCGCAGCGGGCGGCCCTCGACGACGCGGTGCAGCGTGCCGGCGAAGCGTCCGGCGGCATCGAGCACGGCGAACGCCCCGCGCGGCGTGGGCAGGCCCCACCCCTCCAGCGCCGGCAGCAGTCGCACCTCGCGCTCGAGGTCGGCGGCGGCCCAGTGCGCCTGCGGGCGCGGAACGCGCAACACCCAGTCGTCGCCGCCCGCCGGGTCGGGGACGCGGAACGCCTGCGCGCCCCAGCCCTCGCCGAGCGGCTGCGCGGCGTCGAGGTTCACGCCCGGCAGCGCGCGGCGCAACGCATCGCGCGCCGCGTCGGGCAGCGCCGCCTGCGGCCCCGCGGGCGGCGCCACGGGGCTAGCCGGTGGTGGTCGGCAGCAGCTCGGAGCGCGTTGCCTCGAAGGCCGCGACGTCCGGCTCGTACTCCAGCGTCATCGAGATGTCGTCGAGGCCGCGCAGCAGGCGGTACTTGCGGAACGCGTCGATCTCGAAGCGACGTTCCCACGCGCCGTCGGCGGTGCGCACCGTCTGCGACTCGAGGTCGACCACGAGCTCGGACTGCGGCAGCTCTTCCGCTCGCGCCATCAGGTAGTCGATGTCCGCCTGCGGCAGCTCGATGGTGAGCAGGCCGCCCTGGAAGCAGTTGTTCTTGAAGATGTCGGCGAACTTCGGCGCGATCAGCGCGCGCACGCCCAGCCCCTCGACGGCCCACACCGCGTGCTCGCGGCTGGAGCCGGAGCCGAAGTTGGCGCCGGTGAGCAAGATCGGGGCGCCGGCGTAGGCCGGGTTGTTGAGCACGAACGCGGGGTCCTTGCGCCAGGCCTCGAACGCGAACGGCCCGTAGCCGGTGCGCTCGATGCGCTTGAGGTACTGCGCCGGGATGATCTGGTCGGTGTCGACGTTCGCGCGGTTGAGCGGGATCGCCCGGCCGGTCACGCGGCGGACCGCCCGCATCACAGCACCTCCCGCACGTCGACGAAGTGCCCGGCGATCGCGGCCGCGGCCGCCATCTCCGGGCTCACCAGGTGGGTGCGGCCGCCCGCGCCCTGCCGCCCCTCGAAGTTGCGGTTGGAGGTGGAGGCGCAGCGCTCGCCAGGCAGCAGGATGTCGGGGTTCATGCCGAGGCACATCGAGCAGCCGGGGTCGCGCCACTCGAAGCCGGCGTCAGTGAAGACTCGGTCGAGGCCCTCGCGCTCGGCTTGCGCCTTCACCAGCCCGGAGCCCGGCACCACCATCGCCTGCACGGTGCTCGCCACGTGCTTGCCTGCCACCACCTTGGCGGCGGCGCGCAGGTCCTCGATGCGCCCGTTGGTGCAGGAGCCGAGGAACACGCGGTCGATCGCGATCTGGCGGATCGGCGTACCGGCGGCGAGGTCCATGTAGGTCAGCGCGCGCTCCGCCGACTCGCGCTGCGAGGCGGTCGCGAAGCTGCTGGGGTCCGGCACGCGGCCGCCCACCGGCACGCTCTGGCCCGGGTTCGTGCCCCAGGTGACGAACGGCTGCACGGCGGAGCCGTCGAGCACCACCTCCTGGTCGAAGCGCGCGCCGGGGTCGCTGGGGAGCGCGCGCCAGCGCTCGACCGCCTGCTCCCAGTGTTCGCCCTGTGGCGCGTGCGGGCGGCCCTTGAGGTACGCGAACGTGGTCTCGTCCGGCGCGATCAGGCCGGCGCGCGCGCCCGCCTCGATCGACATGTTGCAGACGGTCATGCGCCCCTCCATCGAGAGGCTGCGGATCACCTCGCCGCGGTACTCGATCACGTGGCCCACGCCGCCGTCGACGCCGATGCGGTTGATGATCGCGAGGATCACGTCCTTCGCTGCCACCCCGGGGCCGAGCGCGCCGGTGACCTCCACCGACATCGTGCGGGGACGCGTCTGGCGCAGCGTCTGCGTCGCAAGCACGTGCTCCACCTCGGACGTGCCGATGCCGAAGGCGAGCGCGCCGAACGCGCCGTGGGTGGAGGTGTGGCTGTCGCCGCACACGATCGTGAGGCCGGGCTGGGTGTAGCCCTGCTCCGGCCCGATGATGTGCACGATCCCCTGGCGGATGTCGAAGATGTCGTAGAGCGGGAC
Source organism: Dehalococcoidia bacterium (assembly GCA_009692705.1). GTDB lineage: Bacteria > Chloroflexota > Dehalococcoidia > UBA2979 > UBA2979 > SHYR01. The sequence continues at coordinate 80,432 of SHYR01000001.1, forward strand.
CCCGAACTCCTTCGCGTTCTGGCGCATCACCTCCAGTTGCTGCGCGGAGAGTGGGTCCGGGTTGGGCTGCTCGCGCCCGATCGTCGGCACGTTGTGGTCGACGGTGGCGAGCGTGAGGTCGGGCCGGCGCACGCGCCGCCCGGCGAGCCGCAGCCCATCGAACGCCTGCGGCGAGGTGACCTCGTGCACAAGGTGGAGGTCGATGTAGAGCAGGTCCGGCCGCTCGCCGGGCTGACCGGTGGCGCCGCGCCCGCCGCCCTCGGCGAGGGCTGCCAGCCGCGCGTGCTCCTGCAGCGGACTGGGGACGGCGTGCTGCTCCCAGATCTTCTCCGAGAGTGTCCGCGGTCCGCTCGTGGTCATGCGACCCTCCCCCTGCAGACTGGCCAGCGCTATGTGCGCGCCGCCGCCACCGTCGTGCCGCCCGCGGCGCGCACCGCGGCGGCGTGCAGGTAGCGGTTGAGCGCGTGCAGGTAGGCGCGGGCGCTGGCGACCAGAATGTCCGTGTCGGCCGCCCGCCCGGTGTACAGGCTCCCCTCCGCCTCGATGCGGATCGTCACCTCGCCCTGGGCGTCGATGCCCTCCGTGACCGCCTTCACGCTGAACTCGGTGAGCCGGTTCTGCACGCCCATCACGCGGTTGATCGCGCGGTAGATCGCGTCCACCGGCCCGTCGCCGATCGCCGCGTCCTGGCGCGTCTCGCCGTCCGGGCCGGTCAGCCGCACGGTCGCCGTCGGTGCCGCGTGGTCGCCCGCCGACACCTGCACGAGGTCGAGCGTCCACTGCTCCTGGAACGTCACAGAGGTCTGCTCGGAGACGATCGCCTGCAAGTCGCGGTCGTCCACCTCGTGCTTGCGGTCGGCGACCTCCTTGAAGGCCTCGTGCACGCGCTCGAACTCCGGGCCGTCGAGGCGGATGCCGAGGTCCTCCAGGCGGGAGCGCAGCCCGTGCCGCCCGGAAACCTTGGTGAGCACGATGGTGCCGCCGGCGGGGGTGCCGACCGTCTTCGGGTCCATGATCTCGTAGGTCTCGCGCATCTTCAGCACGCCGTCCTGGTGGATGCCGGAGGAGTGCCGGAAGGCGTTCTTGCCCACGATCGCCTTGTTGGACTGCACTTGCATGCCGGAGAGCCGCTCCACCAGCCGACTGGCGCGGAACAGCTCCTCGGTGGCGACGTCGGTGTGTACGTCCACGAAGTCGCGGCGCGTGCGGATCGCCATGATCACCTCTTCCAGCGAGGTGTTCCCGGCGCGCTCGCCGATGCCGTTGATGGTGCCTTCGATCTGCCGTGCGCCGGCGAGCACCCCGGCCAGCGAGTTCGCCGTCGCCATGCCGAGGTCGTTGTGGCAGTGCACGGAGACCAGCGCCCGGTGGATGTTCGGCACGTGCTCGAAGACCGAGCGCACGAAGGCCTCGAACTCGCGCGGGATCGCGTAGCCGACGGTGTCGGGGAGGTTGACGGTGGTCGCCCCCTCCTCGATCGCCGCCTCCAGCAGCCGGTACACGAACTCCGGGTCGGAGCGCGAGGCGTCCATCGGCGAGAACTCGACATCGGAGCAGTAGCGCCGGGCGTACGCCACCGACTCGCGCGCCATCAGCAGCACGTCTTCCTTGTTCTTGTGCAGCTGGTGTGCGAGGTGGATGTCGCTGGAGGAGATGAAGACGTGGATGCGCGGCGACTCCGCGCCCCGCACGGCCTCCCAGGCATGGTCGATGTCGCGCTCCACGGCGCGCGCCAGCCCAGCGATCACCGGGCCCTTGATCTCGCGCGCGATCGCGGCCACCGCCGCGAGGTCGCCCGGCGAGCTGGCGGGGAACCCGGCCTCGATGATGTCCACGTTCAGGCGCACGAGCTGTCGCGCGATCTCCAGCTTGTCCTCGGCGGAGAAGCTGATGCCCGCCGACTGCTCGCCGTCGCGCAGCGTGGTGTCGAATATGTAGACCTTGTCGCTCATCTCAGTCGTCCCATCCCGATCGTCCCTGAGTATCCCCTGCGCGTGCGTGCGGCGCGCGCGATCCGTTCGCGCGGGCGGCGGTTCGGCCCTCCCTTCCGTCTCAGCGGGAGGTGGAGGAGGGCCGTGGCAGGGCGAGCGACGGGCCCTGCGCGGCCGCGCCTCGCAGCCCGACGCGGCCACGCGCGCGCGGGGCTGCCGTGCGCGCGGCCGGCCGGGCTCCGGGGCGGTGGTGTGGCGCGCTCATCGCTGGTTGCCGCCCTGCAGCCACGCCATCATGCCCCGCATCTCCTTGCCCACGCTCTCGATCGGGTGCTGCGCGTTGATGCGGCGTAGCGCCAAGAAGCGCGGGCGGCCGGCCTGGTTCTCAGCGATCCACTCGCTCGCGAATTGGCCGCTCTGGATCTCGCCGAGGATCTTGCGCATCTCGGCGCGCACCTGCTCGCCGATCACGCGCGGCCCGCGCGTGTAGTCGCCGTACTCGGCGGTGTCGCTGATCGAATAGCGCATGTACTCCATGCCGCCCTCGTACAGCAGGTCGACGATCAGCTTCAGCTCATGGAAGGTCTCGAAGTACGCGGACTCCGGCTGGTAGCCGGCCTCCACCAGCGTCTCGTACGCCGTCTTGATCAGCGCGGTGATGCCGCCGCAGAGGATCACCTGCTCGCCGAAGAGGTCGGTCTCCGTCTCCTCGTGGAACGTCGTCTGCAGGATGCCGGCGCGCGTGGAGCCCACACCCTTGCCGTAGGCGAGCGCCATCTGCAGCGCCGACTCGCTGGCGTCCTGGTGCACCGCGACCAGCGCGGGCACGCCCGCGCCCTGCGTGAAGACGCGGCGCATCAGGTGGCCCGGTGCCTTGGGCGCGATCATCGAGACGTCGATGCCCTTCGGCGGCGCGATCTGGTTGAAGTGGATGTTGAAGCCGTGCGCGAACATCAGCGTCTTGCCGCGCTCCAGGTGTGGCGCGATGTGCTCTTCGTACACCTGTCGCTGCACCTGGTCCGGCACCAGCAGCATGATCACGTCGCAATCGCGCGCCACGTCGTCCACGCTGCCGACCTTGAGCCCGGCGGCGCGCGCCTTCTCCGCCGAGGGCGAACCGGGGTACAGGCCGACAGCCACGTCGACCCCGGAGTCCTTCAGGTTGAGCGCGTGCGCGTGCCCCTGCGACCCGTACCCGATCACGCCGACCTTCTTGCCCTTGAGCAGGCCGAGGTCCGCGTCCGAATCGTAGTAGACCTTCGTCACTGGTGTCCCTCTCTCGTCTCGGTGCGCTCTTCGCGCCGCCGTCCCGCTGCGGCACCCGCCACGCGGAGGCCGGCGTCCCGTCGCTTGCTGCCCGCTCAGTCGCTCACGTACGGCAGCTGGCCTTCGGGCAGCCGCCCGGATTCGGTGTGGAACCGCTGCGCGCCCGCCGCCTCCAACTCGTGCACCGCCGTCGTGCGCTCGCCGCGCACCAGCGCCACGCGCCCGGTGCGCACCGACTCCAGCACCCCGTACGGGCGCAGGTTCTCGAGCAGCGCTTCGAGGCGGTCCTCTTCGGCGACGATCTGGATGATCAGGCTCACCGGCGAGAGGTCCACCACCTGCGCGCGAAACACTTCGACCAGGTCCAGCACCTCGCGTCGCTCGGCGGGCCGGCAGCGCACCTTCACCAGCGCCAGCTCGCGCACCACCGATTCCTCAGCGGTGATCGTTGCCACGTGCACGACGTCGATCAGCTTCGTCAGCTGCTTCTCCACCTGTTCCGCGATGGCGTCGTCGCCGTCGACGACGATCGTCATGCGCGAGATGCCGGGTTCCTCCGTCACCCCCACGGCGAGCGAGTGGATGTTGAAGCCGCGGCGGCGGAACAGCGAGGAGACGCGGGTCAGCACGCCGGGGCGGTTCTCGACCAGGGCCACGAGCGTGTGCTTCATGTGGCCGGAACCGCGCTCGGGCGCTCCGGCGCGCCGACGGTCTCGGAGAGCGCGGCGCCGGCGGGCACCATCGGCCACACGTTGCCCTCCGCCTCCACCTGGAAGTCGAGGATCACCGGGCCGGGGTGCGCGTTCGCCTCGCGGATTGCGGCGTCCACCTGCTCGCGCTCGGTGACGCGCAGCGCCTTGATGCCGTAGGCGTCGGCCAGCTTCACGAAGTCCGGCTGCGAGATCGCCACCGCCACGTAGTTGTCCTTGTAGAACAGTTCCTGCCACTGGCGCACCATGCCCAGGTAGCCGTTGTTCATGATCGCCATCTTCACCGGCAGGTGCTCGTCCACCATCGTGGCGAGCTCCTGCATCGTCCTCTGGAATCCGCCGTCGCCGCAGATCGACCACACCTTCGAGTTGGGCCGCGCCACCTGCGCGCCCACCGCCGCCGGCACCTCGAAGCCCATCGTGCCCAGCCCGCCGGAGGTGATCAGCTGGTGCGGGCGCGTGAACTTCATGTGCTGCGCGGCCCACATCTGGTGCTGGCCGACCCCGGTCACGATCACGGTGTCGTCGTCGTTCAGCTCCGAGATGCGGCGCACGATGTGCTGCACCGACAGCACGGGCCCGCCCGGGATCGCGAGCGTGTGCGCGTGCTGCGCTCGCACCTCGTCCATCCAGCGGATCCACTGCACGTGCGAGCGCTGCCGGATCGCCTGCGTGAGCTGCGCCAGCACCTGTTTCACGTCGCCGGTGATCGGCAGCGCTGTGCGGAGGTTCTTGTTGTGCTCCGACGGATCGATATCGATGTGGATGATCGATGCCTGGTGGTTGAAGTCCGCGAAGCGGCCGATGGCGCGGTCGTCCATGCGGTTGCCGAGGCCGATCACGAGGTCGGCGTTCGACGCCGCCAGGTTCGCCTCGAAGGAGCCGTGCATGCCGAGCATGCCGTACGACAGCGCGTGATCGCGCGGGATCGAGCCCAGCCCCAGCAGCGTGTTCAGCACCGGGATGCCGGAGCGCTCGACGAACGCGCGCAGCTCCGCGCTGGCGTTGCCGAGGATCACGCCGTGCCCCGCGATCACGATCGGGCGCTGCGCGGCGTCGATCAGCGCCGCGGCGCGCGCGATCGAGTCCGCGTCGGCGGCACCGGGCACGTGGTAGCCGCGGATCGAGATCTGCTCCGGCCACTCGAACTCCGCCTGCTCGAGGAAGACGTCCTTCGGGATGTCGATGTGCACCGGGCCCGGGCGGCCGCTCTGCGCGATGTAGGCGGCCTCCGCGAAGCTGTAGGCGAGGTCGGCCGCGCGCATCACCAGGTAGTTGTGCTTCACCGCCGGCATCAGGATGCCGGTGATGTCCGCCTCCTGGAAGCCATCGCGGCCCAGCAGGTTGCGCGCCACGTTGCCGGTGATGAAGAGCGTGGGGATGGAGTCCATCATCGCGTTCTGCACCGCGGTCACTAGGTTCGTCGCGCCGGGGCCGGAGGTGGCGAGCGCCACGCCCAGCCGCCCGCTCGCGCGCGCGTAGCCGTCGGCGGCGTGCCCGCCGCCCTGCTCGTGGCGCACTAGGATGTGGCGGATCTTTGGGTGCGCAGGCAGTCGGTCGTAGAGCGGGAGCACCACCCCGCCGGGGTAGCCGAAGACGGTGTCCACGCCGATGCGCCTCAAGCATTCGAGGACGATGTCGGCGCCGCTGAGCTTCATGGTCGCTGCCTTCTCCGGTTCGGCGACCGGGGCGCGAGGTGGTCGAGCCGCCGGTCGGGTCGAGGTTGGGGGGGACGCCCGGCACGCGGGCGGTGGCGACGGCTGCTGGGGCAGCGTCGCCTAGCGCAGTACGAGCAGGAGTAGCCCGCGGATGGTCGCGGGCAGGAGCGGCGCGCGCCGGAGGGCAATCGTAGCGACCATAGGACTGTCTAGTATTGATGGTGCGCGCGGCGCCGTCAACAGGGGAAGGCCCCGGTGCGCATCGCAGGTCGAGGCTAGCGCGGGCCGTAGCGAAGCGCGTTGACGCACCGGCTCAGCGCGGCGAGCGGCTCGAGCGTGGCCGCCAGCGGGCCGGAGGCGGCGCGCACGATGCCGTCCAGGCTCTGCTCGCCGGTGAGCACGCGGCACAGGGCCCCCCACAGGCGATCCGAGCGCTGGAACAGCGCCGTGAACGGGTCCGGCCAGGCGTGGAAGATCTCCATCAGCGCGCGTGACGCCGCCAGCTCCGGCAGCAACTCGCGCTGCAGCGTGAGCTCGTATCCGGCGAGCGAGCCGGCGCGCCCCGCGAGGTAGTCGTCGACGGCCGGGGCGAGCGCGGCCGCCGAGGCGACGGCGTGGTAGATGCCCTCACCGGAGAGCGGGTCCACGAGCCCGGCGGCATCGCCCACCAGCGCCGCGCCGCCCGCCGCCACGCGCGCGCCCGGGCGCTGCATCGGCAGGTGGTGGCCGCGCACCGCGACCAGCGCGGCGGGGTCGAGCTGGTAGGCGCGGCAGAGCTCGTCGAGGGAACGACGCAGCGTCGGGCCCGCGATCGGTTGCCAGCCGCCGACGCCGAGGTTCACGTGGTCGCCCTTCGGGAACAGCCAGCCGTAGCCGCCGGGGATCTTCCCGAACTGCAACGCCACGCGGCCGCGCAGCCACTCCGGCACCCCCTGCGGGCAGGGCCAGTTGCCCTCCAGCGCCACCGCCGCCTGCGGGGGGCGCTCGAACCCGAGCACGCCGGCCACCACGCCGTTCGCGCCGTCGGCGCCCACGACCACGCGCGCGAGGTGGCGCTCGCCGTTCGCCTCCACCGCGTAGCCGCCGCCCAGGGCGGTGACGCGACGCACCACCTGGCCATCGCGGAACTCCACGCCGGCCTCGCACGCGCGCTCGACCAGGAAGGCATCGAGCCGCGAGCGCTGCGTGAGGTAGGTGAGCGCCCGCGGGTAATCGCGCGTCACGTGGCGGCCGTCGCGCAGGCGCAGGTGCGCGCCTGTCACCACCTGCTCGACCACCGGCGAGAGGTCGAAGGGCAACAGTCGCGCGCAGCGCACGGTCACGCCCCCGCCGCACGGCTTGTCGCGCGGGAAGCGCGCGCGGTCCAGCAGCAGCACGCGCGCGCCGCGAGCGGCGCTCTCGCGCGCGGCGGTGCTGCCGGCGGGCCCGGCGCCCACAACGATCACGTCGGTCTGCATGGGGCCGTGCCTTCCGCGGACTCGATGCTAGAGCGGGCCGCGCTTGCGATCAGGCGAGTGCGAGCGCGACCGCGGCGTAGAAGGCGGCCTGGATCAGCACCGCCGCGATCAGCACCACGTAGCCGGTCACGCGATCCCAGAGGTGCAGCGCCGCCCCCACGACGAGGTTGATGCCGAGGATCAGCGAGGCGGTGCGCGGCAGCTCCAGCAGCGCGTCGCGCGCCACCACCGAAACGATCGCGCGCGGCCCAGCCGGCGGGAAGTGCAGGTCGAGCATCTCAGGCAGGCTGGCCAAGCGCAGCGCCACCTGCACCCACACCGTCGCGGAGGCCGCGATCGCCAGCACGCACAGCGCCAGCGCCAGGCGATCGCTCCAGAACCCCTGCGCCGCCGTGCCAGAGCGGTCCACGTGGTGCGTCACCAGCGTCGTCGGGCCGAGGTCCTGCCGCACCTGGATCGCACGCGCGAAGTCGGCGGGGTTCTCGACGGAGATGGCGTAGTTGCGTTCCGTCGTCATCACGTAGAGCACCTGCTCCGGGGACTCGTGCGCGGAGTAGAAAAGCACGTCGCCGATGCGCTCGATGTGCGCGCGGCCGACGTGATGTCCCCACCACGAGACGCCGCGCACGTGCGGTACGCCCACCGAGGTGCCGGGCACGAGCCGCTCGATCGCGCCCAGCGGGATCACGTGCCGCGTCGGACCCCAGGCAATCACGAGCCCGTTGCGGTCCACCGCGTAGGAGAGCGTCGACAGCGCGTAGGTCCAGTAGGCGAACAGCGCCGTGAGCGCCACTCCGGCCAGCGCCACGGCGTAGGAGAGGAACCACCCGATGCCGACGTCGGCAGTCAGCCCGTTGTTGAACAGCGTTAGCGCGACCGCCGCCGCCCAGAGCGTGATCACGGAGCCGACCAGCAACCCGAGCCCGCGCGGAGGCTGATAGTACACAGCTTACCTCGAAGTTACTTCGAACCCGTCCGCGGTGCGCGGAGCACGGCGGCACGGGGCGGCGACAGCTGCGCCGCCCTCACGGCCGTCGCGTCATGCTCCGCGGTGTCGCGCGTCGGCGGGGCGCGCACCCGCGCTGACTGCGGTGTCGTAGACTGGCGTCAGCCACTGGGCGTGCTCCGGCAGGCGGCCGGTGATGGCGTCGAAGTAGCGCCGCTGGAGCTCGCGGCTGATCGGTCCCGGCCGGCCGTCGCCGATCGCGATGCGGTCCACCTCGACCACGGGGGTGACGTGCGCGGCCGTCCCGGTCATGAATACCTCGTCCGCGATGTACAGTTCGGAGCGGTCGATCGTGCGCCGCTCGACGGTGAGCCCCAGTGCGTGCTGCGCGATCTCGAACGCCGTCTCCAGCGTGATGCCCTCGAGGATGTTGTCCGAGGGTGGCGGCGTGATCAGGCGGCCGAAGCGCACGATCACGATGTTCTCGCCGGAGCCCTCGGAGACGTGACCGTCCTGGTTGAGCATGATCGCTTCGTCGAAGCCGTTGAGCTGCGCTTCGGTCTTCGCCATAGCGTTGTTCACGTACAGCCCATTCACCTTGGCGCGCGCCGGGATCGCCGCGTCGTCGACGCGCCGCCACGAGGAGGTCGCGCAGCGCGCGCCGGCATCAGCGTCTAGGTACGCGCCGAACGGCGTGATGAAGGCCAGGAAGTCGTCCTCCAGGTTGTGCATGCGGACGCCGACTACCTCTTGCGACTTGTAGACGATGGGGCGGATGTAGACGTCCTCGCGGTAGCCGTTGAGCGCCGCGAGCTGCGTGATCGTGTCGACCAGCTCGTCGTCGCTGTAGCGCAGGTCCAGTCGCATGATCTTGGCGCTCTGCCGCACGCGCTGGATGTGATCGCGCACGCGGAAGAGGTAGAGCTGCTGCTGCTCGCCGTTCCAGTTGCCGCGAATGCCTTCGAACACCGCCGTGCCGTAGAGGAAGGCGTGGGTCATGATCCCGATCTTGGCTTCCGCCAGCGGGACGAAGTGGCCCTGGAAGAAGGCGGTGGGCGTCGGCATGCGGCTTCCCTTCGGGCCGGGTGGCGCGCAAATGGCGCGCGCGGCGGCGGGAATCAGATCATGCAGGATGATAGGGCGCTCCCGGAACGGGCGGCAACCAGCACGCCTCCGCCGCGCGCCGGCATCGCGGCAGGCGCGCGGCGGAGGCGTGCTGGTTGCCGGCGTGCGCCGCGCCGCGCATCCTGTGCGGGCCCGCGACCGCGCGGTCGCGACGCGTGATCGAGCGATGCGGGATCACGGAGGCAGCGGACCGTGACGGTTCCCTCGGGCGCGCGCTACCAGGTCGGCACGGTCCACTTCACCGTGCTGAACGACGGCGTCTTCTACTCCGACGCCGGCGCGGTCTTCGGCATCATCCCGCGCGTGCTGTGGGAGCGCGTCTCGGGGCCGCTCGACGAGCGCTACCGCATCCCGCTGGCGCTGAACTGCCTGCTGCTGCGCTCCGAGGGGAAGACGATCCTGATCGAGACCGGCATCGGGGGGAAGCCGGGAGACCGCGACGCCGCCTCGCCCGCCGCGGACGGCACGCTGATGGACGCCCTGGCCGCGGCCGGCGTGCGGCCGGAGGAGGTCGATGTCGTGATCAACTCGCACCTCCACTCCGACCACTGCGGCTGGAACACGGTGGTGGACGAGCGCGCGCCGCAGGACGCGCCGCTCGAGCGGCGCGTGAAGCTCGGCTTCCCCAACGCCACCTACTACGTCGGCGCGGCCGAGTGGCGTGACGCCACGCACCCCAACGAGCGCACGCGCGGCACCTACTTCGAGCGCAACCTCACCCCGGTCGCGGACCACCTCATGCTGGTGGACGGCGAGCTGGACATCACCGGCGAGGTGAAGTTCGTGCCGGCGCCCGGGCACACGGAGGGGCACGGCACGGTGCTGATCCACTCCGGCCGCGAGTCCGCGATCTACGTCGGCGACCTCGCGCAGCATCGCGTCCAGCTCGAGCGCACGGTCTGGGTGTCGAGCTTCGACCTGTTGCCGCTGCTGTCGATGGAGACCAAGAAGCAGCTCGTCGATCGCGCGATCGAGCAGCGGTCGCTGCTGATCATGACCCACTCGCCGTACCCCGGCGTGCTGCGGCCCACCCGCAACGAGCGCGGCTTCCGCGAGCTGCTCGACGTCTCGCCGCTCGAGGCGTAGCGCGGCCGTGACCGCGCCCGGCGGCGCCGCAGGCGAGCCGCGCGAGCCTCGGCGGCGCGAGGGCGCGCAGCTCCGCGTGCTGCCGCTCGCCGGCCTGCACCTCCAGCTCGGCTGCCGTCCCACGCCCGCGCACGGCTGGTCGATGCCGCTGTGGTACGAGGGTGCGCTCGACGAGCAGGAGCAGACGCGGCGCGCCGCCGGCGTCTTCGACCGCTCGCACCTCGGCCGCTTCTACGTCACCGGCGAGCGCGCGGGCGCCGTGCTGGGTCGCGTGCTGGCGAGCGATCCCGCGCGCATGGCGGTCGGCGCCGTGCAACGCGCGGTGGCCTGCCAGGACGGCGGCACGATCCTCGACCTCGTCACGCTGGGCCGGCTCGACGATCAGCGCTGGCTCGTGGTCACCGGTCCGCGCCACGGTGACCGGCTGCTGGCTGCTGTCGCTGCCGAGGCGGCCGGCGCGGCGGTCGAGGTGCACGACCGCCGCATGGCGACCGCGCTGGTGTCGTTGCAGGGCCCGGCGGCGGCGGAGATCTTTGGCAAGGTGTTCGGCGCGAGCCTGCGCGACGGCATCGCGCGGGAGCGCTGCCGCGAGCTGCTGCTGGGGCTGCATCGCGCCGCGATCCTGCGCACCTCGGCGATGGGCGAGGACGGCTTCTGGCTGCTGATCCGCCCCGACGACGGCGCCGAGCTCTGGCGGGCGTTCGTGGCGGCGGGCGCGGTCTCCGCGGGGCTGCAGGCGCACGACGCCCTGCGGCTGGAGGCTGCGGTGCTGGAGGCGCCCGCCGAGACTCCGCCGCCCGTGACGCCGCAGGCGGCTGGCCTCGGCTCGCTGGTGGAGCTCGACGGCCGGGCGTTCCGCGGTGCGGAGGCGCTGCGCGCCGCGGGGCCGCCTCCGCGCCTGCTCACCGGCCTGTGGCTGGAGGGGCCGCGGCTCGCTCGTGCCGGCGCCCGCATCAGCATCGAAGGCGCCGATGTCGGGGCGTGCGTCGCGGGCGGCTACTCGCCGGCGCTCGGCGCCGCGATCGCGCTCGCGTACCTGCCGCCGGGCGCGCAGCGCGTGGAGGTGGACGCGGGCGGGCAGCACGCCGCGGCCACGGTGGTGCCGCTACCGTTCGTCGCGCTGCGCTAGCGCGGGCGCACGCGCCGGTCGCTAGTACCAGGCCTCGATCGGCGTGCCCCACTGGAAGGGCCGCGTCAGCACCCAGCCGAGCCCGCGCTCGGCGGCGTGGTGCTTGAGCCACGCGCGCACCGGCTCGGTCAGCGGCCCGTCGTACCCCACGTCGTAGGAGAACCGCGGGCCACTGAGGTTGAAGTCGAGGTAGTAGATGCGCCCGCGCAGCGCGCCGGCGCCGTCGAGGTCGCGCGCGGCGGCCTCCGCGCCGGCGGCGACTTGCTGCAGCAGCAGCTCGAGCGTGCGCGCCGGCCACAGTCGCCGGGGCGCGATCGCCGCCTCGATCGTGGGCACGCGCACCAGCAACCGCTCGCCGTCGGCGGTGTGCTCCAGCGTGGCGGGGCCGAGTTGCTCCAGCGCCCACGCCAGCGCGCAGGTCGCCGAGAGCACGTCCTGCGCGCGCTGGTCTCGTTCGCCGCCGCCACCGCAGCCGTCCGCGCCGTGCGCGGCCACCAGGCGCTCGCGCAGCTCGCCGAGCTGCCCGGCGCGCTCGACGTCATCGAGCGCGCGCGCGAGCCAGTAGTACGGCGGGTGATGCTCGGCGTTGCGCGTCTTGGTGCGCGCAACCCAGCAGCTGCGCTCGCCGCCGTACGACTCGACGCGCGGCAGCAGGCGCTGCAGCCAGTCGCCGATCTCGAGCCGCCGGTGCGTCGTCACGCGCCGATCGTACGCGCGCGCCCCGTGGTTGGTCGGCGCGCGCCGCCGTGGGGTCCGCGGTCGCCCGCAGGCGATCCGGGGCGTAGCCTCCCGGGGCGGACGCGGAGCGAGTGGTCGTGGACGATTACGTGCGCGCGGTGCTGCTCGGCCTGCTGCAGGCGGTCACCGAGTTCGCGCCGGTCTCCTCCTCCGGCCATCTCGTGCTCGCCGCCGAGCTCACCGGCGAGCGGGCGAACGCGCTCACCTTCGACGTCGGCCTGCACCTCGGCACGACCGCGGCGGTGATCGTGTGTTTCTGGCGCGACTGGTGGGTGATCGCGGTGGCCGTGTGGCGCGGCGTGGCCACCTACGGCCCGCGCATCGAGCGCTGGGAGCCGCGCGCGCAGCTTGGCGGCTGGATCGCGCTCGCCACCGTCCCCGCGGTGGTCGTGGGGTTCGCGCTCGACCGCACGATCGAGGCGGAGCTGCGGCGCGCGTGGCTGGTGGCGGTGCTGCTGATCGTGGCGGGGGTCGTGATGGGCGTCGCCGACGCTCGCGGCGGCAGCCGCCGCGGGATCGGCGACGCCACCGGCTCACGCGCGCTCTGGATCGGCGTCGCGCAGGCGCTGGCGCTCGTGCCGGGTGTCTCGCGCTCCGGCGCCACGATCGCGGCCGCGCGTGCGCTCGGCTTCGACCGTCTGTCCGCGGTCCGCTACTCGTTCCTGCTCTCGGCGCCGGCCGTGCTGGGCGCGGGCGCGCTCGCGGTCGTAAACGCGCTACGCGGGGACGAGGTGGTGGAGTGGGGTCCGTTGCTCGCCGGTGCGGCGGTCTCCGGCATCTGTGGGCTGGTCGCGCTGCGTGCGCTGCTGCGTTTCTTCGAGCGGCACACCTTGCGCGTCTTCGTCTGGTATAGGATCGCGCTCGGCCTCGCCGTGCTGCTCGCGCTGGCCGCGGGCGCGCGCTAGCGCGCCCCGCGGCGAACCGACAGCCGCGGTCCCGGGCACCACGCGTCGCAGGCCGCCGAGGGAGATCGCCGTGGTCACGCCGCGCCCCGAGATGCCCGCCGGGGCGGTGGACCTCTCCGGCCGCAAGGCGATGGTGGTGGGCGTCGAGACGCCCGCGGGCGCGGCGATCGCGCTGGCGTACGCGCGGGCGGGCGCCGACGTCGCGCTCTGTGCGCTGCGCGCCGACGAGGGCGTGGTGACCGCCAAGCGCATCCAGAAGCAAATCCAGGCGCTTGGACGCGGCAGCAGCGTGTACGTGATGGACGTGCTGCTGGGCAGGAACGTGCAGGTCACCACGCGGCAGGTGACGAAGGAGCTGGGCGGGCTCGACATCGTGGCCGGCTGTTCGCATCGCCTGCTCGCCAGGCCGCTCGCGCAGACCACCGACGTGGAGCTGCAGCAGGTGCTGGCGCTCAACTTCAACGCCCAGTTCTTCCTCGCGCGCTCTGCGGCGGGAGAGTTGGTGCGGCAGGGCCGAGGCGGCAGCATCCTGCTGGTGACGCGCGCCCTCGACGAGCGCGGGATCGCCGGCGGCGCCGCCGCGTACAGCGCCGCGCACGCGGCGGTACACGCGCTCGTGCGAGCGCTGGCGCAGGAGCTCGCGCCGCAGCAGGTCGCGATCAACGCCCTCGCGCTGGACTGGGAGGCCGCGCCGGCCGGCGGGCACGACGAGCAGGCCGCGCATGCCGTAGGCTCCGCGCCCGCGGAGCGCCCCGGCGCTGCGGACGCGGTCGGACCGCTCGCGGTCCGGCTGTCCCGTGGCGGCGCCGGAGCCGTCAGCGGGCAGGTGGTCGCCGCGGACGGGGACACGCTGCCGCGCGGATAGCGATCGGTAGCCGCCGCCCTGGCCCGTGACAGAGGCGACAGGAGGCGATGGTGATCCTCGATCGGTTCGACCTCAGCGGCCGGAGCGCCATCGTCACCGGTGCGGGCAGCGGCCTCGGTCGCGCGATGGCGATCGCGCTGGCGCAGGCGGGGGCCGACATCGTCGGCGTCGGTCGCCGGCGCGAGGTGCTCGAGGAGAGCCGGGGGATGGTGGAGGCGCTGGGACGCCGCTTCCTCGTCCACCCCACCGACGTCACCGACTCGGCGCAGGTCAACGCCATGGTCGCGCACGCGATCGCGGAGATGGGCCGCATCGACATCCTGATCAACAACGCCGGCGGCGGCGGTTCCGGGGCGGGCAAGTCGCTGCCGGAGCTGACGGACGAGGACTGGCACAGCGGGATCGACAGCAACCTCACGTCCGCCTTCTACTGCACGCGCGCGATCGTGCCGCACATGCTGGAGCGGGGAGGCGGCCGCATCATCAACGTCGCCTCCTCGGTCGGGTTTCGCGCCATGAGCGGCGCCTGGATGTACCCGATCGCGAAGGCCGGCATCGTCTCGCTCACGCGGGCGATCGGGTTCAACTATGCGCGCGACGGCATCCGCTGCAGCTGCATCGCGCCCGGCCGCTTCCCCTTTCGCGCCACGGCGGAGACGAAGCGCGCGATCGGCGAGCGGCAGGTGGCCGGGCGCATCGGCGAGCCGGATGAGATCGCCGCCGCCGCCGTGTTCCTCAGCTCGCCCGCGGCGGACTACCTCTCCGGTGAAACCTTGATCATCGACGGCGGCGTGGTGGCGGCCGGCATCATCCCGTTCTCGATGCGGCCCGTGGTGGAGGGCTGACGCGATGGCGGCCGGCGCCCGGCGCGTGCCGTTCTTCGACCTCACCGGCCGGCACGCGCTGGTCACCGGCGCCACCGGCCCGCTCGCGCGGGCGCTCGCGGTGGCGCTCGCCGAGGCGGGCGCCGACGTCTCCGTGACCACGCTGCAGCACGACCGCGCCGAGGAGGTGCAGGCGAACTCGATCCTCAACGAGTGCTGGGCCATCGGGCGGCGCGGCGAGGCGCGCACGGTCGATCTCACGGACCCGCGCGCGGTGGCGGCGGCCGTCGATGCGCTCGAGCGCTCGATCGCGCCGATCGACATCCTCGTGAACGCCGGCCATCACGCGAACATCAAGCCCGCGCTCGACGCCACGGTGGCGGAGTGGAATCGCGAGATCGCGCGCAACGCCACGGCGGTCTTTGTCGCCTCGCAGGCGGTGGCGCGGGGCATGATCCAGCGCCGCTACGGTCGCATCGTCAACATCGTCTCGATCCTGTACGACCGCGGAGCGTCGAACGCGGCGCTCTACGCCGCCTCGCAGGGCGCCGTGCTCGGCTTCACGCGCTCAGCGGGGATCGAGTGGGGACACGCCGGCGTCACCGTCAACGCGCTGGGGATCGGCATCTTCGACGGCGTGCCGGGGCCGCAGAGCGACCCCGAGCTGCACGCCTTCTTCGAGCGCTACCTGCCGATGCGCCGGCCGGGGAAGCCGGAGGACCTGCAGGGCGCGCTGGTGTACCTAGCCTCCGCGGAGGCCGGCTTCGTGCTGTCCGAGCTGCTGGTGGTCGACGGCGCGCTCCAGCCGCACATGTGAGGCGGTGGTCTGCCAGACGCGAGGATGAGCCTTGCACAATAAGCACAAGAAGTGAAGTAGCGTCTACACAAGTCGGCGGTCTGCACAAAACAGTCTGGTGCTGTTCGGCGTTGCCGCGAGCCTACTCAAGGCGCGTCAGGTCGGTCGGTCGTAGTGTGGGCACGGTCGCCCAACGGGATCACGAAGTAACCGATGATCAGGCCTATGATCTCGCCAAGCAGCAAGCCGAACAACATGAGGAGCATCCACCAGTAGGACGCGCCGCGATCGCGGATCATCCTCCACAGGAAGTAGTACGGTACCGTCAGCACCGCGAGCACCATCGGGAGGATCAGCAGTTCTTGCCAGCCGAGACTCCCTGGCATCGAAACGTTCATCCCCGGCGGAAGCGACGGCTAGGTTGCCGTCAACCCCTGCGTGTTCAAGTCCGACGTTGAGGGCCAACGCAGCCTCGTCGTGTTGATCGACGGCGAGGAGATGAAGCACATCCCGCTCGTGTTCCGCAAGGTCGCAACTCCACCATCCACATCGTAGCGAAGTTGTGGCGGGCCTGTGGTACGAACACCGGCCACGCCGAGACAGGGAGTGGGCGCCCCCAGCGCCTAGCCCGTCCAGGGCAGGGAGCGCGGCTGCAACACCTGCCGCACGCGCCCGTCCGCGACCAGCGCGATCAGATCGAGCGCGCCGTACAGCGCCGGGCTCATCCCCCGCAGCGCCGCCGTCGCCAGCTCGTCGTCGATGTGCGCCAGCGCCCCGACCAGCAGCAGCGCCGCGAGCTCGCAGCTCCCCGCCGCGCGCTGCTCCGCCGCGCGCCGCACGTGGCGTCGCAGCAGCCGCCGCACCGCGGCGCCGTCCCCCGGCTCGAAGTCGGGCGGCGCGCCGATCACCGTCAGGCCCGCCGGCTCCTCCGCGGGCAGCCGCGACAGCAGCCATGCGTCGTGCACCGCCACGCTCGTGCGCTGCTCGCGGTTGAGCAGCGCCGCGCGGTCGCGCACGCGCGCGAGCACGATCTCGACCTCGGCCTCCTCCTCGGACAGCCGCCGCAGCGCCCGCGCGTCGAGGTGGTAGGCGCCCTTCACGCCCTCGGAGAGGTGCGTCCAGCGCGCGGCGAGGGGGCCGCTCACAGACATGTACGCGCCCTCGTCGTCGACCTTCGCCAGCTCCAGCTGCACCGGCACGCGCAGCTCGCGGCGCTGCCCCGGCGCGAGCCCGCGCAGCGCGCCGGCGACCAGCAGGCGGAACTGCGAGCGCTGCGGCTCGCTCACCGGCAGCGAGCCGCCGGGCGGCACCCATAGCACGTAGGCGCCGGGATCGAGGTCGGCGGCGAGCATCTGCTCGAACGACCCCCCACCCGGCACGGGATCGCCATCGGCGTCCTCCCACAGCGCCCCCACGGTCACGCCCACGCGCCGCTCGCGCTGCATCAGCACGGCGTCGAAGGGTGTCGCGTCGCCCTCGCCGGCGCGGAAGCTGCGGAAGAAGCGCTCGCCCATCCAGGCGGTCAGCATCGCGAGCGCGGCTCGGCTGCTGCGGGAAAGCGGCTGTTGCGGGCGTGGCGCCGTCACCGGCGGGCAGGCGCTAGCGGCCCGCGGGCGGATCGGCGGCCGCGCGGCGCGCGGCGTGGCGGTCGAGCACCGGGAGGAGGCCGTTGCTCAGCACCTGGTAGCCGATGGCGAGGTTCAGCAGCAGGAAGTCGATCAGCCCAACCCACTTCAGCAGCGTCGCCGCGGCACCGCCGTTGTGGCCGCTGCGCTGGAGCGCGATCACGCCGGCCGCCGCCGCCGCCAGCACCAGCAGCATGGCCAGCGGCACCTCCCAGCGGCGCACGAAGCGGCTGAACACCGCCGCGACCGCGGCTGCGACCGCGATGTTGACCGCCATGAACCCGAGCAGGGGCGTGCCCCGGTGGTCCCAGGTCTCGTAGGACGCCAGGAAGAGCAGCATCAGCGCCGGCGGCGCCAGCAGCGCGATCACGAAGCCGGGCAGATCGCCGCGCGTGAACCGCACACCCCGCTCCCGTCAGATGTTCGAGCGCGACTGTCCGCCGTCGACGTTGATCGTCGCGCCCAGCACCCACGAGGCGCGCGGCGAGCACAGGAACGTCACTACCGCCGCCACCTCCTCAGGCCGCCCGAAGCGGCCGGCCGGGATGTTCTGCTGCACGAACGCCGCCATCGCCTCCGGTTGCTCCTGCACGCGCCGTCCCCACCCGCCGCCCTCGAAGGCGATCGAGCCGGGGGCGACGTTGTTGACGCGGATGCCCTCCTTTGCCCACGCCAGCGCGTAGGCCTTGGAGGCCGCGATCTGCGCCGCCTTCGTGGCGTTGTATGGCCCGCCGCCGCCCGACTCGCGGCCGTAGATCGAGGAGATGTTTACGATCGCGCCGCCGTCCGGCGACCGCGCCAGGTGTGGCTTCGCCAGCTCGCTGAGGCGGACCGCGGACAGCACGTTGAGCTGAAAGGAGCCGAGCCACCGCTCGTCGAGATCGCCCCCGGCCGAACCGCCGGCGTTGTTCACCAGCGCGTCGATGCCCCCGTAGGCGCTGACCGCCGCGCCGATCAGACGCTCGCAGTCCGCCGCTGACGTGACGTCGCCTGCGACCGCCTGTACCTGCGCGCCGGTCGCGCGCAGCCGCGCCGCGGCCCGCTGCAGGCCCTCCTCGCCGCGCGCGGAGATCGTGAGCCGCGCACCCTCCGCGGCCAGCGCCTCCGCGATCGCGAGGCCGATGCCGCGGCTGGCGCCGGTGACGACCGCCGAGCGGCCCGCGAGCTGGAAATCCATGGTGTGCCTCCGTGCTGGCCCGCGCCTGCGCCTGTGGGCGGGACGCATGCTCGCAGCCGGGCGCGCCGCCGTCCAGTCGCGTTGACGCTCTCGATCAGCGGCCCGTAGCATGCGGCGCACCGCCCCCGGAGGCCGCGTGCCACTCGCCAGTCTGGAAGTCGACGGCCATGTTGCCACGCTCACGGCCGCCCCGGCCGGGGGGCTGGCCGACCTCGCCTTCAGCGAGGCACTGGCCGCCGTCGCCGAGCGCATCGCCGCCGACACCGACGGCATCCGCGCGGTGGTGGTGACCGGTGGCGCTGACCTCTGCTTCGGCTGGAGCGCGCAGGCGCTGGCCGACGGTGCCGCGACGCTCGGCGCAGGCTTCGACGCGCTCGCCGCGGTCCCGCAGCCGGTGGTGGCGGCGATCCGCGGGCGCGCGCACTCCGCCGGGCTGGAGCTGGCGCTGGCGTGCGACATCCGCGTGGCCGAGGAGGGCGCGAGCTTCGCGATGCCGGAGACCGTGCTGGGCGCCATGCCGCGCGGAGGCGGCTCGCAGCGCCTGCCGCGTGCGATCGGGCGGGCGCAGGCGCTGCGGCTGCTGCTGACCGGCGAGCAGATCGACGCCGCGGAGGCGCGCCGCATCGGGCTGGTGTCCCGGGTGGCGCCCGCGGGTGAAGCGCTGGCGGCGGCACGCGAGATTGCTGCCGCGATCGCGTCGCGCGGTCCGATCGCCACCCGCCTGGCGAAGGAGGCGGTGCACCGGGGACTGGAGATGACGCTCGATCAGGCGCTACGCTACGAGCTCGATCTCACGGTGCTGCTGCAGACCACCGCCGACCGCGCGGAGGGTGTGCGGGCGTTCGAGGCCAGGCGGCCGCCGCGGTTCACGGGCCGCTAGCGTTACGGTACGGGGCTGAGGGGAGGGTGCATGAACGTTATTCTCACGAACGAAGAAGTGCAGGTGGTGGCGTCGCTCGTCGTCTCGCTGGTGCTGGAGAGCGCTCCCATCTCGGAGGCGGGGAAGGAGACCTTGCGCCGGTGGCGCAAGGTCTACGACGTCGGCGGAGCGGAGTTGAACGCGTTCGCGCTGCGTTTCAACGAGGCGCTCGGCAACCACATCGACCAGCGCACGACGCGCATGGTCCAGCGCCGCGGCCAGGTGCGCGTATCGACGATCGTGGAGCACTAACGATGAAAGTGGAGTTCACCGTCGAAGAGGTCTGGCAGATGATGCAGACGGTTACCGATGCGCTGCTGGAGGCTGACCTCGACAAGAAGGACCGCGCCGCGCTGCGCAGCTGGCGCTCGGGGGCCCTGAAGCTCCATTCGCACGAGATGAAGGGGTTGACGGAGAAGGTGAACAGCGAGCTCCAGCGCTCGCACACCCGCTCCGAGGCGACCCCGATCAAGAAACCGGACTGGATGTCGTAGCCACGCCGGCGCGCACATGACCGCCCCGCCGCCCGTGCCGTTCGTGCTCGCCGAGCGTGTCGGCGACGTGCTGTGGCTGACGCTCAACCGCCCGCAGCGCCTGAACGCCGTCCACCTGGCGATGCGCGACGAGTTGTGGACGCTGCTCGCCTTGCTGCGCGATGATCCCACGCTCCGCGTGGCGGTGCTGCGCGGCGCCGGCGACCGCGCGTTCTCCGCCGGCGCCGACATCACGGAGTTCGGCAGCGCTCCCTCCTACATCGAGGCGCGCGAGGCGCGGCTGGGTCGGGACCTCTGGGGGCTGATGTCGCGCCTGCGCATCCCGCTGATCGCCGCGATCCATGGCTACGTCTTCGGGGCAGGCTGCGAGCTCGCGCTCTACTGTGATTTCCGCATCGCCGCGGAGGACGCACGCTTTGCGCTGCCCGAGGTGCTGCTGGGCTACATCCCCTCTGCCGGCGGCAGCCAGATGCTGCCCCGCCACATCAACCTCGGCGACGCGCTGCGCCTGGTGACGGGCGGTGAGGCGATCGACGCTCGGGAGGCGCTCGCGCTCGGCCTCGTGCACTGCGTCGTCCCCCGCGACCAGCTCGAACCCGCCGCGCGTGAGCTGGCGCAGACGCTCGCGGCGCGCGAGCCGCGCGCGCTGCAGGCGACCAAACGGGCTGTGGTGGAGGGACTGGAGCTGCCGCTGGCGCAGGGGCTCGCGCTGGAGCGGCGCCTCGCGGCCGCGCTCGCGGCCGCGCGCTGATGGCCGCGCACGGCGAGGCTGCCCCCGGCGCGCGCCGCCGCAGCCCGCTCGGCCTGCGCCTGCCGCCGTCGGCGCTACGCGGGCCGCTGCTGGTCGCGCTGGCGGCGGTGCTGGGCGTCGGCGCGGTGGTGTGGGGCTCGCTCGCCGGGCCGCCCGGCCTCCAGGTCTTCTACTTCGACGCGGGGCCCGTCGACCGGCTCGCGATCGGCAAGGTCGAGCCGTACCCGGAGCTCGACTTCTACGTCGTCGGGCTCGCCGACGGGCGCGTGCGCGCGGTCGACGGCCGGCTGGCGGGCAGCGGCTGCGCCGTGCGCTGGCTGCCGGACGACGCCCGCGCCGTCGACCACAACCCGCTGCGGGCGCCCGGTGCCTTCGAGGACCCCTGCTCGGGCGCGCTCTGGGCGATTACCGGTGACGCGGTCGCCGGCGGCTCGAGGCCCCTGCGCACGTTCGCGATCTCCTACGAACGCGACGCCGCGGGGGTGCAGCATGTGTTCGTGGAGGTGCTGGGCCGCCCCTCGCCGGCTGCGGCTGCTGGCGACTGAGCGGGGGGCGGCCACGCCAGTGCGCGTTCTGCGCCCGGTTTGAGCATGGCCGGAGCATTCTCTATAGTGGCGGCGCTCCGGCGACGGGATAGTGTCGGCGCTCCGGCGAAGCGTCGGCGCTCCGGCGACCGCCCGTGGTGGCCGTCGGGGCCATCGCGCGCTGAGTCGGCGGCCACGACGCGCACGGGGGTGCGCTGAGGGGGAGATCGCAGCATGAACACCGCTGAGTTCCTGACCATCGCCTCCATGATGGTGCCGGACCGCCAGGCGCTCTCCGATCCGGATGGCAGCTGCACCTACATGGAGCTCGCTTCGCGTGTGAACAAGCTCACCAGCGCCTTCCGCACGCTAGGCGTCGGCAAGGGCCAGTGCGTCGGTGTGATGGCGGTGAACTCGACGGCGTTCGTCGAGATCTACTACGCCACCTCCGCGGTGGGCGGAACCTTTGTGCCCCTCAACTACCGCGCGAAGACCGAAGAGCTCAGCTACATGATCAACGCCGCGGGCGTGAACCTGCTCTTCATCGCCCAGCGTTACTACCCGCTGCTGCAGGAGATCCGCATGCTGGTCCCGCGCCTGCAGCACGTGATCCCGCTGGACTTCGAGATCGACGGCCAGCCGACCTTCCGCCAGCTGCGCGACCGGGGCGCGGACGAGCCGTTCGTGACCGATAGCGACGACAGCGACCCGGCGCTCGTGATCTACACCTCCGGCACCACGGCGCTGCCGAAGGGCGTGGTGCTCACGCACAAGGCGCTCTCGTCCTACGTGCTCAACACGCAGAACCCGGCCGACCCCAGCGCCGAGCAGGAGACCAACGTCGTCTCGGTGCCGTTCTTCCACATCGCCGGCGCGACCACCATGATCGGCTCGCTCTTCGGCGGTCGGAAACTCGCTATCCTGCCGCAGTTCGACCCCTCGGCGTGGCTCGCCACCGTCGAGCGCGAGCGCGCCACGCACGCCTTCGTGGTGCCGACGATGCTCAAGCGCATCATGGAGGCCGACAACTTCTCCAGTTACGACCTCTCCTCGCTCAAGCTCGTCACCTATGGTGCCGCGCCGATGCCGTTCGAGGTCGTGCGTCGCGCCTGCGACGTGTTCACGTGCGGGCTGATGAACGCCTACGGTCAGACCGAATCGACGTCGACCATGACCTTCCTCGGCCCGGAGGACCACCGTCTCACTGGCACGCAAGAGGAGATCGGCCGCAAGCTCAAGCGCCTGCGCTCCGTCGGCAAGCCGATGCCGGACATCGACGTGGCGATCCTGCACCAGGACGGCACCGAGTTGGCCCGGGGCAAGGAAGGGGAGATTTGCATCCGCGGCGACCGCGTGATGCGCGAGTACCAGGGCCGCGCCGAGGAGACCGCCGCCGCGATCATGGGCGGCTGGCTGCACACCGGCGACGTCGGCTACCTGGACGAGGACAGCTACCTCTTCATCACCGGCCGCATCAAGGACCTGATCATCCGCGGCGGCGAGAACATCTCGCCCGGCGAGATCGAGAACGTGCTCGAAGACCACCCCGCGGTCGCGGAGGCCGCCGTGATCGGCGTCCCCGACGCGGAGTGGAGCGAGGTGGTGCGCGCCGTGCTGGTGGGCGTGAAGGGCGAGTCGGTGACGGAGATGCAACTGACGGAGTACGTGAAGTCGCGCCTTGCCTCGTTCAAGGCGCCCGCTTCCTACGTCTGGGTGGACGAGCTGCCGCGCAACCACATGGGCAAGGTGCTCAAGAACGAGCTGCGCCAGCGCTACGGCGAGCCGGCGACGAAATCCGTCTAGGCTCAGCTGTGCAGCCTCCCAGCACGCCACCGCGGCCCGCGGCGTTCCGGTCGGCGCCGCCGGACCGAGACGCGGGGACGCGGCTGGTGGGGGCGTGGTGGGCCCCCGCGCTGGCGCTCAGCGGGATCGCCCTCGCCGGCGCCCTGGAGGCCGAGCGCAGCGACGCGCACCGCCAGGTCTTCTTCAACGTCCAGCAGCCGTGGGCGGTCTACCTCTTCCTGGGCGCGCTGGTCGGGCTGTTGGTGTACGGCATCGGGCGGCATGCCTCGCTGTGGGCGCTCGGCCGCCCCGCGCCCGGCCTCGCGAGCGAGATCCCGCACCGGCTGCTGAACGCGCTGCGGCTGGGGCTGGCGCAGGACAAGGTCCGTCGCGACCGCTACGCCGGGATCATGCACTGGTGCCTGTTCTCCTCGATCGTGGTGCTGACCGCCGTGACCGCGCAGGTCGCGCTCGACGACGACACCGCGCTGGACTTCCTGCACGGCCGCTACTACCTGTTCTTCTCGTTCTACGGCGACCTCTTCGGTCTGGTCGGCCTCGTCGGCGTCGGCATGGCGCTTTACCGCCGCTACTTCGACAGCTACCGCCGCATCCGCTGGGACGAGCGGCTGGAGGACCACTTAATCATCGCCGGCCTCGGGCTGATCTTGGTGAGCGGGTTCGTGGTCGAGGCGCTGCGCATCGAGGTCACGGAGCTGGCGCAGCACCCCGCGTGGGCGCCGTGGTCGTTCGTCTCTTTCGCGCTGGCGAAGGTGCTGCACCTGTTTGCGCTGAGCGAGGGCCAGCTGCTTGGCACGCATACCTTGGTGTGGTGGGGCCACGTCGTGCTGGCGTTCGGGTGGCTGGGCCTGATCGCGTTCACGCGCCTGGACCACATCTTCTTCGCGCCCGTGAACGCCTTCCTGCTGCGCACCGACGCGCCCGGCCGCCTCGCGGCGATCGAGCAGATCGAGCAGCGCGAGGTGTTCGGCGTCGGGCAGATCCAGGACTTCACCTGGAAGCAGCTGTTCGAGCTCGACGCGTGTGTGCGCTGCGGGCGGTGCACGGCGGTCTGTCCCGCGAACCTCGCTGGCCAGCCGCTCTCGCCGATGCAGCTGATCCAGGACCTCAAGGCGCACCTCGCGCGCGTCGGCCCCGCGCTTCAGCGCGCCGGCCACGAGGGCGGCGACGTGCGCAGCGTCTCCCCGGTGGCGATGGTGGGTGAGGTCGTCGCCGACGAGGCGCTGTGGGCCTGCCGCACCTGCGGCGCCTGCGTGCAGGAATGCCCGGTGATGATCGAGCACGTGCCCACGATCGTCGACATGCGTCGCTACCTCGTGATGGACGAGGCGCGCATCCCGGTCCCGGCCCGCCAGGCGCTCGAGCACATGGAGTCGCGCGGCCACCCCTGGCGCGGCACCACGCTGCAGCGCACGAGCTGGATGGAGGGGCTCGGCGAGGTCCCGATCTTCGACGGCTCGCAGCAGTACCTGTACTGGGTCGGCTGTGCCGGCTCACTGGTGGAGCGCAATCTGCCGATCACGCGCTCCGTGTTCCGGCTGCTGCGCGCCTCCGGCGCCTCGTTCGGGGTGCTCGGGCAGGAGGAGACGTGCAGCGGCGATCCGGCGCGGCGGCTCGGCAACGAGTACCTCTACCAGGTGCTCGCGCGGCAGTTGATCGAGACCTTCCAGTCCAAGCGCGTCCAGCGCGTGATCACGAACTGCCCGCACTGCTTCAATACCTTCAAGAACGAATACCCGCAGTTCGATGGTCGCTTCGAGGTGCTGCACCACACCGAGTTCTTGGCGCGTGCGGTTCAGGATGGCACGCTCAAGCCACAGCATCGTCTCGACGAGTCGCTGACCTATCACGACTCCTGCTATCTGGGCCGCATGAACGGCCAGTACGATGCTCCACGGCAGATCATCGAGTTCATCCCGGGGCTGCACTTGACGGAGATGCGACGCAGCCGCAGCAACGGGCTCTGCTGCGGCGCCGGCGGCGGCAACATGTGGCTGGAGGAGGCGGGTGAGCGGCGCGTGAACCACGTGCGCACCGAGGAAGCGGTGGCGACCGGCGCCGGCGCGGTGATCTCGAACTGCCCGTTCTGCATCCAGATGTTCGAAGATGGCATCCCGGCGGTGCAGCCGGAGCAAGCCGGCCGCATGCGCGCGTTCGACGTGGCGGAGTTGCTGGAGCGCGCGGTGCTCGGCCCCGCCGGCGAGAGCGCCCGCTAGACCCGGCGGCGCCCGGTGCGGGACTGCCTGCGCGACGCGGCCGCGCGGCGGCGGCACGGGGCGTGCGACGGCAGTGTGATGAGGAGCGAAGGGGAAGCGATGCACTTCGTCGTCTGCGCGAAGCAGATCCCGGACCCGGAGACGCCGCCCTCGGCGTTCCGCGTGGATGAGGCGAAGAAGGAGGTGATCCCCCCGCAGGGGATCGCGCCCGTGCTCAGCCAGTTCGACGGCATCGCTGCGGAGGCCGCGCTGCGCATCAAGGAGCAGACCAGCGGCACCCGCATCACCGTGATCTCGCTGGGGCAGGAGCGCGCCCGCGACGCCATTAAGCAGGTGCTGGCGATGGGCGCCGATGAGGGCGTGCTGCTGGACGACGCGACCTTCCAGGGCGGCGATTCGTACACCACGGCGCGCACGCTCGCGGCCGCCATCCGCAAGCTCGGCGACGTCGACGCGGTGTTCTGCGGCCGCCAGGCGGCGGACTGGGACATGGGGCAGGTGGGCCTCGGGATCGCGGAGCTGCTGGGCTGGCCCTGCGCGATCATCGCCAGCAGCGTGCAGTGCGCCGAGGGCAAGCTGACCGTGAAGCGCGTGCTGGCCGATGGCTTCGAGACTGTGCGCGTGCCGCTGCCAGCGGTGGTGACGGTGTCCAACGAGCTGGGCGAGCCGCGCTACCCGAAGCTCCAGCAGATCATGCAGGCGGCCCGCAAGACCGTACGCAGCATGACCCCCGCCGAGCTCGCGCTCGACCCCTCGACGGTCGGCGCGGCGGGCGCGAGACTGAAGCTCGAGCGGCTCTTCGTCCCGGTGGCCGGCGGCGACTGCGAGTTCATGCCCGGCGATACGCCGCAGGCGCAGGCGGTGGCGCTGGCGAAGACGCTGCGCGCCGCCAGGATCCTGTAGCCGGCCGAGCGGCCGCGCGCGAAGGGACCCACGATGGCACAGGACATCCTGGTCGTCGGCGAACTCGCCGACGGCGCGCTGAGCGCCACTACGGTGGAGCTGCTGGGCGCCGCCGTGCGCCTCGCCGAGGGCGGTCGCGTGAGCGTCACGCTGCTGGGCAGCGCGGCGCCGGCCGCCGCCGCGCCGGCATTCGCCGCCGGCGCCGACCGCGCCTTCGTCAGCGGCGACGGTGGCTACGAGCCGTTCCGCTCCGACCCGTGGGTCGCGGCCGTGCAGGCGGCGATCACGCAGGCGCAGCCCGCCGTGGTGCTGCTCGCGCAGTCCACTGTGGGCCGGGACCTCGGCCCGCGGCTCGCCTTCCGCCTGGACACCGCGGCGGCGATGGATTGCGTGCAGCTCGCAATCGAGGGCGGGTCGTTCCGCGCCACGCGCCCCTGCTTCGGCGGCAATGCGCTTGCCAGCTACTCCTTCGCCACCTCGCCGGCGATCGCCACCGCGCGCGCGAAGTCGCAGGACGCGCTTGACCCGCCGCGAGCCGGCGCCACCGGCGAGACCGTGGCGCTGCCCGGGCCCGCCGAGGCGCGCACGGAGGTGACGGGTCGCGAGCAGGCGGCCGCCACTGGGCTGCGGTTGCAGGACGCCCCGGTCGTGGTTTCCGGCGGCCGCGGCCTGGGCGGACCGGAGGGCTTCCGGCTGATCGAGCAGCTCGCCGCCGCGATCGGCACGCATCGCGCGGCGGTGGGTTCCTCGCGTGCGGCCTGCGACATGGGGTGGTACCCAGTGAGCCAGCAGGTGGGGCTGACCGGCAAGGTGGTGACGCCCGACCTCTACATCGCGGTGGCGATCTCCGGCGCCAGCCAGCACATGGCGGGCTGCAGCGGCGCGAAGGCGATCGTGGCGATCAATCGCGATCCCGAGGCGAACATCTTCAAGGCGGCCCGCTACGGTATTGTCGGCGACTACAAGCTGGTGCTGCCGCCCCTGATCGAGGCGATCAGGGCGCTCGACTAACGGTGGGCGGAAGCGCTGGTGGAGCGGTCGCCGGCGGCCAGCTTGTGAGAGACATAACTACTGATCGCCTTGTGCGGCGAATCTGGACGGGCCATGGGTCAGGTTCGCGTTGCGTTCGTCACCCGTACGCAAATACAATCACTGTGAGCGTGGCCGCTAGTAGTACCTGCGCGCTCGGCCGGGAGACTCCATGGTTCTGATCGGGTTGACCGGAGGCATCGCCTCTGGTAAATCGACTGCTGCCGAGGTGCTGAAGCAGCTCGGCGCCGTGGTGGTCGATGGCGATCGCCTCGGTCACCGTGCTTACGAGCCGGGTTCGCCGGGATTCCAGAAGGTGGTGAACGAGTTCGGGCACGAGATCGTGGCGCGGGACGGCACGATCAACCGCACGATCCTTGGCGGCAAGGTCTTCGGCGCCCCCGATCAGATGAAGCGGCTGACTGATATCGTCTGGCCGGAGATTCGCCGGATGGCGAAGGCGGAGATCGCCGACGCCCGCCGCCGTGGCGCCGCCGTGGTGGTGCTGGAAGCTGCGGTGCTGATCGAGGCGGGGTGGCAGGACCTCGTCGACGAGGTCTGGGTGATCTCCGTAAAGTCCCAGACCGCCCGCGAGCGGCTGATGGCGCGCAACAACCTCAGCGCGGACGCCGCACAGGCGCGTATCGCCTCGCAGCTCAGCAACCGCGAGCGCGAGCGGCACGCGGACGTGAAGATCGACAACTCCGGTACGATCGAGCAGTTCGAGCGGCGCCTCTTTCTGCAGTGGAAGAAGCTGGAGCGGCGCGCGGCCCAGCCTGCGGGCAGCAGGCGGTAGCACCGCCCCCGGGGGCGCGGACGGCAGATAGGCGGGGGCCTTGGCCAGCACCACGCGACGCACGACCGCATCGGAACAGGCGCCCGGTAAGGGCGCCGGCTTCAGATCGCTCCAGGTGGAGGAGTTCCGCATCAAGTCGGAGCCCTACTACCTTCCGATCGCCGACGAGGTGGAGCTCTTCCAGACGGCGTACGCGCAGCACATGCCGGTGCTACTCAAGGGCCCCACGGGCTGCGGCAAGACCCGCTTCCTCGAGTACATGTCGTGGCGTCTGCACCAGCACGTCCCCACGCGCGCGGAGGAGGGCGTGCCGCTGATTACGGTCGCCTGCCACGAGGACCTCACCGCTTCCGACCTGGTGGGTCGCTACCTGCTCGAGCGCGAGGAAACGCGCTGGATCGACGGCCCGCTGACGCGCGCGGTGAAGGTGGGCGCGATCTGCTACCTGGACGAGATCGTGGAGGCGCGCAAGGACACCACCGTGCTGATCCACCCGCTCACCGACTACCGCCGGTTGCTGCCGGTGGAGAAGCGCGGTGAGCTGCTGGAGGCGGCGGACGGCTTCCTGCTGGTGGTCTCCTACAACCCCGGCTACCAGTCCGCGCTCAAGGACCTCAAGCATTCCACGCGCCAGCGCTTTGTCGCGATCGAGTTCGACTACCCGCCGCGCGAGCTGGAAGCCGAGATCGTGCAGCGGGAGGCGGACTGCAGCGCCGAGGTCGCGCGCCAGCTCGCCAAGCTCGGCGAGAAGGTGCGCAACCTCAAGGAGCACGGCCTCGCTGAAGGGGTGTCGACGCGGCTGCTGATCTACGCGGGCAAGCTGATCGCCAACGGCATCCAGTCGCGGCGCGCCTGTCAGACCGCAGTGGTGTGGGCGCTCACCGACGACGCCGAGGTGCAGCGCTCGATCGAGGAAGTCGTCACCTCGATTTTCGAGGACTGATGGCGATCGCCCGCGTGCAGGCGCCGCAGCCGCGCGCCGGCGCCTGCACGCCTGCCCGGCCGGGGGCTGTGCCGTGACCGCTGCCGAGCAGCTTCGCGAGCGCTACGCCGCCGAGCTGCGCGGCTTCGGCTCCTCGCTGCCCGAAGACTTCGGCGCCGCCGCTGCCGAGCTCGCACCGCGCTTCAGCGCGCAGCAGCTCGAACTCTGGGCGCAGGCAGGCGTCGCGCTCGCCAACTACTCGCTGCGCTCGTGGGAAGCCTCCGCGGAGTACTTCCGCGCCAGCCCGCAAGTCGCCAGCGCCATGCGGTTCGAGCAGCTGATGGCGTGGGCGCGCATCGCGACCGAGCTAGCCGAGCGCTCCTCCGTGGTGTCTGCCGCCTTCCTCAAGGCCACGCCGGAGGTGCTGGAGCACCTGCCGCCGTGGCAGCTCGAGCCGTGGGCGCGGCAGGGCGAGCGCCTGTGCCGGGGCAACTGGAAGTCGATCGCGCTCTGCGCGCTCTACTTCAGCTCCAGCCCCCGGCTGCTGGCCGCGATGAGCCTGCAGCGGCTCGGCGAGCTCGTCGCGGTGGTCGATGCGCTGACGGAGCGCTCCTATGAGCTGGCGACGACCTGCGTGGAGCACGCCCCGCAGATCTTCGGTGCGCTGGCCCCGCGCGACCACGAGCCGTTCCTGCGCTTCGCGCAGGCCGTGACGCGCGTCTCGTGGGCCGACACACGTCTCTACCTGGAGCGCGGGCCCGCGCTGCTGGAGCGGGTGGAGCCCGAGATGCGCAGCCGCTTCCTGGAGCTGGCCGCGCGCGTCACCGCGGACGTGGGGCGGCAGGGCTTCCCGCTGTTCGCCGGCGCCGCGGCGGCGCTCGGCGAGATCGAGCTGTCGCAGCACGACGCCATGCTGGCTTTCGCCGGGCGCCTGGCGATCGCGAGCCCGATCGCGGCGATGGAGTACCTGAAGTCGGCGCCTTTCGTGCGCACGCGCCTGACGGCAGAGCAGATGCAGCAGTGGGCGGAGAGCGGCGCCTCCGTGCTGCTGGAGGATGGCAACGCCGAGGGCGCGGAGGCCTTCTTCCGCCTCGAATCGACGCGGGCGGAGCAGTTGATGACCGCGCTCACGGCGCGCGTGGAGCTGGCGCACGTGGGCAGCACGCTGCGCCTGTACGCGAAGGCGCTCACCGGCGAGCAGGTCTCGGTGCGCTCCACCGAGGAGCTGGTGGAGCGTGGCATCGGCTGGGTCACGGAGTCGTCGGCGACCACCGAGGGCACGGCGATATACCTCCCGCCGTTCATCAGCACGTTCGAGCACCAGGATGCCAACTTCCAGGCGTACAAGGTCTTCGCAACGCACCAGGCGGGGCGCATGGAGTTCGGCTCCTTCCGCTACCGCTTCGGCGACGACGGCACTCAGACGCCATCGACCGTGCACGAGCGCGAGCGACGCGTGCGCGGCGACGCGCCGACGCGTGCGACGACCGCGATGGAGCGCTACTTCGACCTCTTCCCGGACCGTGCGCTGATCGCCGCCCTCTTCACCGTGATCGAGGACACGCGCGTGGACGCCTACGTGGGGCGCGAATACGGCGGCATCCGCTCCGTGCTGCGCCGCCTGCAGGCGCACGAGGCGCAGCACCGGCCGGCGCTGCAGGGCATGGCGCTGCGCGCGGCCTTCGTGGAGAACTTGCTGCGCGCCTCGCTGCAGGCCGCAGACACGATGCAATGGCCGCACGCGCTGGAGCCGGTGCTGCGCGATGGCCTGTCGGCGCTGCGCATGGTGGAGCTCGCGGAGGCCACCGTGCAGGATTCCGCTGAGGTGGCGGCGGCGCTTTACGACATCGCGCAGCGCATCCCCAACGTCGAGCTCGAGCCGGACGAGCAGTGGGAGACGCCCGACGGCGACCTGCTGGAGGTCGCGGCCTCCATGCCCGGCGGTGGGGCCGGGGACGTGCCGATGCCGCAGGGCGAGGAGGCGGAATTCGAGACGCCGCCGCAGCCGGAGTTCCGCGGCGACTTCAAGCCGGAGCTGGTGCAGCTGCTGATGCAGCTCCGCCAGCAGCGCGAGGGGGACGGCGAGGGCGAAGGCGCCGGCTCGCCGATCACACAGCAGCAACTTCAGGAGCTGCTGGAGAAGTCGGTGGAGCTCTCGCTCTCGGGGATGGAGGAGGGCGACATCGCCTCATCGCTGGCGATGTTCCTCTCCGGGCTGGAGAAAGAAGGCGGCACGCCGCAGGGCGAGCCGCGGCCGGAGCACGGGCAGCAGCAGGGGTCGGGCGAGGAGCCGGTCCAGCAGGACCTGCCGGTGGCGATCGAATGGTTCCACTACGACGAGTGGGACTTTCGCGCCGCCGACTACCGGCCGCGCTGGTGCCGTGTCGGCGAGCGGGTCGCCCCGGAGGGCAGCCTGGACTTCTACCAGGAGACGCTGCAACGCCACCACGGCCTCGTCGCCGAGACACGGCGGCAGTTCGAGCTGCTGCGGCCGGAGACGTTCCGTAAGATCAAGCGACTGGAGGACGGTGAGGACCTCGATCTCGATCACGCGATCGAGTTCCTGGTCGACAAGCGCGCCGGCGTGGGCCCGCAGGCCCGCATCTACTGGCGCCGCAACAAGATCGAGCGCGACGTGGCGGTCGCCTTCCTGCTCGACATGTCCGCCTCCACGGACGAGGAGATCGAGAAGCAGCGCCCGCGCCGCAACGAGCGCGAAGATGGCTTCGACGATGACCCGCGCAAGTACTTCCAGTGGCTGGCGCAGCGCCGGGCGAAGCAGGCGCAGGAGCCGCCGAAGCGCATCATCGACCTCGAAAAGGAGTCGGCGGTACTGATCGTGGAGGCGCTGGAGGCGATCGGTGACGCCTACGGCATCTACGGTTTCTCCGGCTACGGCCGCGAGAATGTGGAGTTCTACACCATCAAGAACCTCGACGAGCACTTCAGCGACCGCGTGCGCAAGCGCATCGCCAAGATCGACCCGGTCCGCTCCACGCGCATGGGGCCGGCGATCCGGCACACCGTCCACAAGCTCGAAGGCTTCGAGGCCAAGGTGAAGATCCTGATCCTGGTCTCCGACGGCCGCCCGCAGGACCACGGCTACGGGCGCGACCGCACGGAGAAGGAGTACGCCGTCCACGACACCAAGCAGGCGCTGCTGGAGGCGAAGCGCGCCGGCATCACGCCGTTCCTGATCACCGTCGACAAGGAAGGCCACGACTACCTGGGCGAAATGTGCGACGACATCGGCTACGAGGTCGTCGCGGACATCGAGTCGCTGCCGCGGCGCCTGCCCAGCCTCTACCGCACGCTCGCCACGCAGTAGCCGCGGCAGCGCCGGTCCGCGCATGAGCGACCGGCCGCCCGGCGCGCTGCGCGAGGTGGCCGCGCTCTTCCTGCGGCTGGGCGCCACCGCCTTCGGCGGTCCCGCCGCCCACATCGCGCTCATGCACGACGAGGTCGTGACGCGGCGTCGCTGGATTGGCGAGCAGGAGTTCCTGGACCTGCTCGGCGCGACCAACCTGATCCCCGGCCCCAACTCGACCGAGCTGGCGATCCACCTCGGCCACCGGCGGGCGGGCTGGCGCGGCCTGGTCGCCGCCGGCGTCTGCTTCATCGTGCCCGCGATGCTGGCCGTGCTCGCGCTGGCATGGGCCTACGTCCAGTACGGCGCGCGGCCGCAGGGGACGTGGCTGCTGTACGGCGTCAAGCCGGTGGTGATCGCGATCGTCGCGCACGCGCTCTGGCGCCTCGGCCGCGCTGCGATCCGCAACGCCGTGCTGGCCGTGGTCGGGCTCGCGGTGCTGGCGCTCTACCTGCGCGGGCTGAACGAGATCGCGCTGCTCTTCGGCGGGGGCACGGCGGTGCTCGCGCTGCGCGGCGGCGGGGGGCTGGTGCGCCGAGCGCGCGGCAGAGGCTGGGCAGGCGCAGCGACGCCGCTGCTCGGCGCGCCGGCGCTCGCCGCCGCCGCGGCCGCGGGTGTGAGCGCGTACGCTCACGCGACACTCTTCCTCACCTTCCTGAAGATCGGCGCGGTGCTGTACGGCTCCGGCTACGTGCTGCTCGCCTTCCTGCGTAACGACTTCGTGCTGCGCCTCGGCTGGCTGACGGAGCAGCAACTGCTGGACGCCGTGGCGATCGGGCAGTTCACCCCCGGCCCCCTGTTCACGACCGCCACGTTCGTCGGCTACCTGCTGGGGGGCGTGCCGGGGGCGCTGCTCGCGACGCTCGGCATCTTCCTCCCGGCCTTCCTCTTCGTCGCCGCGACCGCGCCGCTGGTGCACCGGCTGCGGCGCGCGCCGGCGCTCTCTGCCGCGCTCGACGGCGTGAACGTGGCGGCGGTGGGGCTGATGGCGGCCGTCACCGCCGTGCTGGCGCGCGACGCGCTCGTCGACTGGTTCACGCTGGCGGTGGGCGGGCTGGCCGCGCTGGCGCTGCTGCGCCTGCGCCTGAACCCGGCCTGGCTGGTCGCCGCCGGCGGCCTCGCCGGCCTCGCCTACCGCGGCCTCGCTGGCTGACGGCGGCGGCGCAAGCGGGCGCTCACCGCTCGCCCCCCGCCCCGCCAAGGCGGAACGCCAGCGTTCCGCCCCCACCGCCCAGCCGGAACGCCAGCGTCCCGCCCTCGCCCTCCACCCACGCGCCTTCGCCCAGCGCCGCGAGCACATCCAGCAGGCCGATCGCCTCCGTCATCGCCTGTGCCACACGCGCGCGCGGGAGGCGCGGGAACAGCCGCGCGACCAGCGCGTAGGCGCTCGCCGGACCCCCGGCCAGCAGCGCGCGCACGCGGCGCAGCCGCCGCTCGTAGTGCGCCTCGAAGCGGTCGAGCAGCGCCGGCGGGTCGGCCACCACCGCGCCGTGCCCGGGCAGCACGCGCCGGGGCGCGAGCGCGCGCAGGCGCTGCGCCGAGGCGAGAAACGGAGGCAGCGAGGGCCAGCGCGCACCCTCGTCT
Organism: Dehalococcoidia bacterium; assembly: GCA_009692705.1. Lineage (GTDB taxonomy): Bacteria > Chloroflexota > Dehalococcoidia > UBA2979 > UBA2979 > SHYR01. The sequence continues at coordinate 113,978 of SHYR01000001.1, forward strand.
CCCGGGCCGGCGTCCATGGTGCGCGGGAAGTGCAGCCCCGGCGTGGGGATCGTGCCGGGCAGCAGCGTGTCACCCGAATAGAGGTCGCGCGTGCGCTCCGTGATCGCGACCAGGTTGCCCGGCGTGTGGCCGGGCGCCGCGACCACGCGCAGCGTGTCGCCGTCTGCCAGCGCGAAGCGCTCGCCGTCGGCGACGGCCTCCACGGCCTGCGCGGGCGCGCCCTCCCAGCGCAGGCGCGGGCGGGGGCCGGCCGCCCACGAACGGGACGAAAGACGGGACGGAAGCGTGGACGACAGGGTGGTTCCGTCCGGGGCGTCGCGGTAGCCGTGGCGCCGCAGCGCCTCGAGCCGGGCTGCGCGCGCGGCCTCGCCGTGGCGCGCGCCCGCCACGATCGCGGCGCGGTCGGCGGCGCCGCAGCGGATGCGCGCGCCGGCGGCGGCCCAGCGCCCCGCGAGCCCGGCGTGGTCGAGGTGCGCGTGCGTCACCAGCACCACGCGCACGTCGGGCGGCGCGAAGCCCGCCGCGGCGAGCTGCGCGACCGCCGCCTCCCACGAGCCCTCGCAGTCCGGCCCCGCGTCGACGAGCAGCGCGCCGCCGCCGGCCAGCGGCAGCGCGTAGACGACGTTGCCCGCGAGCGCGATCGCGTGCGGCGCTGCGGGCGGCGCTGGCGGCATGCGGCGAGGCTAGGCGATCAGCCCGCCGCGCGCATCGAACTGCGACCGCGGCGACCAGGCCATCTCCCAGAGGTTCCCCTCCGGGTCCGCGAAGTAGCCGGAGCGCCCGCCCCACGAGGTGTCGACCGGCTCCTTCACGATCCGCCCGCCGGCGGCCTTCGCCGTCGCCAGCGCCTCGTCCACCTGCTCGCGCCGCTCGACGTTGAGGCCCAGCGAGAGGCCGCGGTACTGCCCGGCGGCTGGCGGCGCGTCGGTGAGCTTCGCGTCGCCGGATAGCAGCGCGTGCGGGAAGAGCGAGAGCCACGCCCCGCCGCCCTTGTACTCGGCGAAGTGCTTGTTGTCGGGGTTCGCCTCCGTCCAGCCGAGCGCGTTGTAGAACGCGCGCAGCTTCGGCACGTCGTGCACGCCGAGGTGGACGGTGGTGATGCGGGTCGGGATCATCGGGCGGCTCCTCTCAACTCAAGCAGCGGTGTCGTGTGGAACAGCGGTCATGCGCCCCCCCCGCTCGCGGCGAGCGCGAACGGCCCCCCGTTGTTGTCGCCGAGGATGATGGGGGTGTGGGTGAGGGTCACCGGAAACTAGTAGCCAATGACGCCGATTCCCTTGAGCGGAAGCTTCAGCCGATCGCTCGCGTACAAGGTGTCGAAGAACGTCACGACGGTTTCGTAGTCGGGCTGCTTCAGATAGTCGAGGCGTACTGCCACGCAAAGGTAATTGACGCCGATCATCATGCACGCCTGAAACAGATCTTTCAGGAACTGATTGTTCAGGACGCCGCGACCCGCCTCCACTTTTAGGACAAATCCTTCATGGCGTACCACGCGTCCGCATCGAAGGACTTTTCGGCGACGCCCCTAGCTCCGAAGAGGACCGGTACGCGGAGGATTTGCGTCCGGGACTTTCCGCGCTCGACTTCGAACCCGAGTCCTTCAAGCCCCGGTCTTACTCGCGCGAGGACGCCGTCGCTGCTCAGCTTGAACTGTGACGAGGAAATCTCGTTGTCGACGGCGTCGAAGGCTTCGACGAGGCCAACCATCAAGGTTGGTGCAGGGTGCGAGCGCGGAAAGAATTGCCATTGAACGGCCACGGTCACCCCCTCACGGCGCGCGCCATCAGGTAGCCGCGCAGCATCGCCAGCGTCGAAAGCACCGCGCGGCGGCGGGCGGCCTCGCGGCCGCCCTGGTACCAGCGCGTGCGCTGGTGCTCGACGCTTGTCCCGTCCGCGATCGCCACGAACACCGTGCCCGGCTCCTCGCCGTTCACCGGCTCGGGCCCCATCACGCCGGTGAGGCCCAGCCCGATGTCCGCGCCGAGCCGCTCGCGCGCCACCTTCGCCATCGCCTCGGTCGTCGCCTGCGCGACCGCGCCATGGGCGGCGATCACGGCGCCCGGCACGCCGAGGTCGATCTTCGCCTGCGTGGCGTAGCTCACGAGGCTGCCCTTGAAGTACTCGGAGGCGCCCTCGTACTCGGTGATCGCGGCGGCGATCGCGCCCCCGGTCGCCGACTCCATCACCGCCAGCGTCAGGCCCTGCTCGCGCAGCATGCGCCCGATCGCGCCGCCGAGGCTGTCCTCGTCCTGCCCCCAGACCGCGGGGCCGAGGATGCGCCGCGCCTCCTCCTCCACCGGGCGGATCAGCCGCCACGCCTGCTCGCGCGTGGGGGCCTTGGCGGCGATACGCGCGTGCACGCCGTCCGCGCGGGCGTAAATGCCGATCGAGGGGTTGGCGCCGGAGAGCAGCGGCGACAGCAGCTCGTCCACGGTGGACTCACCAAGGTTCGCGGTCTTGAGCGTGCGCGACACCAGCACGCCGTCGGCGCGCCGCTCGAGCTCCGGCGCGACGTGCTGCTGCCACATGAACAGCATCTCGTGCGGCGGCCCCGGCATGATCACCAGTACCCTGCCATCGCGCTCCACCCACCAGCCGGGGGCGGTGCCGCGCGCGTTCGGGATCGCGCGCGCCGACGGGATCAGCATCGCCTGCTTGAGGTTGCGCTCCGGCATGCGCCGGTCGGCGCGCTCCATCAGCCCGCGCAGCACCCGTTCCTGCTCTTCGTCGAGGCGCAGCTCCTCGCCGAGCGCCGCGGCCGCAGTCTCGCGCGTGATGTCGTCCTCGGTGGGCCCGAGCCCGCCGCTGCAGAACACGATGTCGGAGCGGCCCCATGCGCGCTCGAACACCTCGCGCAGGCGGCCGGGGTTGTCGCCCACCTGGGTCACGTACAGCAGGTCGATGCCGTACTGGGGGAGCTGCGACGCGATGAACGCGGCGTTGGTGTCCGTGATCTCGCCGAGCATGATCTCGGTGCCGATCGAGAGGATCTCTGAGCGCATGGCCGGCTCCCTGGCTGCTCGCCGAGCGTGAGGATAGCAGAGCGCCGCGCGGCGACGGCGGCGTGTGCCGGCGGGCGGTCGCGAGCGCCCACCTCCTGCCGTGATCCACGCTCTGCTACCCTGCGCCCGTATTCTGGGGATTCGGCCGGCGGCCGCGAGCGCGCGCCGCGGAGCGGGAGGATCGTGGTCCAGCCAGCATCGGCGCAGCAGCGCGCGGACGCCGCCGCGGCCATCCAGCGCTCGGCGCACCTCGTGCGCCAGAACGTGCACCGCGTGATCGTCGGCGCCGACGAGGCCGTGACCAGCGTGCTGGTCGCGCTGCTGGCGCGCGGCCACGTGCTGATCGAGGACGTGCCCGGCACCGGTAAGACCACGCTCGCGCACGCGGTCGCGCGCTCGATCGGCGCGAGCTTCAAGCGCATCCAGTTCACGCCGGACCTGATGCCGTCCGACATACTGGGCATCAACTACTACTCGCAGAAGAGCGGCGAGTTCGAGTTCCGCGAGGGGCCGATCGCGGCCAGCATCGTGCTCGCGGACGAGATCAACCGCGCCACCCCGCGCACGCAATCGGCGCTGCTGGAGGCGATGCAGGAGCGCACCTACACCATCGACGGCGTGACGCGCGCGCTGCCGCAGCCGTTCGTGGTGCTGGCGACGCAGAACCCGGTCGAGCTGGAGGGCACCTTCCCGCTGCCGGAGGCGCAGCTCGACCGCTTTCTGCTGCGGCTGCGGGTCGGCTACCCGAGCGAGGAGGGGGAGCTGGAGGTGCTGCGGCGCTTCGAGGGGGGTTCGCCGCTCGACACGCTGCGGCCGGTGGTGAGCGCCGAGGAGCTGGTGGCGCTCTCCGCGCAGCTGCGGCTGATCCATGTCGAGGATGAGGTAGCGCGCTACATCGTGAGCCTCTGCCGCGCCACGCGGGAGCACCCCGCGCTGGAGCTGGGCGCGAGCCCCCGCGCCTCGCTGGCGCTGTTCGACGCGGCGCGCGCGCTGGCCGCGATCGAGGGCCGTGACTACGTGCGCCCGGACGACGTGAAGCGCCTGGTGCAGCCGGTGCTGGGACACCGCGTGCTGCTCTCGTCGCAGACACGGCTGCGCGGCCGCAGCAGCCACGACGTGCTGGAGGAGATCCAGCGCGCGCAGCCGGTGCCGATCATCGATCGCGGCTAGGCGCAGCGAGCGGGCGGGGTCCGGCGATGCGCTTCATCCTCGGCGAGCTCTGGCTGTGGGTCTCCGGGGCGTTGATCTACGCCGGCCTGATCGGGGGCTCCACGCTCGTGCTCGCGCTCGGGGTGCTGGTGCTCAGCACCGGGGGCCTAGCGCGGCTGTGGGCGCGCGTCTCGCTGGAGGAGGTGGAGTACCGGCGCGAGCTCCCGGAGACCCGCGCATTCCTCGGCGAGCGCATCGACTTCACCGTGCATCTCTCCAACGGCAAGTTCATCCCGGTGCCGTGGCTGGAGGTTCGCGACCTGCTGCCGCAGGCCACCCCGCTGGTGGGCGGCCAGACGCGCCGCGCCGGCATGCCGCGCCTCGACGCCTTCACGCGCCAGACCTCGCTGCGCCACCACGAGCGCCTGCGCTGGCCGATGCAGCTCCAGACCACGGTGCGCGGCTACTTCCGCCTCGGCCCCGCGCGCCTGCGCTCCGGCGACCTGTTCGGCTTCTTCGAGCGCACGCGCGACTTCGAGCAGCAGGACGCGGTCGTCGTCTACCCCCGCACCTTCGCGCTGCCCGACCTCGGCTTCGATAGCGCGCGCCCGTTCGGCGAGCAGCGCGGCGGCAACCGCATCTTCGAGGATCCGCTGCGCGTGATCGGGGTGCGCGACTACACGCCGGGCGATCCGCTGAAGCGGGTCGACTGGAAGGCCACCGCGCGCACGGGACGGCTGCAGTCGCGCCTCTACGAGCCATCGCGCACGCAGTCGGCCGTGGTGGCGCTGAACATCTCGACGATGGAGCAGACGTGGGAGGGCTTCGACCCCGTGCTGCTCGAGCGCGGCGTCTCCGTCGCCGCGTCGATCGCGCGCACGCTCTTCGAGCACGGGGACGCCGTGGGCCTCGTCACCAACGGCTCCTTCCCGGACGCCGACCGTCCGCTGCGGCTCGGCGCGAACCGCCGTCCGGAGCAGCTGCGGCACATGCTCGAGCTGTTGGCGATGATCTCGCCCTATACGGCGGCGCGTCTCTCCGACGAGCTGGAGAGCCGCGACGACCCGCTGCCAGCGGGCGCGACGATCATCGTGGTGGCGACGCTGATGCCGCACGACCTCGTCGCCACGCTGCTGCGGTTGCGCGGCGCTGGGCATGCGGTGCACGTGGTGAAGACCTCCGGCGTGGCGTGGGCGCATCCGCTGGGCGCGATCCCGGTGACCGACGTCTCCCCGCGTATGCAGGCGCTGGAGGCGGAGCTCGGAGTGCCGGTCACGACCGCGACGCCGACGCCAGCCGGCAGAGGCGGGGCGGCGGGGGTGCTCGGCGCCGCACGCGGCGGTACGCCGCGATGAACCGCTGGTTCCAGGCCGCTAGCACCCACCTGCTGATCCTCAGCGAGGCGATGGCGTGGTTCATCGTGCTGCGGGTGCTGGCGACCGCGATGGACCGCTCGGTGCTCACCGGCTTCCAGCAGACGGTGGAGGCCGGCCACCTCGGCGGGGAGCCCACCGCCGCCGCGCTGGCGGCCGTCCAGCTCCTGCGCCGCGCCGTCGATGACCTCGCCTCCGGGCCGCCGCTCGCGCTGGTGATCCTCACGGCCTACCTTGCGCTCGGGCTCTCCTGGGGCATCCGCCGCTTGCGCGCGCCGGCCGCCGTGGCGGTGATGGTCGGGCTCGCCGCCTCCGTGGTGCTGCTGAACGTGCTGTTCCACATCGCGCTCGCGGGCGACCTCGCGCTGTGGGACGGCAGCGGCATGCAGCGCTTCTTCACCGACCCCCAGGCCACGCTGGCGGGCGAGCGCGACACGGCGGCATGGGTGGCGAACCCGGACCCGGCGCGCCTGCCCGGCACCTCCGCGGGGCTGGTGCTGGTCGGGATGTGCGCGCTCTGGGCGCGCTTCATCTACGTCGGCCGCAGCGCCGTCAGCTTCCCGCGGGTGCTGCGCTCCTTCAGCGTGGGGTTCCCCGCCGTGCTGCTCGCGACGGTGCTGGTGCCGCTCGCGGGCGTGGGGGTCGGGGTGCTCGCGCTGCCGTACTTCGTGCTCGCGATGCTCACGGTGGCGGTGGCCAACGCCGCGCGTTCCACGCGCGACTGGACGTTCGACCGCACTGCGCCGTGGGCGGTCTCCGCCCTCGCCACGATCGGGGTGCTGGCGGGGATCGCGCTGCTCTTCGGGCTGCTCGCCGTGCTCGAGGTGCGGGAGGTCGTGGCGCCGATCGGGTCGGCGCTGCTCGGGGCCGCGCTCGCCGTCATGGAGGTGGTGCTCACGCCGGTGTTCTGGGCGCTCGAGCATGCCTTTCGCGCGATCGCCTCACGCTTCGCCAGTGATGCGCTCGATACCGTGCAGCAGGGGGCCGGCGAACCGACGCCCAAGCAGCCGGAGACGGACGACTTCGTCACGCCGGCGTGGCTCACGACCAGCCTGCGCCTCGCCGCGTTCACGGTGCTCGCGCTCGGCAGCTACTGGCTCGCGCGCTACCTGTTCCGGCGCGTGAGCGAGCGGCAGCAGGAGCCGGAGTACGCCGAGGAGCGCGCGGCGGCGGAGGGCACCGGCGTGGGTGGCCTGCTGCGGCAGCTGCTGCCGCAGCGGCGGCGGCAACCGGGGGTCCCGCGCTGGCTCGATCGGCACGCCGTCTACCGCCTCTTCGCCCGCGCGGTCGTCGATGCCGAGGACCGCGGCGTGCTGCGCGCGCCCGGCGACACCCCCTTGCAGTTCGCCGCCATGGCGGCGCCGGCGCTGCAGGCCCCGATGATGCAGGAGATCGCGGAGCAGTTCGACCGCGCCCGCTACGGGCGGCACTACCCCAGCGCCGAGGCGCTCGCCCCGCTGGAGCGCGCACTGGGCGAGTGGGAGCAGGCGCACCCCGCCCCCGAGGCGGTCGGCGAGCCGCAGCTCGAGCGCGCGGAACGGCTGCTGGAGGAGCGCGCGTCCGGCCTCGGGCGCCGCCGGCGGCCTCCCCCTCCGGGCCTCAACATCGGCCCGTACTAGCCCGCGCTCGCCGCGCAGCGGGCCCGCAGGCTCCGGGCGCGACGGCGCCGTCGAGGCGGCGCGCCCGCCGGGCAGGTTCAGCGGTTGTCGGATGTGAGAGGGAACCCTAACCTTTTCCGCACGGGCGGGCTCCGCGCCGCTGCCCGCAGACCGGGGTGCCCATGCCTGTGACCGTCGGCATCTTCGATTCTGGCGTCGGCGGGCTGACAGTCTCCGCCGCGCTGCACCGGCTGATGCCCTCGCTGCCCCAGCGCTACGTTGCCGACACGGCATGCTTCCCCTACGGCGAGCAGCCGGAGGCGGTGGTGCGCGCGCGCGCGTTCATGCTGGCGGAGGCGCTGCTCGCCGAGGGCTGCGCGCTGCTGATCGTCGCCTGCAACACCGCCTCGTCGGCCGCGCTGGAGCCGCTGCGAGCACGCTTCGCGGTGCCGATCGTCGGCATGGAGCCGCCGTTGAAGCCCGCCGTGGAGCGCAGCCGCACGCACCGCGTCGCGGTGCTGGTCACCCCCGCCACCGCGCGCGGCGCGCGCCTGGCGCGGCTGCACGTCGCGCACGGCGACGGCGCACAGGTGGAGACGCTGTCGATGCCTGGGCTCGCCGATCTGGTCGAGGCTGGCGAGGTCAGCGGCGCGCGCGTCGACGGCGTGCTGCGCGAGGCGCTGGCGGGTGCAGCCGAGCGCGGCGTCGACCAGCTGGCGCTCGGCTGCACCCACTACGGCTTCCTGCGTGCTCAGATCGAGCGCATCGCCGGGCCCGGCGTCGGCGTGGTCGACGCCGCGGAGCCGGTCGCGCGGCGCGCGCTGCAGCAGCTGGAGCAGCACGCCCTGCCGCTGCCGCCCGCGGGCGCGCCGGAGCAGCCCGTCGTGTGCTCGGTAACGGGCGCCCCCGACGCCTTCGCCGCCACGCTGGAGCGGCTGCGCGCCGCCGGCGCCACGCTGCCGCCGATCCGCCTGCTGCGCGCGGCAGCGACGTGAGCGCGAGCTTCCGCGAACGCTACGCGGCCGCCGCGGCCGCCAACCGCTCCTTGCTCTGCGTCGGCCTGGACCCGGACCCGGTGCGCCTGCCCGACGGCGTGGACGCGGTCGCGTTCTCGCGCGCCATGATCGAGGCCACCGCCGACCTGGTGTGCTGCTACAAACCGAACGCGGCGTTCTTCGAGGCGGACGGCGCCGCCGGCTGGAGCGCGCTGCGCGCGGTGATCGAAGCCGTGCCGGCGGCGGTGCCGGTGCTGCTGGACGCCAAGCGCGGCGACGTGGGCCACAGCGCCGCGTTCTACGCGCGCGCGGCCTTCGAGCAGCTGGGCGCGCACGCGGTGACGCTGAGCCCGTACCTCGGCCTGGATGCGCTCGCGCCGTTCCTCGCCTATCGCGACCGCCACAGCTTTGTGCTCTGCCGCACCTCGAACCCCTCGGCCGGCGAGCTCCAGAACCTCACCGCGGATGGACGGCCGCTCTACGAGCAGGTGGCGCTGCTGGCGCGGCGCTGGAACGTCCACGGCAACGTCGGGCTGGTGGCCGGCGCTACCTATCCGCACGAGCTCGCGCGCGTGCGCGCGCTCTGCCCCGACCAGCTGCTGCTGGTGCCCGGCGTGGGGGCGCAGGAAGGCGACCTCGCCGCGGCGGTGCGCGCGAGTGTCGATGCCAGCGGGGGCGGCGCGCTGATCAACGCCTCGCGCGCTGTGCTCTACGCCGTCGAGCGGGGCAGCATGCGCGAGCGCGCACGCGCGGCGCGCCGCGCCGCGAGCGAGCTGCGCGACGCGATCAACGCGGCGCGCGGCGTCGCCGTCTGAGCACGGCGCAGGGGCGGCACGGTGGTTCTCGACCTGCGCATGGGCGACGTGCTGCGGCTGCGCCGCCAGCACCCCTGCGGCGGCCTCGACTGGGAGGTCGTGCGGGTGGGCGCGGAGATCGGGCTGCGCTGCCGGACCTGCGGGCGGCGCGTGCTGTTGGACCGCCCCACGCTGCGCCGGCGCATCAAGGCGGTCGTCGAGCGGGGCGCAGCGATGGACCCGGCGATTGAGCGCGCCCTCAGTGGCGAGGACCGTGGTCAGGGCAGCGGTGAGGACGCGCCCTGAGTCGAGGCGCGCCCCTTGGTTGACTGCGTTGACTGCCCGCGACCGCCACTCCTACACTCCCGCTGCACCTCCGAGCGAGTGCGCTTGCTCGATCGAGAGGATTTCCTCGTGGTGATCGAGCTCGAGATCGACAGCATCCGCGTCAACCTGCGCAGCTACCAGCGCGTCGTGATCCTGCGGGAGAAGGACGCCGGGCGCTTCCTGCCGATCTGGATCGGCGCGACCGAGGCGGACGCGATCGCGTACCGGCTGCAGGACGTTAGCGTCGCGCGCCCGCAAACGCACGACCTGCTCGCCAACGTGATCGAGCAGCTTGGCGGCAAGGTGCGCTCGGTGGTGGTCTGCGACATGTCCAACGATGTCTTCTACGCGCGCGTGAACTTGGAGCAGAACGGGCGCACGCTGGAGATCGATGCCCGTCCCTCGGACGCGATCGCGCTGGCGGTGCGCGCGCAGGTGCCGATCTACGTCGATGAGGCGGTGCTGGCGGACCACGGGGTGATGCTCAACGCCGAGGGCGAGCTCGCCCCGGAAGACGAGGCCAAGGCATCGCGCGCCACGCCTGAGGAGCTGGAGAAGCTGGCCGCCTTCAAGGACTTCCTCGAGGAGCTGGACCTCGACGACCTCGGCAAGCGCGGCTAGCCGGCCCCGGGCGGGCAGCCGCGGTCCCGTGCGGCGCTTCGTGCATCCGCTCACAAGCGGTTGATCGACTGATCTCCGCATGCTACTGTCCCCGCGGCCTCAGCCCGAGAGGGGGGCACGGGCCATCTGGAACTCACCGGCGTTCGGGCTGCTGGGGCTCGGGGCGTTTCTTGCGACCTCGATCGTCGGCATGACCATCGTCGGGCACTGGCTCGACGGCAGGCTTGGGACGGTGCCGGTGCTCACCCTCGTGTTCCTGGTGCTGGGACTGGCCGCGGGGTTTTACGGAGCGTACGTGCAGTTGCGCGAGTTCACCGAGCGAACGCAGGGCGCTCCGCGCGACGGGGCGGGGCGCTAGATGCGCATCTGGCTGATCGCGATCGGCCTGCTGGCACTCGCCGTCGTCGGCTTCCTGTTTGTGCGCGGCCCCTCGCCGTCGATCATCGTTGCGCCGGAGCACATCTTCGACCTCGGGCCGCTGGCCGTGACGAACACGATGTTCACCTCGTGGCTGGTGGTGCTCTTCCTCTGCACCGTGGCGGTCGTGGCCGGCCGCTCTCTGCGGCTCGTGCCGTCCGGCTTCAGCGGTGCGGTCGAGGGGCTGGTCGGCGGCTTTTACGGCATGATCGAGGGGATCGTCGGGGAGCGAAACGCGCGGCGGTTCTTTCCGCTGGTGGCGACGATCTTCTTCTACGTGCTGGTATCCAACTACTTCGGGCTGCTGCCGGTGAGCAACGTGATCGGCAGGCCGGAGCCCGGCCACGGCGAGAAGCAGGTGGTGTTCGAGCAGGCCTCGATCGCGGGCTTTGACGTGGCCCTGATCCCCTTCGGCCCGCAGGAGCGCGACCTCGCCGCTGGTGAGGAGCCGATCGTCGCCGGCGAGCCGGGTGGCCAGTTCTCCGGTCTGATGTCGCCGTTCTTCCGCTCGGTGAACACGGATATCAACACGCCGCTGGCGATGGCGATCTTCTCCTTCGTCTTCGTGGAGTTCTGGGGCTTCTCCGCTGGGGGCGCGGGCTATCTGAAGAAGTTCTTCAACTTCGGGCGGCTGCTGCGCGGCAACGCCATGGGCGTGATCGATGTCTTCGTCGGCCTGCTGGAGCTGGTGTCGGAGTTCGCGCGCATGGTCTCGTTCACGTTCCGGCTCTTCGGCAACATCTTCGCGGGCGAGGTGCTGCTGCTGATGATGGGGTTCTTGGTCCCGTTCGTGCTCGTGGACGTGTTCTACGGGCTGGAGCTCTTTGTGGGGCTGATCCAGTCGTTCGTCTTCGCCATGCTCACGCTGGTGTTCGCGCAGTCCGCGGTGCAGCACCACGGCGCCGGCGATCAGCACGAGCCGTCGGCACACGCCGAGACCGCGCACGCGCACTAGCGCTCACGGGCGTTGAAGGAAACAGAGCGGAAGCAGCGCAGTGGTCCCGCGCGCGCGGGGCACGAGAGAGGAAGCAGCAGATGCACGCAGCGACACTGGCATTGACCCGGCGGGGGCTGATGGCCGCCCTAATCCTGGCCGGGCTGTTCCTGCTGGCCAGCGGCATCGCCGGGGCCCAAGAAGCCGGCGATAACGAGAACACCGTCCAATCCATGAAGTTCCTGGCCGCCGCGATCGCGATGGGCGTCGGCGCGGTCGGCCCGGCCATCGGCATCGGGCTGCTGGGCGGCAAGGCGATGGAGGCGCTGGGACGCAACCCGGAGGCCGCCGGCGCGATCCAGACGAACATGATCCTCGCGATCGCCTTCGCTGAGGCGATCGGCATCTACGCGCTGGTGGTCTCGATCCTGATCGGCTTCGTCTTCTAGGCGGGGTGACCACCTTCCGCGCAGCAGCGTACCGGCTGAGGGCGAGCACATGAACCTACTGATACGGATTCCACGCCCGCTGCTGCTGGGCGCGCTGGCCGGCCTGCTGGCCGCCGCGGCGCCCGCCGTGGCTGCGGCGAAGGAGGAGGCGGGCGGCATCGCCTCGCTGGGCTTCAGCCTGCCCGGACTGGTCTCGCAGCTCGTCAACTTCACGATCCTGATGGTCGTGCTGCGGCTGTTCCTCTACCGCCCGCTGATGCGCATGCTCGATCAGCGCAAGCAGCGCATCGCCGAGGGTCTGGACCGCGCCGAGGCCGCCGCGCACCAGGCCTCCCAGAGCGAGTCCGAGGCGCGACGCGTGATGGAGGAGGCGCGTGCGCAGGGCCGCGAGGCCGTACAGCGCGCGCAGCAGGCCGCGGAGCGCCTGCGCGAAGAGTTGGAGCAGCGGGCGCGCGCGGACGCGGAGCTGATCGTCACGCGCGCGCGCGAGGAGGTGCAGGCGGAGCGCGACCGCGCGATTCAGCAACTGCACCAGGCGTTCGCTGACCTCACCATCACCGCCGCGGAGCGCGTGATCGGGCAGTCGCTCGACCGCGCCGCGCACCAGCGACTGATCGACGAGGTGCTCGTGAGTAGCGATCTCGGCGGCAGCGCCGGGGCGCGCAGGAACTAGCGCCCGGTGACGCAGCTGCGCGACGTCGCCGGCCGCCGCTACGCGCTCGCGGTCGCGGAGATGGCGCGCGCGGGCGGTGACTTCGACGCGTGGATGGAGGCGGCGGATGGGCTGGCGGCGCTGACCGCGAACTCCGCGCACGTGGCGCTGCTGCAGGGCGACGGCATGACGGACGAGCGTTTCGGGGCGATCGTGCGGCAGGTGGTGCCGGGCATCGACGGCGCGCGGCTCAATCTCTTCCGCCTGCTGCGGCGCAAGGGGCGGCTGGGCCTCGGCGGCTCGATCGCCTCATACCTGCGCGAGCTGTGGGACGCGGAGCGCGGCGTGGAGCGGGCGGAGGTCCGCACTGCCGTGCCGCTGGACGACGAGCAGCGCCGCCGCATGGCGCAGCGGCTCTCCGCGCGCAGTGGCCGCACCGTGGAGATCGAGGCCGTCGTCGACCCCGCGCTGCTGGGCGGCGCGGTGATCCGCATCGGCGACCGCCTGATCGACGGCTCCACGCGGGGGCGCCTGCGGGAGCTGCGGGAACGGTTGGCCCAGCCGGGCGCCGCGAGCCCGGCATGACGCGAAGCTGGAGGTAGGCCCATGCCCGTGCGAGCGGAAGAGATCGCCGCGATCCTGAAGCAGCAGATCGAGCACTTCGACGCCGCGGTGTCTGAGAGCAATGTCGGCACCGTGATCGAGGCCGGCGACGGCATCGCCCGCATCCACGGGCTGGGGCAGTGCATGGCCTCCGAGCTGGTGGAGTTCAGCAACGGCGTGCGCGGTCTGGCGCTCAACCTCGAAGAGGAGACTGTCGGCGCGATCATCCTCGGCGACCCCGGCGCGATCAAAGAGGGCGACGAGGTGCGCACCACCGGCCTGGTGGCCGCGGTGCCGGTCGGGGAGGCGCTGATCGGCCGCGTGGTGAACGCCCTCGGCGACCCCATCGACGAGCGCGGCCCGCTCAACACGCGCGAGGTGCGCCCGGTGGAGCGCATCGCGCCGGACGTGGTCTCGCGGCAGTCGGTGAGCGTGCCGGTGCAGACCGGCATCAAGGCGATCGACTCGATGGTGCCGATCGGGCGCGGGCAGCGCGAGTTGATCATCGGCGACCGCTCTACGGGCAAGAGCGCGCTGATCATCGACACCATCATCAACCAGCGCGGCGGCGACCTGATCTGCATCTACGTCGCGATCGGGCAGAAGGACGCCAAGGTCGCGCAGACCGTGGCCATACTCGAGCAAAACGGGGCGATGGAGCACACGATCGTGGTCGCCGCGTCCGCCTCGGAGTCGGCGGCGCTGCAGTACCTCGCGCCGTACGCGGGCTGCGCGATGGCCGAGTACTTCATGGAGCAGGGCAAGGACGTCCTGATCGCCTACGACGACCTCACGAAGCACGCCTGGGCGTACCGCCAGGTCTCGCTGCTGCTGAAGCGCCCCCCGGGCCGCGAGGCCTACCCCGGCGATGTCTTTTACCTGCACTCGCGGCTGCTGGAGCGCGCCGCGCGCCTCAACAAGGAGCGCGGCGGCGGCTCGATCACGGCGCTGCCGGTGATCGAGACGCAGGCCGGCGATGTCTCCGCCTACATCCCGACCAACGTGATCTCGATCACGGACGGCCAGATCTTCCTCGAGATCGACCTCTTCAACGCCGGTCAGCGCCCAGCGGTGAACCCGGGCATCTCCGTCTCGCGCGTGGGCGGCTCGGCGCAGACGCGAGCGATGCGCGCCGTGGCCGGCACGCTGCGCCTCGATCTCTCCCAGTACCGCGAGCTGCAGGCGTTCGCGCAGTTCGGCACCGAGGACCTTGACCCCACGACGCGGCGCCAGCTGCTGCGCGGCCAGCGCCTGACCGAGCTGCTGAAGCAGCAGCAGTACCAGCCGCTGAGCCTCGCCGCCCAGGTCGCGATCCTATACGCCGGCACGCGCGGCTACCTCGATGACGTGCCGGTGAACAAGGTCGGGGCCTTCGAGCGCGCCTTCCACGACTACATGCGCGCCAGCGCCTCCGACGTGTTGAGCGCGATCACCAGCTCCGGCCGCCTCGAGGAGGCGACCGAGGCGAAGCTGAAGCAGGCGATCGCGGACTTCAAGGCGTCGGTCGCGTAGCGTACAGCGGCGCCGAGCGCCGGTGCAGTGGGGAGTGAGGCTGTAGATGGCGGGAGCCGGCGCAGTACGCGCGGTGCGCAACCGCATCCGCTCGGTGCAGAACGCCTCCAAGGTCACCAAGGCGATGGAGCTGGTGGCCGCGTCCAAGATGCGGCGGGCGCAGGAGCGCGCGCTCTCCTCGCGGCCGTACGCCGAGCGCATGCGCGCCGTGCTGGCCCACCTCTCCGGCTACGCGGCGCGCGGCGACGCCGATGCCACGCATCCGCTGCTGCAGCAGCGCGCGGTGAAGCACTTCGCGTTTATCCACATCACCGCCGACCGCGGGCTCGCGGGCGGGCTCAACTCCAACATGAACCGCGCCGGCGCCACGCTGGCGCTCGAGCAGCAGCCGCACGTCGAACGCGTCTCCGCGCTGCCCGTGGGGCGCAAGGGCCGCGACTTCTTTCGGCGCTCTGGCTTCCCGCTGCTGGCGGAGTTCACCGCCATCGGCGACTTCCCCGGCATGGCCGTGGTGCTGCCGATCGCGCGCATCGTGATCGACGACTACAGCGCCGGCCGCGTGGACCGCGTCTTCCTCGGCTACCAGCGCTTCGTGAACACCGCGCTGCAGCGGCCGACGTTCCGTCAACTGCTGCCGGTGACCGCGCCGGAGGGGGCGGGCGGGGCGAAGCCGCTCGATTTCATCTTCGAGCCCGCGCCGGAGCAGCTGCTGCAGATGCTGCTGCCGCGCTACGTCGAGATGCAGATTTTCGAGGCGCTGCTCGATGCTGCCGCTTCAGAGCAATCAGCGCGCATGGTGGCAATGCGGCAGGCGACGGACGCGGCGAACGACATGGTCCAGGACCTCACTCTGACCTACAACAAGGCACGGCAGGAGCTGGTCACCAGCGAGCTGCTCGATATCGTCGGCGGCAAGGCCGCGCTGGAGCAGCAGTAGCCCGCGGCGAGCGGGCGGGAGGACCGTCATGGCAACAGGCAACGTTCGGCAGGTCATCGGCACGGTGGTGGACGTAGAGTTCCCCGCCGGCGAGCTGCCCCAGGTCTTCAACGCCATCGAGATCGAGATGGATCGCGGCAAACTGATCGCCGAGGTGCAGCAGCACCTCGGGAACAACTGGGTGCGCTGTCTAGCGCTCGACGCCACGGAGGGGCTGCGGCGCGGCGCGAAGGCGGTCGACACCGGCCACCAGATCCTCGTGCCGGTCGGCCCGAAGACGCTGGGGCGTATCTTCAGCGTCGTCGGCGTGCCGCTCGACCCCGGCGAGCCGATCCCCGCTGACGTCGAGCGCTGGCCGATCCACCGCCTGCCGCCCCCCTACGCCGACCAGGAGACGAAGGCCCAGATGTTCGAGACCGGCGTGAAGGTGATCGACCTGATCGCGCCGCTCTCGCGCGGCGGCAAGGTGGGGCTCTTCGGCGGCGCCGGCACCGGCAAGACCGTAATCAACACCGAGCTGATCCGCAACCTCGCCACCGAGCACGGCGGCCTCTCCGTCTTCGCCGGCGTCGGCGAGCGCTCGCGCGAGGGCAACGACCTCTGGAATGAGATGCGCGAGTCCGGCGTGCTGGAGAAGACCGCGCTCGTCTACGGCCAGATGAACGAGCCGCCCGGCGTGCGCCTGCGCGTCGCGCTCACCGGCCTCACCATGGCCGAGTACTTCCGCGATGTCGAAGGCCGCGACGTGCTGATGTTCATCGACAACATCTACCGCTACACGCTCGCCGGCATGGAGGTCTCCGCGCTGCTCGGCCGTATGCCCTCCGCCGTGGGCTACCAGCCCACGCTCGCCACCGAGGTGGGCGAGCTGGAGGAGCGCATCACCTCCACCAAGAAGGGCTCCATTACCTCCTTCCAGGCGATCTACGTGCCCGCCGACGACTACACCGACCCCGGCGTCGCCACCACCTTCGGCCACCTCGACGCCAGCGTGACGCTGGACCGCGCGCTGGTGGAGCAGGGGCTCTACCCGGCGGTGAACCCGCTCACCTCCAACAGCCGCATCCTGGACCCGCTGGTGGTGGGGCAGGAGCACTACGACGCCGCGCAGGGCGTGCTGGGCACGCTGCAGCGCTACAAGGACCTGCAGGACATCATCGCCATCCTCGGCATCGAGGAGCTCTCCGACGATGACAAGCAGGCCGTTGCGCGGGCGCGCCGCATCCAGCGCTTCCTCACGCAGCCATTCTTCGTCGCCGAGCAGTTCACCGGCTCCCCCGGCCGCTACGTCTCGGTGCAGGAGACCGTGCGGGGCTTCAAGGAGATCCTCGAGGGCCGCCACGACGCGCTGCCGGAGAGCGCGTTCTACATGGTCGGCAACATCGACGAGGCCGTCGCGAAGGCCGCCACCATGGCGCGCGAGGGGTAGCCGCGTGCCGCTCGCGCTCTCCGTCGTCACGCAGGAGCGCACCGTGCTCGAGCGCCGCGACGTGCTGCGGCTGATCGTCCCCACCACCGAGGGGCAGATCACCGTGCTGCCCTCGCACGCCCCGCTGATGGCCAGTCTTGCGATCGGCGAGCTGGTAGTGGTGGTGCCCGGCCAGCAGATCCCGCTCGCGATCCACGGCGGCTTCATCCAGGTCGCGCGCGACGAGGTGACCGTGCTGGCCGACGCCGCCGAGCACGTCGAGGAGATCGACGAGCAGCGCGCCGAAGCCGCGCGCGAGCGTGCTCAGCGCCGCCTCGCCGGCCCGCGCGCCGGCCCGGAGGCGGTGGACCTGCTGCGCGCCCAGCTTGCGCTCCAACGCGCGCTGGTGCGGCTGCGCGTGCGGCGCCGTCGCGGCGGCGCCACCGGCGTCCCCTCCGCGCGCTAGCCGCCCTGCCGCCCGCCGGCCGATGGCCGCGCCGCCGCCTCGCCGCGTATGCTCTAGCCGGGACGCGGGAATGGCTGGCCGAAGGCGATGAACGAACGACTGGTGATCCGTGGCGGGCGTCCGCTGCGCGGGAGCGTGCGGGCCTCCGGCTCGAAGAACGCCGCCCTCTACGCGCTCGCCGCCGCGCTGCTGACCGCCGACCCCGTGACGCTGCACAACGTGCCGCGCATCGCCGACATCGCCGAGATGGCAGAGATCCTGCGCGCGCTCGGCGCGACGGTCGCGATCGACGGCGCGGAGGCGCGCATCCAGGCGCGCGAGCTCACCGCCACCAGCGCGCCCGTTGACCTGGTGGCGGCGCTGCGCGCCTCCTTCCTGACCATGGGTCCGCTGCTGGGCCGCCTCGGCGAGGCCTCCTGCCCGCCGCCGGGCGGCGACGTGATCGGCGTGCGCCCGCTGGACGTACACCTCGCCGGCTTCCGCGCGCTCGGCGCCGAGGTGAAGCGCGAAGGCCCCTCGTGGGTCGCGCGCGCGAAGCGCCTGCGCGGCGCGCGGCTCTTCCTCGACTACCCGAGCGTGCTCGGCACGGTGAACCTGCTGCTCGCCGCCGCGCTCGCCGATGGGGCGACGACGATCGTGAACGCCGCCGCCGAGCCCGAGGTGGAGATGGCCGGCCACATGCTCAACGCCATGGGCGCGCGTGTGCGCGGCCACGGCGGCCACACCATCGTCGTGGAGGGTGTGCCGAAACTCCACGGCGTCGACTTCACCGTGATCCCCGACCGCATCGAAGCTGGCACCTTCCTGCTCGCCGGCGCGGCCACTCGCGGCGATGTCACCGTGGAGGGCGCGGTCGCCGAGCACCTCGATGGCCTCGTCGCCAAGTTGCGCGAGGCCGGCGCGGAAGTGGAGCTGCGGGAGGGCGCGCTGCGCGTCTGCGCCGAGCAGCCGCTGTCGGCGGTGCAGGTGCAGGCCGTGCCGTACCCCGGCTACGCCACGGACCTGCAGGCGCCGATGGCCGCGATGCTCACGCAGGCGACGGGCGTCTCGATCATCCACGAGCGTGTATTCGAGAACCGCCTGCTGTACGTCGGCGAGCTGCGTGCGATGGGCGGGCGGCTCACCACCGGTGGCCAGTCCGTGCTGATCGAGGGCCCCACCCCACTCGTCGGCACGCAGGTGCGGGCGCTGGACGTGCGCGCCGGGGCGGCGGTTGTGATCGCCGGCCTCGCCGCTTCGGGCGAGACGCAGATCCGCGACGTGATCCACATCGACCGCGGCTACGCGAACCTCGTCGAGCGCCTGCGCGCTCTCGGCGCGGACGTCGAGCGCCGCTAGGCTAGCCGAGCAGGCCCACAGCACGCCAGGGGGAGCACACCGATGGCGATAGCGTCGACAGGATCGAGCGATAGCGCCGCGCCGGTGTCGCCTGGAGCGGAGGCGGTGACCGGCGGGCGCCAGCCGTGGCGCGCCCTCTACGCCGACGCCGCTACCTTCCTGAGCCGCGGGCTGGTCGCGGGCTTGATCTGCGGGCTGGTGATCGGCGGCGTCGGGGGGCGGCTCGCGATGTTCGCGCTGCGCCTGACGTCTGGCGGCGCGCTGCGCGGCGTCGAGACGGACGACGGCTTCATCATCGGCTCGTTCACCGGTGCCACGTTGTTCCTGGTGATCGTTACCGGCTTCCTCGGTGCCGCCGGTGGTCTGGCGTACCTCGGCGTGTGCGAGTGGGTCCCGCCGCGCTGGCGAGCGGCCGTGTACGCACTGCTGGGAGCGACCCTTGGCGGCGCGGCGGTGATCCGCCCAGAGGGCGTCGACTTCACCGAACTTGAGCCGCTGCGGCTCGCGGTCGCATTCTTCGTGATCCTCCCTGCCGCCTACGGCGCGGCGGTGAGTCTGCTGGCGGAGCGGCTCGTGCGTGCCCCGCGCGCGCCCGGCGCGCTGCGCATAGTGCTCTTGGTGCTGCCGTTCGGCCTACTGGCAACCGGCGGCGGGCCGTTCGGTCTGGCCGCGCTCGCGCTCGGAATGGGCGCGAGCGCCGCCAATCGCGCCGGCGGCGTGGCACGGGCGTGGCGGTCCGCCCCCGCCACGTGGGCGGGGCGAGCCGGCCTGCTCGGCGTGTTCGGCCTCTCGGGAGTTGCATTGCTACGGGATGTGGGCGCCGTCCTGTAGCGTCCCAGCGGCGTTCCGGTCGCGGGTGAGATGCACGGGCCCCTTGCGGCCCGCGACCGCCGGGCGCGTGAAGCCACCAGCCGCTTCGAACTCTCGGCATGATGCGCCGGTGAGGCCGGCGCGCTAAGGTACGCGGGCTTCGCGGTGGCGGCGGAACTGTCCACATCGCATCGACGAGTGCGGCGGCTGCCGTGCGGGGGCTGCGCGTTTGTTCACCAAGCGCATCGGCATCGACCTCGGTACCGCGAACGTGATCGTGTTCGAGCACGGCAAGGGCGTGGTGCTAGACGAGCCCTCCGTGGTCGCCCTCACCGAGCGCGACAACACCGTGGTCGCCGTCGGCGACGAGGCGCGCGCGATGATCGGCCGCCACCCCGGCACGATCCAGGTGATCCGGCCGATGCGCGACGGCGTGATCGCCGACTACCTGATCACCGAGGCGATGCTGCGCTACTTCATCCGCCGCGTGGTCGGGCGCTTCAACCTGATCCGCCCGGAGGTGATGATCTGCGTGCCCGTCGGCGTCACCGGCGTCGAGCAGCGCGCGGTGCGCGACGCCGCCGAGGCCGCCGGCGCGCGCCGGCCAGCGCACCTCATCCCGGAGCCGCTCGCCGCAGCGATCGGCGCCGAGATCCCGGTCGGCTCGCCGCGCGGCCACATGATCGTGGACATCGGCGGCGGCCGCACGGAGGCGGCGGTGCTCTCGATGTTCGGCATCGTTGCCAGCTCGTCGGTGCGGGTGGCCGGCGACAGCCTCGACGACGCCGTGGTGCAGTACGTGAAGCGCCGCCACAACCTCCTGATCGGCGAGCGCACCGCCGAGGAGGTGAAGATCGCCATCGGCTCCGCGCTGCCGCTGGAGGGCGACCCTTCCATCGGCGTGCGCGGGCGCGATCAGATCACCGGCTTGCCGCGCACGATCACGGTCCACTCCTCCGAGATCACGCAGGCCTTCCAGGACCAGCTCGGCGTGATCGTGCAGGCGGTGCGAGCGGTGCTGGAGCAGACGCCGCCGGAGCTCGCCTCGGACGTGATCGACCGCGGGATCGTGCTCACCGGCGGCGGCGCACTGCTCAGGCACCTCGATGACCTGCTGCGCGAGGAGACCGGCGTGCCGGTGCACGTCGCCGACGACCCGCAGCGCTGCGTCGCCAGGGGCGCCGGCGCGGCGCTCGATTACCTCGACGTGGTTGCGCGCGCGCTGCCGACGGAGGAGGAATCGCTGATCGGTGGCCGCTAGCGCTGGGCGTCGCGGCGCAGGTGGTAGGTCATGCTCTGGAGGGAGATCACGGGGTCGATCTGTTGGATGTGCACGCCCTCTGGGACCTGCACCGCGAGCGGCGCGTAGTTCAGGATCGCGCGCACGCCCGCGCGCACCAGCGCGTCGATCACGGACTGCGCGTGCTCGGCTGGTACCGCCACGATCCCGATCTCTGCCGGGTGCGAGCGCAGGTCCGACTCCAGCCGCGCGACGTCCCGCACCACGTGATCGTCGACGTGCGTGCCTACCACCGCTGGGTCGGCGTCGTAGATCGCCGCGATGTCGAAGCCCTGCGGTTCGAACCCGCGGTAAGAGGCGATCGCACGCCCGAGCCGGCCGATGCCAACCAGTATCAGCCGCCAGCGCTGTGTAAGCCCCAGGATCACCCGCAGCTCTTCCACCAGCCGCTGCACGGAGTACCCGCGCCCCTGCTTTCCGA
>SHYR01000027.1 GCA_009692705.1 Dehalococcoidia bacterium
CATCGATGCGTGCGGGGTCGGTGATGGCCCACAGCCGGTGCTCGTCGCCGCGCGCGTCGCGAGCCTCGAACACGGGCGGCTCGGCGGCGACCGTCTCGAGCAGCGCGCGCGCCGCGCCCTCGGTGTCGGCGTATATGGCGAAGATGGGGCTGACGTTGGTACGCGTGGCGCGCAGCAGCCGCAGGCGGTCCTCCTTCGCGGCGGACATGGTTGCCTCGTGCGGGCGCACGATGCCATCCTCGCGCGGGTGCAGGCGCAGGCGCGCGAAGAAGCCGCGCCGCGTGAGCGTGCTGGCAGCGGGGGCGCCGGGCCCCGTAGCCGCACCCGGGAGGGCAAAGCGCTGCTCGTACGCGTAATAGGCGGGTTCCGAGTCACGCCGTAGCACGCCCGCGGTTTCCCACGCGCGCAGCGCGTCCGCGGCGGCAGCGTAGCGGGCGTCCCCCTCGCCCGGGCACGACTCGACCAGCGCGATGTTGTAGGGCGAGGTGTCGAGGAGTGCGGCGACCTGTGCGGCGTCCACCACGTCGTAGGGCGGCGCGATCACATCGGAGCCGCGCACGCGGGCGGGGTCGTAGCGCAGGCCGCGGAACGGCTCGGTAGTGGCGACGGGAGTCCTCCAACCAACGGAAGGCTGTACGCACGGCACGGCGGCGCTTACGGTGCTCTGTGAGCGTGCCTCGACCGGCCGCCAGACCTCGTGTCGACTCCCCCGGAAGGTACGCGCTCCCCTGATACAGCGCTACTGTGTGTTCTGCGAGATCGTCGCGCGGCGGGCGCCGGCCACGGTGCTGTACGAGTCCGACGCTGTGATCGCCATTTGCAACGTGCTGGGCTGGGTGCCGGTGATGCTGCTGGTGCTGCCGAAGCACCACCTCACGCAGGCCGAACTGTGGGAGGACATTGGCGAGGTGGGCCGCGTCGCCGCCTCGCTCGGGCGGGAGCACTGCCCGGCAGGGTTCCGGCTGCTCTCCAACTTCGGGCGGGACGGGATGCAGTCGCAGGACCACGCGCACGTGCATGTGCTCGGCGGCAGGTTCCTGGGCGAGTACGTCTCGTAGGCCGCGCACCCCAGCCTGCCCCCGTCCAGGGGGCGGGCTGGGGTGGGGGTTTCCTGCTCGATGGACCTCACGAGGCGCGCGCGAGAGTTGCGGAGGAAGCCAACCGACGCTGAACGCCGGCTGTGGACCGCTGGCCGCCTACGGGCGCCGCACCACCTCGCGCCAGGCGTTGAGCGCCTCGCGCTGAGCGACGAAGAGCTGCTTGATGCCGCCCTCCGCGAGGTCGATCAGCGCGTCCATCTGGCGGCGGGTGAACGGCTCACCCTCGGCCGTGCCCTGCACCTCGACCAGCTGGCCGGTGCCGAGCAGCACGATGTTGAAGTCGACGCCGGCGGCGGAGTCCTCGGGGTAGTCGAGGTCGAGCAGCGTCTCGCCCTCGATCATGCCGACCGACGTGGCGGCAACCTGCGTGCGCAGCGGCTGCGTGGGCAGCGTGCCGCGGTGCTGCATCCAGTCGATCGCCATCGCGAGCGCGACCCACGCGCCGGTGATGGAGGCGGTGCGCGTCCCCCCGTCCGCCTGCAGCACGTCGCAGTCGAGCGTGATCGTTTGCTCGCCCAGGCGGTCGAGGTCTATCACGGCGCGCAGGGAGCGGCCGATCAGGCGCTGGATCTCCTGTGTGCGCCCGCCCTGGCGTCCGCGCGCGGCCTCGCGGTCGGAACGGGTGTGCGTGGACCGCGGGAGCATGCCGTACTCGGCCGTGACCCAGCCGGAACCGCTGCCGCGCAGGAAGGGCGGGACGCCCGGCTCGACGCTGGCGGTGCAGATCACGCGCGTGTCCCCAACCGTGATGAGTGCAGAGCCCTCGGCGTGGCGCAGCACGCCTGGCTCGATGGTCACCGGGCGCAATGCTGTCGCCTCACGGCCGTCTGCCCGCACGCGTCCGCGCACTCGTTCACCCGCTCACTTGCTCATGGGCCACCCGCTGGCGTCGGTACGGTAGCACGCGCGCGCGCTGAGGCCACCCACAGGCGCACGCCGTCCGAGCGCAACGCGATATTGCCGTCGCGGTCGGTGCGGTAGAGCGGGGCGCCCGTGTAGCGCGCGACGACGTCCGGATGGGGGTGCCCGTAGGCGTTGCGCCGCCCACGGAAATGACCGCGACCGCCGGGTCGACCGCGGCGAGGAAGGATGCCGTCGAGGAACTGATGGAGCCATGGCGCGGCACGACGAGCACGTCGGCGCGCACGTCCTGACCGCTCGTCGTCAGCCAGCGCTCGGCGGCCGCCTCGATGTCCGCGGGGAGCAGGATGCGCCGCTTGCCGATCGTGACCAGCAGCACGAGGCCGCGGTCGTTGTCGCTCGCCAGCGTGCGCGGTATGGTCAGCACCGACGGCGCGAGCACCTCGATGGTGGTGCGCGCGCTCAGGTGGATGCGGTCGCCGATGTCGATATGCCCGGCGCTGCCGCCGGCAGGAGCCAGCACGTCGCGGCTGGTGAGCAGGCGTGTGGCGCCCACGCGCCGCGTGATGGCGTCGATGCCGCCGGTGTGATCGCGGTCATCGTGGGTGAGCACGAGGGCGGCGAGCGAACCCTGGCCAGCGCGCCCGAGCGCGGCGACCACCGCGCCGTCGGCTGGGCCGGCGTCGATGAGCACAGCACCGGCGCCATCGCGCACGAGCACCGCGAGCCAAAGCCCGCCCGTGGCGACCGCGAGCCAGGCGGTCAGCGTCAGGCGCCCGGCGGGCGCGCTGGGACTGAGTCCCGCGGGCGCGCCGCGGCGCAGCATGGTCAGGGCGGCCGCGAGCAGTCCGTACCACGCGATGCCGGCGGCGAGCGGCGCTTGCACGGGGATGGTGGCCCCCGGCACGCGCGCCATCACATCGACGAGCGCGATGAAGGCGCCCGGCAGGAAGCGGCCCGCGATATGCACGGGCGCGAGCCAGCCGAGCAGCGCGCCGGCGGCCGCCACCAGCAGCGAGCCGCCGTACAGCGGGAGTACCAGCGCGTTCGCGAGAATCTGGAGCAGCGAGAGCGTGTCGAACGCGGCCGCTTGCACGGGCAGCACGGCCGCGGCGGCGCCGGTCGCGACCGCGCCGGCCTCGATCAGCGCCGCCAGCGCGCCTCCTGCGCCGGTGCGTGCGAGGGCGGCGTTGCTGAGCGGTGGCGCCACGACTAGCACGCCGCCGGTGGCCGCGGCGCTCAACTGGAATGACACGTCGCGCGCAAGCAGGGGGTCGAGCGCGAGCATGATCGCGGCGGCGTACGCGAGGAAGATCCACGCCGGTGTGCGCCGCCCTGCGGCGGTGGCGATCGTGATGCCCACCGCCATGACGGCGGCACGCACGACGGGCGCCTCGGCGCCGACGAGCACCACGTAGCCGGGGAGCACGGTGAGCGCGAGCAGCCCCGCGCGCCGTCGTGACAGCCACATGGTGGGCATGGCCACGAGACTGCCCGCGACGAGCGCGATGTTCTGTCCGGAGACGACCACGAGGTGGGTGGTGCCGGTGGCGCGTAACGCGTCCGTGAGCGCGTGTGGCATCGTGCGCTGCTCCCCGAGCAGCAGGCCCGCGGCGAGCGAGGCCTCGGGCTCCGGGAGCGCGCGATGCCCTAGGCGCGCTGGTATGCGGCGTGCTCTGGGGTGGCCGCGCGCGGGTGTGTGGGCACGCCTGTGAACTGCACGCGGTCGCCCGCGCGCAGCGGCGGGTCCGGGGCGCGCAGCGTCAGCCGCACGCCGCCAGTGGCCGGTACGCCGTCGAGGCGCTCGACCGTCAGGGCAACGCGGGCCGTCGAACCAACGAGGGTGGCGTCCGCGCGGGCAACCGCGACCATCTCGTGCGTGCCGGACTCGGTGGCCAGCGGCGGCGAGGGCCGCGCGGCGGCCGCCTCGAAGCGCGCGTGCCCGGCCCCGGCCAGCGTGACCGCGGCGATCAACGGGAGCAGCCCGGCCGCCTTCCGCGTACGGCCCCGGTGGCGAGCAGGCTCGCGGCGAGCACGCCGGTCGCGAGCACACTCAGCCACCACGGGTCGCCGAGCGTCGCCGACGCGAGCGTGCCGCCCGTGAAGGCGGCGGCTACAAGCGGCAGCGCCGGCATCAACGCACCGCCACGAGGTCGCGGATCGCCTCGTACACGCGCGCGGGGATCACGCCACGCGCGACCAGGTTGTCGGTGGAGGGGAACGGCCCGTCGCGCTCACACGCGCTCACGATGGCCCCTGCGTACACCGGGCCGATGCCGGGGAGCGCCTCGAGCTGCGCCGCGGTAGCGCGGTTGAGGTCGAGCAGGCCCGGGCGCTCGCCGGCGGCGACCGCCACGACGCCGGGACGCAGCACCGCCCCCGTCACGTCCACGCGCAACTCGTCGATGCCGGGGGCGGGATCGCGTCGCTCGATCTCGATGCCCGCGTCCTCGGTGTTCGTACCGAGCACGAGCAGCGCGGCGACGGCCGCTGCCGCCAGTCCGAGGTTCCAGCCCGTGCCCGCCGAGAGCCGCATCTTCTCCCCGCTCCCCGTGTCTGGTGGCCTGCGCCCGGAAGGGGGCGAGGGGAGCCAGAGCACATGGGCGGTACGCCCGTTGGCGGGACGAGGGTACAGGACGGAGCGGGCCGCGGGCGCCGAGGTGGGCGCGCGGAGTGCGGCCCGCGTGGACAACTGCTTATACTGAACCCCTACCCGGGCAGCGCATTACTGGACATAACCGTGCACGGCCGTGACTTCACCTCAATGCTCGACCTCTCGCCGGAGGAGTTGGCGCTCGTGCTGGACACCGCGCTCGCCGTGAAGCGAGACGGCAGCGGGCCGGTGCTGGCGGGGCGCACGCTGGCGCTGCTGTTTGAGAAGCCGTCGTTGCGCACGCGCGTCTCGTTCGAGGTGGCGATGGCGCGCCTCGGCGGGCGGGCGCTCTACCTGAGCGATCAGGAGGTGCGTATGGGTATCCGCGAGCCTGCGAAGGACATCGCGCGGGTGCTCTCGCGCATGGTGGATGGCATCGTGGTGCGTACCTTCGCGCACCAGACGCTGGCCGAGCTGGCGCAGTGGGCCTCGGTGCCGATCGTGAACGCGCTGAGCGACGATGAGCATCCGTGCCAGGCGCTCGCCGACCTGCTGACGCTGCGTGAGCACCTTGGCGTGCTGCATGGCGCGCGGCTGGCCTACGTGGGCGAGGGGAACAATGTGGCGGTGTCGCTGGCGTACGCCTCGGTGCTGGCCGGCATGCAGTTCACGTGCGCCTCGCCCGAGGGGTACGGGCTGCCGCCGGCTGTGCTGGAGCAGGCGCGCGCGCTGCCGGGGGGCGGCAGCGCGCGCCAGAGCGATGACCCGCACGAGGCGGTGCGCGAAGCGCAGGCCGTGTACACGGACGTGTGGGCCTCGATGGGGCAGGAGCACCGGCTGGACGAGCGCCGCGAGGCGTTCACGGCGTACCGTCTGGACGCCGCGCTGCTGGCGTCGGCACCCGCGGACGCGCTGGTCATGCACGACTTGCCGGCGCACCGTGGCGAGGAGATCACCGATGAGGTGATCGAGTCGCCACGCACGGTGGTGTTCGACCAGGCGGAGAACCGCGTGCACGCGCAGCAGGCGATGCTGCTGCTGTTGCTGGGGCGGCCCGCGGCGCAGTAGGGCAACGCGGCAGGGCAACGCAGTCGGTCGCGGCGCAGTTGCCTGCGGCCAGCAGATCGGCGCCGGTCGCCGTGCCCCAAGGAAGGCTCGCACATGCCGGACCTCCGCATCGGGATCGCCGACCTGCTGGCGAACCTGACGATCGCCGCGCTGATCGACATCCTGCTGGTGTCGGCGTCGGTGTACTGGGTGCTGCTGCTGATCCGCGGCACGACGGCGATGACGGTGTTGCGGGGAGCGGTCGCCGTGCTGGTGGTGGCGTTCTTGCTCAGTCGCGTGCTTGACCTGCGCGTGGTGAACTGGCTGCTGCGGAACTCGGTGACGGGCCTCGTGATCGCGCTCGCGATTGTGTTCCAGCCGGAGATCCGGCGGGCGCTCGAGCGGCTGGGGCGCACCGGGCTGCGTACGCTGCCGCGCCGCGAGGAGCGCGTGCACGCGGTGGCCACCGTGGTGCGCGCGGCGCGGCAACTGGCGGCGCAACGGCGCGGCGCACTGATCGTGTTCGAGCGTGAGACCGGCCTGCGCGACGTGATCGACACGGGGGTGGCGCTGGACGCCGAGCTGTCGGTGGAGCTGCTGGGAAGCGTGTTCGCACCGAACACGCCGCTGCACGACGGTGCCGCGATCGTCCGGCTCGACCGCGTGCTGGCGGCGGGGTGCACGCTGCCGCTGTCGGAGGCCGCGGTGCCGCCGGAGTGGGGGATGCGGCATCGCGCGGCGATGGGGATCACGGAGCGCTCGGACGCGGTGGTGGTGGTGCTGTCCGAGGAGCGTGGGGAGATTTCTCTGGCCGTGGGCGGGCGCGTACTGCCGGGGCTCGATGAGGCGCGACTGAGCAGCCTGCTGTATAGCCTGCTCACCCTAAACGAGGGGGCTGGGGCGACCGCTGCGGTAGAGGCGGACGTCGCCGGCGCTGAGCGGCAGGCGTCCTGACATGGGCATGCAGCAGCGCGCCGCCGCCGCGCTCGCAGTCGCGGTCGATGTGCTGCGGCGTGCATGTTTTCACATCAGGCGCTCGCCGGGCCTGACGGTGTTCTCGCTCGTGATCGGCGTCGCCTTGTGGGTGGTGGTGACGGAGGATGAGAACCCGACACGCGAGGACGTGGTGCCGCTACCGATCGTGATCGAGGCGGTGAACGTCGGGCCGCAGTACGCGGTCGCCAACACGTTGCCCTCGCTGCGGGTGCGTGTCGCCGCACCAGAGGACCGCTGGGAGCGCATGACGGCCGGGAACTTTCGCGCGTTCGTCGATCTGAACCAGGTGGAGGCGCGGGAGCAATTCGTGCCCGTGCACGTCGAGATCATCGGCCTGAGCCGGGTGCGCCTGATCGATGTAGCGCCCTCGGCGGTGACGGTGAACCTGGAACAACTGGTGACGAAGCAGGTGCGCGTGGTCCCACAGGTGGTGGGGACACTCCCCCGCGGCTATGCATTGACGGGGACGACGCCTGACCGTCCGCAGGCAGAGGTCTCCGGTGCGCGGTCGCTGGTGGTGCTGGTGAGCGAGGTGGTCGCCCCGATCAACGTCACGGGGCTCATCGTCGGCCTCGAGCAGGCGGTGACGCTGACCGCGGTGGCCGAGGGCGGCGGCGAGATACGAGGCGTGACGGTGCGGCCAGCCACGGCGCGCGTCGCGGTCTCGCTGCGGCAGAACACGCTCTCGCGTGTGCTGCCGCTCGAGGTCGAGGTCGGAGGCCAGCCGGCGCCGGGCTACCGTGTCACAGCGATCAAGATCACACCGCCATCCGTGCGCGCGGAAGGCGCGATCGATGTGCTCCAGGGCGTGGACGCCCTGCGGCTGCAGCGCGTGGACCTGACGGGACAGCAGGCGGACATGCGCATCGTCACGCGGGTCGCTCCACCGGAGGGGATGGCGACGGCGGTGACCACGGCAGTGGTGGAGGTGACGATCGCGCCGATCGTGTCGGCGGTCACGCTGCCGGTGACGGTGGAGGTGACCGGGCTGCGCCCCGGCTTCACGGCACGCGTCACCCCCGCCACGGTCGCCGTGCTGCTGGAGGGGCCTGTGCCCAGGTTGAACGCGCTGGCCGCGGGCACGGTGCGTGCCGTGGTGGACGGAGCGGCGCTCAATGTCGGCACCGTCGACGTGCGGGTGAGCCCGGTGGCGCCGGACGGAGTGGCCGTACGCGAAGTGCAGCCCGCACTCGTCTCCGTTACGCTGACGCGGCCATGACTGCACCACCCGAACACGCCCCGCTGGTCGCTATCGTCGGCCGTCCGAACGTGGGCAAGTCCGCCCTGTTCAACCGGCTCACGCGCACCCGGCGCGCCCTAGTGGAGGAGATACCCGGCACTACACGTGACCGGCTGTACGGGTACTGCGAGTGGCGTGGGCGCTACGTGCGTGTGGTCGATACTGGGGGCGTCGAAGGGCCGGATGCCGACCCGTTCTCCGCCCTCATCCGCCAGCAGGTGCTGGAGGCGATTGCGGAGGCGGACGTGATCCTGTTCGTGGTGGACGCCGCGGACGGCATCTCGGCGGCGGACGAGGCGATCACCGACCTGCTGCGGCGCTCGGCGCGTCCGGTGCTGCTGGTGGCGAACAAGACGGACCGGCAGGGGGCGGCCGCCCGCCTCGACGACTGCTACACGCTCGGCCTCGGCGAGCCGATAGCGATCTCCGCGTACCACGGCCAGGGCATCGGCGAGTTGTTGGACCGCATCATCGAACTCGTCCCGGCGATCGAGGCGCCCGAGCGCGAGGAACGGCTGCGCATCGCGGTGGTGGGCCGGCCGAACGTGGGGAAGTCGTCGCTGGTGAACGCGATCCTGGGACAGGAACGCGTGATCGTCTCCGAAGTACCCGGCACCACGCGCGATGCCATCGATACGCCGTTCGAGTTCGAGGGGCACCTGATGCTGCTGGTCGACACCGCCGGCATCCGCCGCCGCGGCAAGATCGAGCGCGGGGTGGAGCGGCACGCCGTGCAATCTGCGGAGCACGCCATCGGGCGCGCGGACGTGGTGTTCCTGATCGTGGACCAGGGGGAGGCGACAGTCGCGCAGGACACGCACATCGCGGGCATAGTGTCGGACCATGGCAAGGGGCTGATTCTGGTGGTGAACAAGTGGGACCTCGCGGAGGACCGCGATGACCGCCGCGGCTTCGCGAGCCGGCTCGACCGCCGGTACCAGTTCGTGCCGTGGGCGCCGGTGCAGTTCACGTCGGCGCTGACGGGCGAGGGGGTGCACGACCTGTTGGAACTGGCCGTGCACATCGACCAGGTGCGGCGGCGGCGGGTGCAGACCTCCGAGCTGAACCTCATGGTCCAGAAGGCGATATCAGAGCACGGCCCGTCCGCAGTGCACGGCCGGCGGCTGAAGGTCATGTACGTGACGCAGGCCGAGGTGGCTCCACCCACGTTCGTATTCTTCGTGAACGACCCGGAGCTGCTGCACTTCTCGTACCGGCGCTTCCTGGAGAACCGCATCCGCGCCGTGTTTGGCTTCGAGGGGACCGCGATCAGGATGCGCTTCCGGCGCCGCTCCGAGGATCGCCGTGAGGAGTCGGCGTGATCGCTTTGGCGATGTTCGTGGGCGCCTACGTGCTCGGCTCCGTACCGGCGGGGCTCATCGCGGGACAGGTGGTGCGCGGGGTCGATGTGCGCGAGTTCGGCTCGGGCAAGACCGGCTTTACGAACTCGCTGCGGACGCTTGGCCCCGGCGTGGCGTTCGCGGTGCTGGCATTCGACATAGCGAAGGGGGCCGCGCCGGTGCTCGCCGGCCGCGCGTTCAGCGACGATCCGTGGGCCGCGGCGCTGGGCGGCGTCGGCGCGGTGGCGGGGCACACATGGCCACTGTTCGCCGCCTTCCGTGGCGGCCGCGGCGTCGCCACGACCTTCGGGGCGTATCTGGCGATCGCGCCGGCGGCTGCGCTGCTGTCGATCGTGGCCAGCGGGGCGATCCTCGCGGCCACGCGCTACGTCTCCGTGATGTCGATGGTGGGGACTGCGTTCGGCCTGGCGGTGATGGTGCTGTGGGTCGTGAACGGATGGCTGGCAGCGGAGTACCTCGTGTTCGGCGTCGCGGTCACGCTCTCGGTGGAGGTGAATCACCTCGGGAACCTGCGGCGCGTGCGCAGTGGCACGGAGCCGCGGATGGGGCAGGGGGGCGCGCCGCGCGCGCAGCACGGGGCGTGACGGTGCACGCCGCGGCCGTGATCGGGCCGACGGCGTGGGGCACCACGCTCGCGGTGCTGCTCGCGCGCAACGGGGTGGCGGTGACGCTGCTCGCCCGCACCCCGGCCGAGGCGGAGGTGCTGCAGGCGGCCCGCGAGCACCATCGGCGGCTGCCTGGCATCGCCTTCCCGCTAGGGCTGGTGGTCACCGCCGACTCTCACGCGCTGCGTGCGGTGGATCTGGTCTGTTTCGCCACACCAGCGCAAACCGTGGCCGGGAACGCTGCGGCGGTGGCCTCAATGGTGCCGCCACGGGCGATGCTGCTCTCCGCGAGCAAGGGCATCGAGATCGCCACCGGCCGGCGCATGTCCGAGGTGCTGCGCGACGCGCTGCCGGGGCGGCCCGTGGCTGCGCTCTCCGGGCCGAATCTCTCGCGCGAGGTGGCGCAGGGGCTGCCGAGTACGACCGTGATCGCCTCGGCCGACGCGCCGCTCGACAACCTGCGCGACGCGTTCCACAGCGGGCGCTTCCGCGTCTACACATCGGCGGACATCGTGGGTGTGGAGTTCGGGGGCGCGCTGAAGAACATCGTGGCGATTGCTGCGGGGATGGTGGACGCGCTCGGCTACGGCGACAACGCCAAGGCGGCGATCATCACGCGCGGGCTGGCGGAGATTACGCGCCTGGGCGTCGCCGCAGGCGCCGATCCGCTCACGTTCCTCGGACTGGCGGGGGTGGGCGACCTGATCGCCACCTCGTACAGCGCGCTCTCGCGCAACCGCCGGCTCGGTGAGCTGGTGGCGCAGGGGCGCACGACCGGTGATGCGCTGGCCGAGATCGGCGAGACGGCGGAAGGCGCCGCCACCACGCCGGCCGCGCTAGGGCTCGCAGAGCGGCTGCGGGTGGAGATGCCGATCACCGAGGCGTTGCACGCCATCCTGTACACCGGACTGCCGCCGGAGCAGGCGGTGGCCGCCCTGCTCCAGCGCGATCCGAAGCCAGAGCGCGGCGCGACGCCGGCGTAGGGCTGGGCGGCAGCTCGCCGGCCACCGTACCCGGTCGGCGTCGACCGCGGCGGGCGGGCTGCGTACACTGTGGGCCTGATGCCGGACGATTCCACCCCCACAGGCGGCGCCGGCGGCTTCGACGACCACGGCGAACTCGACCGCGAAGACTTCGAGGCGGCCGAGCAGCGGCTGACCGCGGACGAGGTGATCGCTGCGGTCGCCGACGCCGGCGAGCCGATCCCGTATCACGACCTGGCGGCGCTCACCAACGCGGGCAACGAGACTGCTGCGGCGATGCTGCGGCTCTGGCC
This sequence comes from Dehalococcoidia bacterium, assembly GCA_009692705.1. Taxonomy (GTDB): domain Bacteria; phylum Chloroflexota; class Dehalococcoidia; order UBA2979; family UBA2979; genus SHYR01. The sequence continues at coordinate 11,080 of SHYR01000027.1, forward strand.
ACGCATCGAGCCGGCGCGGCGGCGTGAGCTGCTCGCCTCGCTCCAGCGGCTCGCGGACGAGGATTCGACGCTCGACTTCGACCGCGTGCACCTGAGCGCGCTGCGCGACCCCGACGCGGCGACGCGCATCCTCGCCATGCGCGGGCTGAACGAGCAGGAGCGTGACGATGTCATGCGACTGCTCACGGCGACCTT
>SHYR01000028.1 GCA_009692705.1 Dehalococcoidia bacterium
CCGCATCGAGCTGGTGGTGACGGAGGCGGCGCGCACGGCGCTGGCGCAGGAGGGGTACGACCCCGACTTCGGCGCGCGGCCGCTGCGGCGGACGATCGAGCGGCGCGTGGAGAACCCGCTGGCGAAGCAGGTGCTCTCCGGCGGCTACGCGGCGGGCGACCGCATCACCGTGGACTACGCCGCCGACGCCTACACCTTCGCGCGCGCGCCCGGCGCCGTGCCCGAGGTGGTGGAGGCGGCGGAGGTGGTGACGGCGTAGCCCTCGACGCTGTGCGTGCGCCCTCACCCCCAGCCCTCTCCCGCTCCGCGGGCGAGGGGGCCCGAGGCGCGCTCCGCGTCCGCGCGCAGCCAGAGCGCGTAGCAGGCGCCCGCGGTGAGCGCGATCACGGCGGCCATGCCGGCGAAGGCGAGGCGCAGCGAGGCGTCGCCGGCGACGCCCGCGAAGGGGCCGGTGATGGCGAAGGTGATCGCGGTGCCCAGCGGCACCACCGACATGATCGTCGCGCGGATGGCCGAGTCGGTGCGGTCGTTGACGTAGGCGGCGAGCGCGGGCGTGGCGAGGCCGAGCGCGGCGTGGATCGCCACGAAGCCGGCGAACGCCGCGGGGTGATCGACGGCGGCGAGCAGGGCGAGGCCGCCCGCGGTGGTGGCGAGCGTACCCAGGGCGAGCGGCAGCGTGCCCGCGGCCCGCGCCACACGCGCGCTCAACACCGCGCCCGCCACCCCGGCCAGCGAGGCGGGCGCCTGCAGCAGCCCGAAGAGCGCGAGCGGCACGCCCTGGCGTTGCAGGAACGGCTGTTGCAGCAGGATCACCGGGACCAGCGCTGTCGTCAGCGCGATCTCGAACAGCAGCGCGTAGCACACCACGCGGCTCGCGCGCAGGGCGTGCAGCGCGGCGCCGAGCGTCTGGCGGTAGCCGAGGCGCCCGAGCGCGCTGACGCCGCGCGGTGGCTCGCGCATCAGCAGCAGCACGCCGAGTGCGATCGAGTAGGGGACGGCGCCGAGCAGGAACGGCAGTTGCAGCGTGGTGCGCGCCGCGAGCCACGCGCCCGCGATGCCGCTCGCGGTGAACGCCAGCGTGGTGCACGCCTGGTAGACCCCGGCGCGCGCGGTGAACTCGAGGGTGCGGGCCTCGGCGGCCAGCGCGTCGTAGAGGTAGGCGTGGTCGTTGCCGGAGCGGAAGGAGAAGCCGCCCGACCACAGCACGTACGAGAGCAGCAGCAGCGGGTAGCTGGAGGCGAAGGCGAAGAGCACCACGCCGCTCGCCTCGATCACGAGGCCGAGCGCGAAGGCGGCGCGGCGGCCGAAGCGGTCGGCGACCGCGCCCGCGGGCACCTCCACGAGCACCTTCACGCCCCAGAAGAACGCCTCCATCAGCCCCACCTGCGCCAGCGAGAGGTGGCGGAAGTCGAGCAGGTAGACGACCCAGATCGCCAGGCCGGGCTGGAACTGCGTGAGCGCGCCGAGTGTGTAGAGCAGCCGCACGTTGCGGTCGGTGCGGAAGCGCCGGGGGGCGGAGGGCGTCACGGTGTGCTCCCGGCCGGCAGCGCGGGGGGGGGGTAGCGGGTTGCCGCGCCGGCGGCCGGCTGAGGATAATCGAAGCGCCGCCACCGCTCCGCCCGGCCGACCGCGATCCAGTATTGCGCCGCCGCTCGTGGTCGCGAATCATCGACGGAGCGCAAGGAGAGCCACGTGGGCGGGAACATTCGCAGGCGACCAGAGCAGCGCGCGCAGCGATCGGGCGGACCACCTTCCGGGCGCTCGACGCCGCGCGCCCCGCGGGGCGGGTGGCGTGGGCGGATTGATGCGGCGGGCGGCCCGGTGGTGGTGGGGGTGCTCGCGCTTACCGTCGTGGTGCTCGCGGTGGTGGCGTTCCGGGCGCGCCCCGAGGGCGGAGGCGTCTCGACGGCGCCGCTGCGCGGCGAGGAGGTGACGCTGGGGCCGGCGACGCACGTGGGAAGCGAGGCGTCGATGCAGATCCCGGAGGGGCAGCCGCCGGCGGGCGGCCCGCACTTCGCCTCGCCGCTGGCGCCGGGGGTCTACGACGAATCGCAGCAGGACGGGTTTTTGATCCACTCGCTGGAGCACGGCATGATCTGGATCTCCTACCGGCCGGACCTGCTGGGGCCGGGCGACCTGCAGACGTTGCGGAAGGTCGCGCACGCGTACAGCGACGACGTGGTGCTGTCGCCGCGCCCGGCGAACAGCGCCCCCGTGTCGCTGGTGTCGTGGGGGCGGCGGCTGACCGCGGCGATGCCGCTGCAAGAGCAGCAGTTGCGCGACTTCGTGACCACCAACCGCAACCGCTCCCCCGAGCCGGGCGTGCGCTAGCGCGGCGCGCCTGCTCGCGGTCGAGAATGTTTGGCGGAACGCAGGTGTGCACGTGGGACGAGGCAGTCGCAGGCGGCCACCGCGGCGGACGGGCGCTCCGCGCGCCGCGAGCAGCGCGGGGGGAGCGGGCGGCGCGCCGCCAGGGAAGCCGAAGCCGCGCTGGCGCGAGTTCTTCGATGCCTGGGGCGGGCTGCCGGTGTTCGGATCGATCGCCGCGGTCGTGGTGCTGGTGGGCGTGCGCGGCGCGCAGCCGATCGAGGTGTTCCGCCGCGCGATCCAGGCGGCGCAGATCGCGGCGGGGAAGTGAGGGGTGATGTCGCCGCCGCCGCCCGGGCAGTGCTGGCGCGCGCGCTTCGACGCCTGGGGCGGGCCGCCGGTCGCCGCGTCGATCGTGGCGGTGCTGGCGGTGGTGGCGGTGCTGATCGCGCTCAACCCCCCGGCGGCGAGCGCCGGCACGGCGCCCTACGTGCCGATCGCGCGCGCGGCGGCCGCGCACGGGCGGGTGCTGGGCGACCCGAACGCGCCGGTGCGGATCGTCGCGTACGAGGACTTCCAGTGCCCGTACTGCCGCGTCTACACGACGTACACGGAGCCGGCGGTGGTGCGGGAGTTCGTGGAGACCGGCATCGCCAGCATCGAGTTCCATCCGCTCTCGTTCCTGGGGGAGGACTCGAAGCGCGCCGCCGAGGCGGCGGAGTGCGCGGCGGATCAGCACCGCTTCTGGGAGTTCCACGACGTGCTGTTCCTGCGGCAGGGGCACGAGAACGCCGGCGCGTTCGGCGCGGCGCGCCTCAAGCGGTACGCGCGTGAGGTGGCGGCGCAGGTCGGGGGCTTCGACGTCGAGGCGTTCGACCGCTGCCTGCAGTCGGGCGAGAAGCGCGCGGTGGTCGCGGAGCTGGCGCGGCAGGCGCAGGAGCGGGGCATCTTCCTCACCCCCTCCTTCGAGATCGACGGCAGGGCGCTGCCGGACGCGCCGGCGGGCGAGGGCGAGGAGGCGGTGGGCGGCTCCTCGCCGATCGAACGGTTCCGCCGGGCGATCGCCACGGCGCAGGCGGCGGCGGGCCGGTAGCGGCGCGGTGATGCCGACGACGATGCCGCGATGATGCCGCGCCGCCGCGACGTGTTGCTGCTGCTCGCGCTGCTGGGGGTGGGGATCGCGGCCTACCTCACGTACGTTGCGATCAACGACCGGGTGGAGCCGCTGTGCTCGGGCCTCGGGGACTGCCACACGGTGCAGCAGTCGCAGTACGCGAAGGTGGCCGGCATTCCGGTCGCCGCCTTCGGGCTGGCGATGTACCTGGCGCTGGCGGCGGTGCTGGTGGCGCGGCGGGTGGGGCCGTGGCGCGAGGACAGCGCGCGGTCCGCGCCGGCCGCGGGCGTGGCCGCGCTGCTGCCGGTGTGGACGTTCGCGCTGGCGCTGGGCGGTACGCTCTACTCGGCGTACCTGACCTACCTCGAGCTGGCGGTGATCGACGCGATCTGCGAGTGGTGCGTCGCCTCGGCGGTGACGGTGGCGCTGATCTGCGTGCTGAGCGCCCCGGACGTGCGGCGGGCCGCCGCCGCGCGGCGAGGGTAGCCCGGGCCGGGACGCCGCCGTATCATTCGGGCGGCGCAGGGCGGCGCACAGGAGGCGGCGGTGGCAGGGACGGGTGCGGCAGCGACCATGACGGCAGACCTCACGGCGATCACGCTCACCTTCGACGATCTCTCCGTGCTCTCCACGGGCGGCGTCGACGTCTTCACGCTGGACATGGGCGAAGCGCCCCAGCCGCCGCCGTACTACGTCACCGTGGACGGCCGCCGCTTCCGCTTCACCGGGGCGACCTACCTCGAGCGCGGTCACGGCGCGGTGCTGCCGGCGTGGGTGCGGTCAGAGGAGGCGGCGGGGCGGCTGACGCTGTTCGTGCGCCGCGGTGAGCGGCTGCTCGCGTACGTTCACGACCCGGCCGAGACCGAGGAGGACGAGGGGGAGGCCGAGGAGTAGCGTCCGCGCTGCGGCGGCGTCGCCCCGGCCCCGCGCGAGCGGGGCCGTTCCGTGCCCCCGCGCGTGACCGCGCGTACGATGGCGGCTCGATGTCGATCAGCGTACCGGCCGCCCGCTCCCCGCGCCTGTTCACGCCGTCGTTCGCCTTCGCGATGTTGAGCGTGCACGCCCTGTTCATCTCCTACAACATGTCGCTCGTGCAGGTGCCGCGTTCGCTCGCGGGGGAGCCGGCGTGGGTGGTAGGGCTTGTGGTGGGGGCGATGGGGATCTCCGGCATGCTGACGCGGCCGTTGACAGGCGTGTGGGTGGACGCGGGGAGCCGGCAGCGCTGGGTGCGGCTGGGCGCGTTCGGCAACGCGATCGCCTTCGGTGGCTACGCGCTGGGCCTCGGGCCGTGGCCGATGCTCGCGTTCCGGCTGCTGCACGGCGTGGCGATGGGGTTCTTCACCACGGCGCTGCTGGCGATTGTGGGGAACGCGCTGCCGAGCGCGCGGCGCGGGCTGGGCATCGGCCTGTACCAGTCGGCGAACGCCGCCGCGCAGCTGTACGCGGCGGCCGCGGCGGTGTGGATCATCGGCGCGGCGTCGATGCGGGTGGCCTTCCTCGTCTCGGCGGCGGCGGCGCTGGTGGCGCTGGCGATGGGGATGCTGGCGGGCGATCCGCAGCGGCCCGCGCCGCCGCCCGCGCTCCCGTGGCGGGCGCGCGCGTGGATCTCGCGGCCGGCGCTGCTGCCGGCGCTGGTGTTCCTCTGCGTGACCACGCCGTGGGGGGCGGTGATCGCGTTCCTGCCGCTGTTCACCGATGAGCGCGGGCTGGGGAACCCCGGGTTGTTCTACACCGTGGTCGCGGTCTCGCAGGTGGCGTCGAGGTTCAGCGTGGGGTGGCTGGCGGATCGCCTGAACGCCACCGCGGTGGTGATGCCGGCGCTGGTGCTGGGCTGCGCGGGGCTGCTGGTGCTGGCGTCGGCGCACAGCCAGACGATGCTGCTGATCGCCGCGGCGCTCTACGGCCTGGGGCTGGCGGCGACGCAGACGTCGATCGTGGCGCTGGTGGTGGGGCGCACGCCGGCCACGGGGATGGGGGCGTCGATGGCGACGTACACGATGGCGTGGGACGTGGGCGCGGTGGCCGGCGGGATCGGGCTCGGCTTGCTGGTGGAGGCGACGTCGAACGCCACGGTGTTCGCGCTGGCGAGCGTGCTGCCGGTGGCGGGCGCGGTGCTGTTCTACACGCGCGTGCGCGAGCGGCGCACGGTGCCGGTGGAGGGTGAGTCCGGCACGGTCTACTCGGCGGAGAGCGCGCCGTAGTGCAGGCGGTGCTCGGCGCGCAGCGCCTCGATGTGGGCGCGGGTGGCGGCGTCGTCCAGCACGCCGCTGATCATCACGTCGGCGTCCTCGTCGTTGTCCTGGTAGTAGGCCTTGAGCGTGCCCTTGCGGCGGAAGCCGAAGCGCTCGTAGAGGGCGCGCGCGCGGTGGTTGGAGACGCGCATCTCGAGCACGACGGTGGCGAGATCCGCCGCGCGCGCGAGGTCGAGGCAGTCGAGCAGCAGGCGCTGGCCGATGCCGCGCCCCTGCTCGGCGGGCGCGGTGGCGATGGTGACGAGATGCAGCTGGTCCACCATGTACCAGACGCCGCTGAAGCCGACGATGCGCTTGCGGCCCAGGTGACGGCGGAGCGCGGCGACGGGGCCGCGCCGCGGCGCCGCCTCGGCGGGGCGCTCCACGGCGACGCGGTAGCGGGCGAAGGCGTTGGCGAGCTCGGTCTCGAAGACGCGCGCTGGCCAGGCGTCGCGGTAGGCGGCGGACTCGATGCGGCGCACGGCGCGGATGTCGCGCCGCGTCATGTCGCGCAGCACGATGGTCGTGCGCGGCTCGGCGTCGGGCTCCGGCTCCGCGGTCATGCGCGCCATCGTACGCGCGTGCGCGGCGGCGCCTCGGTCGGGCTGGTTCAGACGTAGCCGCTCAGGCGGCCCTGCGCTGCGATGCTCGCCGCTAGTCCGCGGCGGGCGGCGTGCTCGCCGCCGCGCTCGTGGATGGCGGCGCCCCCGCGCCCGCCGCGCCCGCGAGGTGCGGGCGTTGCAGGACGAAGTACGCGGTCTCCGCTCGTCCGAGGTGCTGGATGCCGCTGAGGCTCCAGCCCTCCAGTCCCAGCGCCGTCAGGTAACGGGCGACGAAGGTGGTGCGGTGCTCACCCGACTGGCGGATGAACTCCACGCCCTCGCAGCTGATGCGCCCGCGCGAGTCGACGTAGGCGACGCGGTACTCCCACTGGTCCATGGCTAACCTCCTCCGAACGCGAAACACTTGAGGAGTAGCTGACCGTCTGAACCGAGCCACCGCCCATCCCCGGTGCCCCCACTCGGGCGCCCAGCCAGTGCGAGGCTTGTGGAGATGAATGCGGCCCGTCCGCTGGCGGGCTCCTCTGGGCCCACGCGGGGACGGCGACCGGACGCCGCCGGCCGTGCATCGATCATCGCACGGGGCGTTCCGCCCCCGCGCTACACCCCGTTGATATGCCGGCGGTCCAGCGCCGTAGGCCGCTAGACAAGGTAGAACGGACGTTCCTATCCTCCAACTCGACAGGTGCCGCCGAGCCCGGGGCGTGGAGAGCGCGCGGTCGGGGGCGGGCGGAGTGCGAGGCGAGAGACCCGAAGGGTGGGGAGGAGCGGCGGAGTAAGCGAGCAGGACGGCGTCTTCGTGGCGGAGGCGGAGGAGGAGTTCGAGGACGAGCTGGTGACCGACGACGGCGACGGCCTGCCGGACGAGGTGCGCGCGGAGCTGGAGGCGGTGTAGGCACGCCGGCCCCGCCCGTGGCGCGGCCGGCCCTCGACATCGAACGTCCGTTCTGTATACTGGTGGCATGGCTGAGCAGCACGGCGACCCGCCCCCGGTGCGCCCCGGTCCGCTGACCCCGATCGCGATCGAGGAGGACGCGCCGCTCGAGACCTCGCTGCGGCCGCGCCGGCTCGAGCAGTACTTCGGGCAGGAGCGCATCAAGGAGAGCCTGCGCATCGCCATCGAGGCGGCGCGGCAGCGCGACGAGCCGCTCGATCACCTGCTCTTCCATGGCCCCCCCGGCCTCGGCAAGACCACGCTGGCGATGATCGTGGCGGCGGAGATGGGCGTCTCGATCCGCATCACCAGCGGCCCCGCGATCGAGCGCGCCGGCGACCTCGCCTCGCTGCTCACGAGCCTGCAGCCGGGCGACATCCTCTTCATCGACGAGATCCATCGCCTCTCGCTCCCCGTCGAGGAGGTGCTGTACCCGGCGATGGAGGACTTCGCCGTGGACATCATCCTCGGCAAGGGGCCGAAGGCGCGGGACATCCGGCTGAAGCTGAACCGCTTCACGCTGATCGGCGCGACCACGCGCTTCGCGCTCGTCTCCCAACCGCTGCGTGACCGCTTCGGCTCTGCCTATCGCATGGAGTTCTACGACGAGGCGGCGCTGCGCCGCATCGTCGCGCGCTCCGGCGAGGTGCTGCACTGTCGTATCCAGCCGGACGGCGTCGCCGAGATCGCGCGGCGCTCGCGCGGCACGGCGCGCGTGGCGAACCGCTTGCTGCGCCGCGTGCGCGACTTCGCCGAGGTGCGCGCGGACGGCGTGATCACGCGCGCGGTGGCCGGCGCCGCCCTCGCGCAGCTGCAGATCGACGACCTCGGCCTGGACCAGATGGACCGCGACCTGCTGCAGGTGATGGCGGAGCGCTTCGACGGCGGCCCGGTGGGCCTGGAGACGCTGGCGGCGGCGATCTCCGAGGAGGCCGACACGATCATGGACGTGTACGAGCCGTACCTGCTGAAGATCGGCTTCCTGCAGCGTACGCCTCGAGGGCGCGTGCTGGGCCGCGCCGGCTACGCGCACCTCGGCATCGACCCCTCGCCGCGCAGCGCGCAGGCGGACCTCTTCGCGCAGGAGACCTTCGAGGCGTAGGCGCGGGCCGCGGGCGGTGGTGCACGGCGGCGTACGGCGCCGCCCGACGCCGCAGACGGGTGGAGCCGCATCATGGGCAGCGAAGTCGAGTGGTTGCCGGCGGCGCTCCGCACCGTGCACGTGCTGACCGCGGTGCTGATGGCGTGGCCCGCCTACGCGCTCGTCGCGGTCAACCAGCGGGCGCGGATGGGGCCGCCGCTCGGCGATCGCGTTGACCTCTACCTGGAGGAGATGGTCAAGGGCCGGGCGATCCCCTGCTTCATCTTTCAGGCCACCGCGCTGGTGACCGGCGTATGGCTCGCGGCGGAGCGCGGCCTGGACGGGAGCGCCTTCGCGGAGAACTGGCGGCTGATGGCGAAGCTGGTGTTGCTCGTGTTCATCAGCGGGGTGTTGCTGTACGTCTATGTCTGGCTGCAGCCGCGCATCGACGCGGAGTTCGCACAACTCGCGCGCGGCCCGGATCCGGCGGTCGCGGCGCGCATTGGTGCGCTCCGTCTCCGCCGCAAGCGTTTGGCCTCGGTGTGCATGTTCGGCGTGCTGGTGATGGTGATGCTCGGGATGCAGGTCTGGACGGCGTTTCCCGCCTGTCTGACGCTCGCCGCGCTCGCGCTGATCGCGCTCTTCTGCTGGCGCACCTACCGCACCGGCACCGCCTTCGGCTGGGTGTGACCGGCGTCGGCTACCGCTGGCGGCGCATGATCGAGTAGGTCACGCGCCCCACCGACACCAGCTCGCCCGTGTCGTCGCGCACGTCGACGCTCACGAAGGCCAGCGAGCGGCTGTGCTTGAGCACCTTCGCCTCGGCGACGATGGCGGTGGTGGCGGCGTTGAGGAAGGTCACGTTGAGGTCGAGCGAGGCCTGGCCGCTCCAGGTGTCGTCGCCCTCCTCGCGCAGGGTGATCACGGCCGCCCCCGCCGCCGCGTCGATCAGCGAGGCGATCGCGCCGCCGTGCATCACCTCCGGGCGCCGCGTCCCCAGCGCCTCGCGCATCGCCAGCGACAGCACGGCGTGGCCGGGGCCGTCCACGCGCTCCACGACGATGCCGAGCGTGCGCCAGTAGGCGACGCTGCCGTCGTCCACGCGCGCGCGCAGCGCCGAGGCGTCGGCAGCGTCTGAGTATCTCGCGGTCACGAGGGTGGCGGCGTCGGCATGACGTCAGCGGCGGTCGGCTCGTCCTCCGCGGGCAGCGACACGCCCGTGCCGTCGATCTCGCGGGGCGCGGCCGCGCGCGCCCGCGCAACGCGGCGCGCCAGCTCGGCGATCTCCGCGATCTCCTCCGCCGCCTCGCGCGCGCGTTCGGCCAGCCCGCGTGCCGTCTCCGCCAGGCGGTCGCCGAGCTCGTGCAGCTCCTCGGCGAGGCGCTCGGGCGTATCGATCGGCAGGCGCGCGGTAGCGATGCGACCCGCCGAGGCCAGCATGATCACCCACGCTGCGACGTAGATCGCGATGCCGAGGCCCGCCGTCGCCACGGTGAGCAGCACCGCGACGAGGCGCACCAGCGTCACGTCGAAGTCGTAGCGGCGGGCGATGCCCGAGCAGACGCCGCCGATCATCGCGTGCTGGAGATCGCGCGTCAGCGCACGACCGGTCATCTCAGCCTCCCCCTCCGCGTGCGGAACGGTCCGTCGCACCATCGTACCGCGCCGCGGGCTGGTGGCGTGTGCCACACCCAGTCCGAGCTGCTCGGCTCCATGCGCCAGCAGTTCGAGGCGGAGATGGAGCCGCTGCACGAGCTGCTGGTGCACCAGAGCGCGACGATGCAGCGGATGCTGGGCAACCTGGAGGAGCGGCTGCGCCCGCTCAACGAGTACGCCGATGGCGAGGAGGCGAACCTCGACGCCCTCGAGCAGCGGATGAACGAGTCGGGCTCCGATCACGTGGCGCGCTCCTTCGCCGAATACCTCGCCGATTAGCGCGCGCGGATCGCCGCCACGCGCGAGCAGATCGACCAGCAGCGCCTGCCCTTCCTCCACTACGGCGAGGAGCAGCGGGACACCGTGGAGGTGGCGCTCTCGCGCTTCGACGGCGAGATGGAGGTGCTCGAGCTCAACCTCGCGGAGCAGCGCAAGGTGATGATGCGCATGCTCGACTCGATGCGCTCAGACGCCTTCGAGGCGGTGAAGGATTTCCTGGTCAGCCGCCAGGAGGCGCTGACCGCGCTCGCCAGCTCCGGCTCCACCGACCCCGCCGAGATCGGGCGGTCGGTGCAGCAGCTGCGCCGCGCGCTGGAGCCGCTGGCCGCCGACTCGCCGCAGGTGCGCTCCGTGCTGGATCGCGTGGACCAGGCCGACAAGCACCTCGCGAGCGCCAGCCCGGCCACGAAGCCGCGCGCCCTCGCGCCGAGCGCGACCGCGCGCCGCGAGCAAGCCGGAGCCGGCGACGAAGAGGCGACCGCCTAGCGCGGTGCGGGCATCGGGCTCGCCGTCGCGTGACCCGCGCGAGCCCCGCGCCGCAGGGCCGCGGGGCTCGTCGATCTGTGCGCGCTCCCTCGAGGTTGGCAGGTGTAGGGCGGCCCACCCCCTGACCCCTCCCTGCGCGGGAGGGGTTCTGAAGAAGAGGGGAGCGCTCGCCCATCCCCCAGCCCCCTTCCCGCGCAGGGAGGGGTCAGGGGGCAGCGCCTCGACGCCCGCTGGGGGCATCGCGTGCTACGTTCGAGGCGGGCCCGGCTCGCCGATCACGTGGCCGCGCGACAGGTCCAGCACCTGGGCGGGCGAGACCTCCAGCTCCAGACCGCTGAGGTCCACGGTGCGGCCCTCCTGCACCTCCCGGCGCAGCGCGCCCATGCGCTCCTCGCGCCGCTCGCGCGCCTCGAGCGTGAGCTCCAGCTCCTCCTCCAGCCGCTCGCGCAGCACGCGCTCCGGAGCGTCCGAGGCGCGCGGGACGCGCGCCTCCAGCACGCGGTGGAGGTAGGAGT
>SHYR01000029.1 GCA_009692705.1 Dehalococcoidia bacterium
GACAGCGCGCTCGCGGTGAACACGCTCACGCAGTGGGCCGCTGCGTGGGAGCGCAACGGCTGGCGACGGCGGGACGGTGCGGTGAAGAACCTCGACCTGGTGCAGGAGGCGTACGCGCTGGCACGCGCGCGCCCGCGCGTACGCATCCAGTGGACCCGCGCGCACGACGGCGGCCGCTGGAACGAGTACGCCGACGCCCTCTCGACCGCGTACCTGCGCCGCGAAGTGTGAGCGGACGCTGCGGCGCGCGCTGGGGCGCGCGCTGCGACCGAGGGGACGGGTTGCCCTGCCGACCCGGGCGGGCGACACTGATCGCACACCCCACCACCGCGCCACGGCGTCGGGGCGACGCCGGCGCAGAGAGTTGCTCATGAACCCGCAGACACCGCGCCGGGTGGCGCGGGTCGCCGTGGTGCTGGCCGCGGCCGTGCTGACCGCCTGCGGCGGCTCCGCCGGCCCTGCGCGCTGGGACGCGCGGGGCGTCGCCGAGTCGATCAGCGACGCGCCGTTCACGCCGGTGAACGTCAACTCCAACCTCGGCGTGGGGCGGACGCGGCTCGCATTCGCGCTGTTCAAGCCGGACCAAACGCTGGTGATCGAGGCCCAGGTCACCGCTCGCCTCTACCGGCTCGCCGGCGATCCGGAGCAGCAGCCCACCGCGGCCACGGCGGCCGGGACGTTCACGCTCAACGCGCGCACCATCGACGTCGCGGATCACCAGGGCGCGCGGTGGCCCGGCGATCGCCCGCGCGGCGCGCCCGGCGCGCCCGCCATGCACGACGTGGCGCTCGCCGCGCCGCGCCACGATGCGCCGCCGGCGCCCGCGCACGACGGCGCGCTCTCCACGGTCTTCACGGCGATGGTGGAGTTCACGGAGGCTGGCCTCTGGGGCATCGAGCTGGACGTGAAGGCGGAGGGCAAGACCCATCGCGGCCTGCGGCTCACGCTGCGGGTGCTGCCGCACACCAGCGAGCCCGCCGTCGGCGACGCCGCGCCGGGCAGCAAGCAGGCGATCCTCAAGGACGTGGCGAACATCGCCGACATCGATTCGGCGAGGCCGCCACACCTGGTGCTGCACGACATCACGCTGGCGGACGCGATCGGCTCCGGCAGGCCGGTGGTCGCTGCCTTCGTCACCCCCGCCTTCTGCCAGACGCGCTTCTGCGGGCCGGTGCTGGACACCGTGGTGCTCCCCGCGTGGAAGGCGTACGGCGATCGCGTGCAGTTCGTGCACATCGAGCCGTTCGACATCCCGGCGGCGCGGAAGGGATCGTTCAACCCGGTCCCGGCCGCCAAGGAGTGGCGCCTGCTCTCCGAGCCGTTCATCGCGGTGATCGACCGCCAGGGCAAGGTGGCGGCGAAGCTCGAGGGCATCGTGGCCCTCGAGGAGCTCACGCAGGCGCTGGACGCGGTGCTCGCCGCGCCGTAGCGCGGTTCGCGGGAGCGCCGGCACAGGCGCGCGTCAGCGGAGTGCGCCGACCGCCTCCACGCGCAGCAGGCACACGCACGCCGGATCGCCCCATTTCCGTTCGAAGAGCACGCTGTCCGACGCGGCGACGCCCAGCGCGTCGAACCAGCCGCGGCGGCGGTGCCAGGAGGCGCACGCGGTCACCCCGTGCCAGTTCTGTGCCTCCACCAGCGAGTAGGTGGGGCACTCGCGGTTCACGATGCGCAGCTCGGAGCCGGAATGCTGGATCAGCCGGCCCCTGAACCCCTCGTCGGGCGCGAACACCTCCACGGCAAGCGCGATGAGATCGATCGCCTCTTCGGCGGTGCGGGGGGCCGTGAGCCCGCGTTCGCGCAGGAGGTCGCGCCTCGCCTCCGCCGAGCGCAACCGCTCGCCTTCGAGGTAGCAGACGTTCGCCACCTCCTACCCTTCGTTGTGCACCACGTCGGGGACCCAGGCTGGTCAGGGGCGAACGGATGGCGCCCACGCAGGGCGTAAACCTGCTCGGCGGAAAGCGTCAGAGCTCCGGTAGTCACAGCCACCTCCCTCACAGCCGGGCCTGCGCTGTCCGTGTAGAAACGGGCCGCGTGGTGCGAACGGACCAGCGGCCCGTGCTCACGGTGACGTTCGGCCCGCTCCGGCCACTACGTTCGTGGTCGGGGGTTGGGGGACTAATGTCCCGGCTCCAACGCGCCGTTCACCCGTTGCTCCCGCTCCTGTCACCCCCGACCATCCTGCGGGGAACGAATCGGAGGGAGCGGCTTGTGGAACAGCAGCAGGATGCGCTGATGCTTGGGGGGGCTACGCCCCCACTGGCCCCCGATCGCGAGATGGGCGCTCCGTGTTCGGTGCTTCCTCGCGCGTGCGCAGGCAGGGGGATGGGCCGCCCCCGGCTGTCACCAACCTCTCTGCGCTCAGAACAACTCACGCACGCGCGTTGGGTGGCGCTGGACGCCGGGACCGCGCCCGCGATACGCCAGCCCGGCGTGGCCAGCGGGTAGAATCGTGCCGGGCCCGTAGCTCAGTGGTAGAGCAGTGGACTTTTAATCCATCGGTCCAGGGTTCGAATCCCTGCGGGCCCACCAGCACACCTCCGCGGCAGTCGCCGTCGCGGTTGTACACGCGCGACATGCTGCGGGAGTCGATGTCGCGGGGCGCACTCGTCGTCGGGCTCCTGGCCCGGACGTTGTGGACCGAATTCGTGCCGGAGCTCGCGTCGTACCGAGCCTGTTACTGGCCGAAGGGGCGACCGCGGCGAGCGTTGCTGACGGAGAACAACATCGGCACGGAGGCGTTCACGCGGATCGTGCGACGTGTCCAGGGCTAGAGACGGCTCACCGCAAAGGAGCGAATGATGGAGGAGCCGGCCGAAATCGTCGAATTGAGGGCAGCGGCCAAAGCCGTCGCCCAGGCCAAGGCCGTCCTCGACCGAGCCGAGGCGAACTTGTCCGCTGTGCACGAGTCAGCACCTGCAGGAGTTTCGCTCACTGACCGGGTGATCGCGATGAAGAGAGAAGTGTCATTCGGCACAGACGAACAGCGGACAGCATGGCGGGATTACCTACATGCTGAAGTGGAATACCACGAGGCTGAAGACGCCAGATCTCCTAGACTGCCAACAAGGTAGCGGTGCGCGCCGGGGAACTGATCGCGAACAGACGCCTCGCCGACCTACCGCACAGGCTGTTCTAACGGGGGAGCGGTCGTGACGCCGACTCGGCGTCGGGCTCGGCCACGTGGACGAAGTCCTGCTGGTCGTCGGACCAGAACCAGTTCGCCGCGGCGAGGCGCGTCTCGGCCATCTCAAAGGTGATCGAGCGCTTGAAACTCCGTGCGGCAGTGATAGCCGGCGAAGACGCGCTGCGGCGTCGCCAGCACGTTGCCCTCGCCCTCCCAGAAGTGCGGCTCGTGGATGGCGGCGATCTCGTAGCCGCGCGCCGCGAACCAGCGGATGAACCGCTCCGCATCGGGCTGTCGCTGCGCGAAGCGGAAGTTCGTGGGGATGAACCGCCGGCCGATGGCGATGCCCGCGTTGGCGGTGAGCACCATGTCGGGAACGCCCCCCCCTGCTCAACCAGCTCGATGCGCACGCCGAGCCCGCCGAGCCCGGCGAGCACGCCGTGCAGCGCCTGCCACTGCGCGCGCGCCACGGCCTCCACCACGGCGTTGCGCCGCCGCATCCACGGGTTGATCTCGTAGGCGATGCGATAGTGCTGCGGCTCGCACATCAACAGGTGGCCGGTCATGCGCGTCGCCTCGGAGGCCTAGGCCTGGGCCTGGGCGCTCGGGGCCCCGGGGCGGCGGGCCGGCGAGCGGCGGTGGTGGTGGTGCGGGTGGTGCCGGAGCGATGGGCCATGTCCGGCGCGGTCGTACACTGAGCACGACCGCGCGCCGCGCGCCTGCACGTCCGTGGCCGTGCGGCCGGCGCGAAGGGACGCGAAGGGAGATGGTATGCCGCTGATCATGAACGGCCTCACCCCGATCCACTGGGCGGTGGGCGGCGCGGGGATCGCCGCGGTCACGCTCACCCTGCTCTTCGTGGGGAACCGCCGGCTCGGGGTCTCGACGGGGTTCGAGGACCTCTGCGCGCTGGTGCTGGATCAGCCGTACTTCCGCCGGCCCAGCCTGCGCGCGGGCAGCGGCTGGCGCCTCCCGTTGCTGGCCGGGATGGTGCTCGGCGGGGTGCTCTCCGCGGTGCTCGGAGGCGGCTGGGAGCCGACGTGGGCGCTGGGCACGTTCGACACGATGATCGGCTGGGGGCCGGCCGGCAAGGTCGCGTGGATGTTCGTCGGGGGCCTGCTGATCGGCTTCGGCACGCGGCTGGCGGGCGGCTGCACCAGCGGCCACGGCATCTTCGGGCTCTCCAACCTCGAGCTGCCGAGCCTGATCGCCACGGTGAGCTTCATGGCGGCGGGGGTGGTGTTCACCAACCTCCTCTACCGCGTGATCCTGTAGGGGGCGCGCGATGCTGCTGCTGTACCTTGTGCTGGGCACCATCTTCGGCTTCGTCCTCAGCCGTTCGGGCGCCGCCGACTACGACTACATTCAGGGGATGTTCCTCTTCGAGCAGTTCCAGCTCTACGGCATCATCGGCACGGCGGTGGTGATCGGGGCTCCCGGGCTCTGGCTGATCAAGCGCTACGGGCGCACCGCCACCGGCCAGCCGATCGAGATCGAGGCGAAGCCTCGTCACCGCGGCAACATCTACGGCGGGATGCTGTTCGGCGTGGGGTGGTCGATCACCGGCATGTGCCCGGGCCCGATCCTGGTGAACATCGGTGAGGGCAAGCTGTACGCGCTGGCAGCGCTGGCTGGCGCGCTGGTGGGCGCCGGGGTGTTCGGCGCGGCCTATCCGCGACTGGCGCGGCCCCTCGGCCTGCCGCCGTTGCAGCGCGGCACGGGCGATGGGTGACGGATCGGCGCCCCCCGCGCAGGCGGGCGCCGCGGTGACGGCGATGGCGACGCCGCACGCAGTCGGCGGTCTCGGGGCGCCGCCACCGCCGCGGGGGCGCTGATGGCGCCGAGCGAGCGCTGGCGCGCGCGGCGTGAGGGCTGGCGCCGCCTCTCCCGGCGGCGCTTGCTGGCGTCCGCGGCGGCGACCGGGATCGGCCTCGCCGGCGCCGCCCTCCTCGGCTGCGGGTCGGGCGGCGATGGCTCGGCGCTGCCATCGCCGGGCGCGCGGGGCGCCGGCGCCACGACGACGCCCGCGGCGGCCGTCATGCCCCGGCAGGGCGGCGCCTGGCGCCTCGCGCTCGCGGCCGATCCGCCGACGCTCGACCCCCACGATCACATCAGCGCGATGACGAAGACGGTGACGGCCCCGGTGTACAGCCGCCTGCTGGCCTACGCGAGCGGTCCGGGCAGGCCGCAGGTCAACTTCGACACCGTGCCCGACGCGGCGCTGACGCTCGAGGCCCCGGACGCGCAGACCTACGTCCTGCGGCTGCACCCGAAGGCGACGTTCACCGCGCCGGTCAACCGCCCGCTGACGTCGGCGGACGTGAAGTTCAGCTTCGATCGGTTCATGGGGAACGCGCCCCACCACGCACGCGCGGGGGACACGGCGCTGCTGTCCGCCGTGGATCGAGTGGAGACGCCCGACGGCGCGACGGTGATCTTCAGGCTGAAGGAGGCGTACGGCGCGTTCGCGCACCTGCTCGCGGATGCGCGCGCGCTGCAGCTCATGCCGGTGGAGACGGATCGGGCGTTCAACCCCGCGCAGACCATGGTCGGGTGCGGGCCGTGGCTCTTCAAGGAGTACCGGCCCGGCAGCCTGGTGACCTACGCGCGCAACCCGACGTGGCACCTCGGCCCCGACCGCCCGTACCTCGATGCGCTCCAGATGAGCATCGTCCGGGAGCCCAGCGCGGCAGTGAGCCAGTTCCTGGTCGGCGACCTGGACACGGTGGCGCTGCAGGCCGGCGAGGTGAAGCGCGCGCAGGCATCGATCAAAGGGCTCCAGGTGTTGCCGGCGAATGCATCGAGCATCCACAACATCACCTTCTCCGGCCTCCCGCCGCTGGGCCCGTGGAAGGACGTGCGCGTGCGCCGCGCCGTCTCGATGGCGCTCGACCGCGACGAGATGCTGGACGCGGCGTTCGGGCTGAAGGAGCTGCGGGCGCTGGGCATCGACCTGCCCTACCGCTGGAACGGCTTCCTGCCGCGTGGGATCACCGGCTACTGGCTCGACCCGCGGGCGATGCGGCCCGAGTATGCGGCGGCCTTCGCGTACGCGCCCGCCGAGGCCGCGAAGCTGCTGGACGCCGCCGGCGTGAAGGAGGGGTTCGCGGCGGACTGGCACTACACCAGCGGCTACCGCGGGGGCTACCACACGATCTCCGAGCTCGTGCCGCGGCTGCTCAAGGCCGTCAAGATCACCCTGCGGCCCGTCGTCGAGGACTACGCCTCGATGTTCATCGTCCAGACCTTCGCCGGCACCTTCCAGGGGCTCGCATCGATCGCCTACGCGCTGGGGGAGCCGGGCAACTACCTGGCATCGCTCTACCTCCCGGGCTCGCCCCGCAACACAGGCAGGATCGACGACCCCACGTTGACGAGCATGATCCAGAAGGTGCAGGCCAACCCGGACGCGCGGGAGCGGCGGCAGCAGCTGCTGGACGCGCAGGAGTACCTGACCGCGCAGATGTACAACGTGCCGCTGCCGGTCGGGCCCACCCTCGCCGGGTACCAGCCGCAGGCGCGGAACGTGGTCGACTACCAGTCGCAGGGGTATTCGTCGGCCGTCGACCAAGCCCCGCACTGGTGGAAGGCGTAGCGCTACCGAGCACAGCGGTTGGGGACAGTCGGGGGCGGTCCATCCCCATGCCCCCTTCCCTGCGTGGGACGGGGGATGAATCAGTTGGTGGTTGCCCCCCCTTGCGCCCTGCCTGCGCACGCGCGAGGACGACGCGAGGAAGCACCGAACAGGGAGCGCGCGTCTCGCCATCGGGGTCTTGTGGGGGCGTAGCCCCCACAAGCATCAGAACCCCTCTCGCGCTGGGAGGGGCAGGGTGTGGGCGCCCCCGCCTCCCACACCGGCACCGGCCCGGCCCTCGGGGGCGGCGCCTCTTGCGCGGCCCCCGAGGTGAGGACAAACGCCTGAGGAAGAGAGATACTGGCGCCCGGCCGGATCACCCGCACAACGAGGAGGCATGCGATGCCCGCACCGACGTTCCGATCTCGAGTATGGAAAGACACCCCGAAGAACCTCGCCGCGTCTGGCATCCATAGCGACGCCGAGGCCCAGAAACTCGGCTTCCGCGGCGGCTTCGTCCCCGGGGCAGCGATCTACGAGCACTTCGCCGCGGAGCTGCTCAACCAGGGGGTGAACTGGCTGGAGGGCGGGCGCGCCGACTACCAGTTCCGGCGGCCGGTCTACGACGGCGAGGAGGTGCAGTTCGCGATCAACGTCGACGACCGCACACTCAGCGTCCGCGGGCTGGACGACGACACGGTGCGCACCACCGGCCACCTCGACCTCGCAGAGGACGCGCCGAAGGTCCCGACCACCCGCGCCGCCAGCCCGCTGCGCGTGCCGCTGGAGCGATCGCACATCGGCACGATCATGCACAGCGAGAAGGTGCTCGATGTCACGACCGCGGACGCGAGCGCGGCGCTGACCCGCTTCCCGCGCGACGCCGGCGGGCGCAAGCGCGTGCCGGTGGGGCGCTGGTGCAACGCGATCGGCCTCGTCACCGAGTACTTCGCCTGCCCGATGACCGTCCACTTCGGCGGCCGCATCTGGCACTACAGCCCGCTGTTCGACGGCGAGCTGCTGGTCTCGCACGGGGTGATCACCGACATCTTCGAGCGCGGCGGCAACAGCATCGTGCGGCTGCAGGCGTACCTGACGACCGGCGACGGGCGGCCGATCGCCACCATCGAGCACGAGAGCGTCTACCAGCTCGCGCGCGCGAAGGTCGCCGCTGAGAAGGCCGCCTCTGCATAGCCGTCCGCATCGGGACGTAGCGGCCGCAGCGGCGTTCCGCGCCGCGAGCGCGCTACGCCCCGGACATTACGCCTCGAGCTGCGGGTGATCGCGGAACCAGACCGCGAGTTGGTGGCGCGACTCGAGGCCGAGTCGGCCGAGCGCGTTGTGCATGTGCGTGGTGACCGTGCGCCGGCTGATCGAGAGCGTCGCCGCGATCGCGGCGTCCGTCTGGCCGGACGCCGCGTGGCGGGCGATCTCCCACTGGCGGGTGGTGAGGATCGACGCCGGTTCCCGGTGGCGCGGCGCCCGGCTGCCGATCGCGTGGAGCAGCCCGCGCGTCGCGGCAAGCCGTGTCTGCGCCCCCACCGACCGGTAGCACCGGAACGCGCGGATCAGGTGCTCCTCCGCGCGGGGGTCGTAGGCGCGCACGCACGCCTCGCCGGCCAGCTCGAAGGCGTTCGCCGCGCGCCAGTGGTAGCCGAGCGCCTCGAAGCCCGTGCCGGCCTCCAGCGCGCCGGCCGCGCTGCGCTCCCAGTCCCCTGCCATCGCGGCGACCTGCGCCCGCGCGAACAGGTGCAGCGGCGTGGCGACCCGCAGCTGCTCGCCCAGCCGCGCGGCGAGCGCGCCGAGCTCATCGGTGGCGGCCTGCGCCGCGGCGAGGTCGCCCAGCGCGCGCGCCGAGGCGACGACCGCCGGCAGCACGTTCACGATTAGCGCGCGCTGCCCGGTGGCCCGCTCGCGCAGGCGCGCGGCGGCCGCGCCGGCGAGCGCCGCCGCCTGCCGGGGGTTGCCCGCGGCCAGCGCGTGCTCGACGTGCGCCATGGTCACGGCCGCGCTCGCGGTGGGGCCGTCGAGCGTGTCGGGGGGCGGCGGCAGGTCGTGCCCCCCCGCCCAGGCGGGATCGACGATCCCGCGGAGGCCGCGCAGCCGCGCCTCGAGCGCCCGCGACTGCTCGAGCGATCGATCGCGGTGGAGGCTGGCGTCCAGGCGCACGGCACGCTCCGCCCACTGGGCGGCCTCGTCCCACGCGCCGTGCTCGATGCACCCCTCCGCGAGCATCTGGCTGGTCCACGAGGCGGTCGCCAGGTCCTCGGCGATCTCCGCCGCCCGGTGCGCGCGGCGGATCCAGCGCAGGCCGCGGTCGATCGTGCCGGCGTCGAGCAGCGCGTGCCCCACGCCGGAGAGCGCGCGCGCGCGGATGGCGTCGCCGTGGCCGGCGCGGTGTGCGCTGATCAGCGCGCGCCGGCAGTGCGCCAGCGCGTACTGCGCTTGCCCCGCGTAGAGGTAGCTGCTGTGGAGCGCGATGTCCGCCTCCGCCGTGAGCCGCCAGTCCGGCAGGTCCCGAGCGAGCTCGCACGCCATCTCTGCCATCTGCCGCCCGCGCGCGAGGTCGTCGCGGTGGATCAGCAGCCGGGAGAGCTCGAGCATCACGCGCAGGCGCGCGCCGCGGTCGAGGTCCTCGCGCGGGAGCGCCCCCTCGAGGATGTCGGTCGCGGCCTGCTCGCGCCCCTGCGCGATCGCGTTGCGCGCCTGCCGCACGATCGCCTCCACCCCGCCGCCGGGGGCTTGATCGGCGAGCACCGCCGTGTCCAGCGCCCGGCGCGCCTCCCCGGCCGCTCCCGACCGTGACAGCGCCTCGGAGAGCACCGTGAACGCGCGCGCGGGGAGCGTGTCCACGCGGTCGGCCGGGCCGCGGCGGATCAGGCCCTCCAGCAGGCGGCGGGCCGCCGCGTAGCGGCTGCGCTTCACGAGCTGCTGCGCCACCGCCAGCACGCGCTCCACGCGGCCGGCGGTGAAGGGGAGCGAGCCCTCGAGGTAGTGGAACGTGAGCGCCTGATCGGCGTCGGCGCGGCCGCTGCGCTCCTGCAGGAGCGCGGCGGCGTCGTGCAGCTGCCTTCGCAGCAGCGTGGGGATCGCGCAGCGCACGGTGACGCCCCCGAGCGGGATGGCGAAGTCGGACAGCACCTCGCCGCTGGCGGTGGTGGTGGTGCGCGTGAGCCCGCGGTCCTCGAGCATGGCGAGCACGCCCTCGATCTCGCCCGGCGGGCGCCTGAGCATCGCCGCGATCGCGCCGGCGTGGCTCGGCTCGCCCAGCGTCGCCAGCGCGCGGGCGACCAGCAGCGCCTCCGGCGCGAGCGCCGCGAAGGGCGCTGCCAGCGCGCCGGGGGGCCCGCCCCGCGCGAACGCCTCCGCGAGGAACTCGCTGCCTGTCATCACCTGGACGCGGGCCTGCGGCGCGAGCGCCGCGACCGTCTCCAGCACCGCGACGACGTGCCCGGCGATCCCCGCCCCCAGCTCGCGCAGCTCGCGCACAAAGCGATAGGTGGTGATGCCGGGGCCGAGGTGTTCCTCTACGAGGCGGCTCACCTCCTCATCGGTCAGCGGATCGAGAGTGAGCCACTCGTGGCGGGAGCGGTGCAGTCCGAACGTGCCGGCGAGGTCGGTGACGCCCGACGGCTGGGAGGGGCGCGGTCCAACGGTGAAGAGCGCGAAGAACGCCTCCACCGGCGGCGCGCCCGCGAGGTCGTGCAGCGCCTCGATGTCCTCGGCGGCGAGCAGCTCGGCGTTGTCCACCACGATCGCCACGCCGGCGCGCCCGGCGCTGGCGCGCTGGCAGGCGAGACGGAGCGCGTGCAGCCGGGCGAGGCCGTCGAGGTCGCCGTCCGTGCGCACGCCGAGCTGGCGGGTGAGTTGGTCGACGGTGTAGAACGGGAGCCGGGAGTGGCGCGCGTCGACCTCCGCCACGCGGAAGGAGTGGCGGCGCGCCT
>SHYR01000030.1 GCA_009692705.1 Dehalococcoidia bacterium
CGTCAGCGGGGTCAGCAACAACGACCTGTCGCGCTACTACCGCAGCGCCCACATCTTCTGCGCCCCCGCCACCGGCAACGAGTCGCTGGGGATCGTGCTGCTGGAGGCGATGGCCGCTGGCCTGCCAGTGGTGGCGTCGAACATCGACGGCTACGCCACGGTGATCACGCACGGCGTCGAGGGGCTGCTGGTGCAGCCGAAGGAGACGCCGGCGCTGGCCAACGCGCTGACCGCGCTGGTTCGCAACGCGGACCAGCGCGCGGCCCTCGCCGCCGGAGGCGGGCGGCGGGTGGTCGAGTACTCGTGGCCGCGGATCACGCAGCAGTTGCTCTCCTACTACGAGCGCCTGCGCTACGACCGCGCCACGCACACGCGATCGCTGGCGCGCGCCGAGGCGACGCGGTTGGCGCGCGCCAGTGAGTCGCGGTGAGCGGTGTGAGCGTCTCGCTGCGCCTGCTCTCTGGGCGCCGGCCGGCGTGGCTGATCGAGCCGGTGGTCTCGCTGCTGGCCGCCCTGCGCGTCACTCCTGCGCAGCTCACAGTGGTGGGCCTGCTCGGCAACGTCGGCGCCGCCGTGCTGGTCGGCCGCGGGTCGCTGCTGGCCGGCGGCCTGCTGGTGCTGGCCGCCAGCGCGCTCGACCTGCTCGACGGCGCGCTGGCGCGCGCCACGGGCCGCGCCACGCCGTTCGGCGCGCTGCTCGACTCCATGTTCGACCGGCTGTCGGAGGCCGTGGTGCTGTTCGGCGTGCTGGTCTACGTCAGCGGCCGTGGCGAGCGCGAGCAAGTGCTGCTGGTGTTCGTCGCCGCCATCGGCTCGCTGCTGGTCTCGTACGTGCGGGCGCGCGCTGAGGGCGAGGGCGTGGCGCTGACCGCCGGCCTGTTCACGCGGCCCGAGCGAGTGGCGCTGCTGGCGGCCTCGCTGATCACCGGCTGGCTGCGGCTCGGGCTCTGGCTGCTGGCCGTGCTGACGTCGCTGACCGTGGCGCAGCGGCTATGGCTGGCGCTGCGCGCCGTGGAGCGCAGGCGGCCGTGACCGCGAACCCGCTCAGCCGCGCCGACCGCGGCACGATCGCGGCGATCCTGAGCGAGCACCTGCAGGCGCCCGTCGCGCTCGAGGTATGGCTGCGGCAGGAGTCGGCGCTGCTGCGCACGGACCGCGACCGCTGCGTGCACTGCAGTGAGACGCTGGCGCTGGCGCGGCACGTGGCCGCGCTGCACCCCGGGCTCTCCGTGACGCGCTACGACCTGGACCAGCACGAACAGCGCGCGCGGGAGGCTGGGATCGAGCGCGCGCCGACCACCGTGCTCCGCGCGGGGGGGCGCTCGGTGCGCTTCGCGGGCCTGTGGACTGGTGCCTTGCTGCCCGCGTTCCTCGACGGGGTGCTGTTCGTGGCGGCGGGCAAGACGCCGCTCACGGACCAGACGCGCGCGGCGCTGGCGAGCCTGCCGGCGGACGCGCCACCGTTCTCGATCGAGGCGCTGGTGGCTCCTTACGACGGCTACTCACCGGGCCTCATGCGCATGGTGTTCGCGCTGGGGGCGGAATCGCAGCGGCTGCGCGTGCAGGTGACCGAGGTCGCGGAGTTCCCGTTGCTGGCCGCCATGCGCGGCGTGGCGCGGCTGCCGGTGGTGATCATCGGCGGGCGGCGCTACGAGGGCGCGTGGGAGGAAGGCGAGCTGGTCGAACAGCTGCGGCGCATCGCCACGGGGGACGAGGCGCCCGTGATCCGCCCGCGCCTGCCGTCGACGCCGTTCATGACCGATGAGCAACTGGCCGCGGCTTCCGGCGAGCGCGAGCAGCCGCGCACGCCCGGCGGGCTGCTGCTGCCCGGCCGCTAGCTCCCGCCGCGCCGGCCGCGCAGCAGCACGAACGCCTCGCCGCCGAGCAGCCCGGCCACCAGCAGCGTCCCGAGCGCCACGATGATGCCAGCGGTGGCCGAGCCGCCGTCCGAGGCTGGCTCGGCGGCGGCGCCGGCGCCCGCGCCCTGCGGCGTGGCGGCCTCGCCAGCCCCCGGCATGGCGAGCGGCGGCAGCGTCGTCTGGGGCGCGGTCTGCCCGGCGCCGGAAGGGACGGCGGTCACGGCTACCTTCGGCAGCCCCTTCGATTCCCGCCAGAGGTTGTAGAGCCCGTCCTGGTCCACGCCGTAGACCTGCTTCAGCGCGTCGTCGATGCGCGCGCCTTTGAAGTGCACGCGGTACAGCTCGGCTAACTTCGGCTGCCCGTACGTGCTGACGAGGAAGTCCACCGTCGACCACGACTGGCCGTAGAAGAGGTTGACCTCATTCGGCTGGTTCGTCGCCGCCTGCATCGCGCGCAGCGAGAGCGTGCGATTCGTGCGCACCGCGAAGTCGATCGCGGAGCGGTAATTCCCGCCGGGCGCGGACTGCGCGTAAACCGCGGTGCCTTCGTCCAACCACGCGGGCAAGGAGGTGAAGGGCCCGTCGCCGGCGGCATGTGTGACGATGTGTGCCACCTCGTGCCGCGAGACCTCCACGTCCGCCGAGAAGATTGTCACCACGTCCGGCGCGACACGCTGCCCGCCGGTGATCACCAGCGCGTCGAAGACGCGTCCGCGCGGGCGCTGCGCGAGCTGGCCCTCGGCCTCGCTGCGGTAGACGACGATGCGGATGCCGTAGGGGACCGTCGTCTCGAGCAGCTTGCCGATGCGGTCCAGCGCCTCGCGTGCCGCCGCCAGCGCCGCCGTGGCGTTCTGAGCGTTGTCGCCGTACCAGTAGGCGGTGACTGGCCCATCGGTGCGCGACTGCCACTGATAGCGGCCGTCGAGGAACACGAAGCTGTGCTCCGGCGTCTCGATCACGGTCCCGGTCTGGTCGGTCAACTGCCAGCGGTACGTGAAGCGCGAGCCGACGGGGATGTAGCGCTCGCTGGCGTTGGTGTTCAGGGTGTAGGTGACGTCGGTCTCGGTCCCCGGCGTGAACGTCCCCGCCTGGCTCCCGCCGATGTCGCCGTCCGGGTTCAAGACCTTGTACGCCAGCGTGGCGCTCTTGAGTCCGGCGGCCGCCCGTACGCGCACCACGAAGGTGATCGTCCGCGGGTCCGCGCTCTGCTCGCGCGCGGCGCCGGCCTCGATGGCGTCGGCGCGCACGGCGGGCGCGGCGAGCGCGAGCCACACGACGGCAAGCAGGGCGGTGCAGCCCAGGGCGAGGCGGAGATCGATCACTCGGCGTGGTATTCGCGGCAAGGTCAGCTTGCTATCTCTTCGCCCGCTGCGCTGCCCACGTGACTGCGCAGGTACGCGCGGATGAACTCGTCGATGCCCCCGTCGAGTACCGCCGCGGTGTTGCTCGTCTCCACGTTGGTGCGCAGGTCCTTCACCATCTTGTACGGATGGAGCACATAGGATCGGATCTGGTTGCCCCAGCCCGCCTCGACGTGCACGCCGCGGATCTCCGCCCGTTCCGCCTCCAGCCGCTCCAACTCCCGCTCCAGCAGGCGCGATTTCAGCACCGCCATCGCCGTCTCGCGGTTGCGCCCCTGCGAGCGCTCATTCTGGCAGGTCACCACGATGCCTGACGGCAGGTGGGTGATGCGCACGGCGGTATCGTTCTTCTGCACGTTCTGGCCGCCGTGCCCGCTGGCGCGGTAGGTATCGATGCGCAGGTCGTCCGGCCGGATCTCGATTCGCACGTCGCCGGTCTCCGTTTCCGGCATCACCTCCACCAGCGCGAAGCTCGTGTGGCGCGAGTGCGAGCCGTCGAACGGCGAGATGCGCACCAGCCGGTGCACGCCACGTTCGGAACGCAGCAGGCCGTAGGCGTATTCGCCCTCGATGCGGATGTCCGCAGACTTGATGCCGGCCTCGTCGCCGGGGCTGATCGAGATGATCTCGTTGGGGTAGCCGCGGGAGTCGGCCCAGCGCAGGTACATACGCAGCAGCATCTCCGCCCAGTCCTGCGCTTCGGTGCCGCCAGCACCGGCGTGCACCGAGAGTACGGCATTGCGCGCGTCGTACTCGCCGCCGAGCGTGAGCGTCAGCTCCAGTTCCGCGAACTGCCGCTCCAGCCCGCCGAGCTCCGCGTCCAGGTCGGCTGTGAGCGCTGCGCGCTCCGCGCCCGCGGTATCGGCGGCGAGCGCGACCAGCGCCTCGAGGTCGGCGGAGCGGCGTTCGAGCTCGGTCCAGGTGGTGATCAGGGATTCGAGGCGCGCGACGCGCCGCATCAACTGCTGGGCGGCCTGCGAGTTGTCCCAGAGCCCGGGGCGGGCGGCCTGCTGCTGGGCCTCGGCGAGCGCGCGCTGCTGTGCGGGCAGGTCAAAGACGCACCTGCACGTCCCGCACGCGCTCGAGGAGCTCCGTCACGCGCTGTCGCAGCTCATCCATCGGTGTCCATGATCGCACGCTG
The DNA here is from genome assembly GCA_009692705.1 of Dehalococcoidia bacterium. Lineage (GTDB taxonomy): Bacteria > Chloroflexota > Dehalococcoidia > UBA2979 > UBA2979 > SHYR01. Next base: position 4,362 of record SHYR01000030.1, read on the forward strand.
GTGGCGCAGGCGGGAAGCCCGCACCGGGAGGGCAGGGAAGCGTGGGAACTGCGAGGGCGGCTAGGCCGGCGCGGCCAGCTCGGCCGCCTGCATCGTGTTCACCAGCAGCATCGCCACCGTCATCGGGCCGACGCCGCCCGGGACGGGCGTGATCGCCACCGCCACCTGCGAGACGCCCGCGAAGTCCACGTCGCCCGCGAGCCGGTAGCCGCGCTTGCGCGAAGGGTCGTCGACGCGCGAGGTGCCGACGTCGATCACTACCGCGCCCGGCCGCACCATCGCGGCGGTGACGGTGCCCGGCCGGCCCGCGGCGACGATCAGGATCTCCGCCTCGCGCGTGACCGCGCCGAGGTCGCGTGTGCCGGTGTGCGCGATCGTCACGGTGGCATTGGCGCCCGGCGCCTTGTTCGCCAGCAGCACCGCCAGCGGCTTGCCGACCAGCGTCGATCGGCCCACCACCACCACGCGCCTGCCGCCCGGGTCGTGGCCGCTGCGCAGCAGCAGCTGCTGGACCCCGGCCGGGGTCGCAGGCACAAAGCGCGGCTCGCCCGCGAGCAGGCGGCCGAGGTTTTCCGGTGTGAGGCCGTCGATGTCCTTGGCGGGGTCGATCGCGCGCGTCACCGCCCGCTCGTCGATCTGCGGTGGGAGCGGGAGCTGCACGATGAAGCCGGAGACCGCTGGCGAGCGGTTGAGGCGCACGATCGCGGCGAGCAGCTCCGCTTGCGAGGTGGAGGCCGGGAGCGTCAGTGTCTCCGTGGCGATGCCCACCTCGGCGCAGGCGCGCGTCTTGTTGCGCACGTAGACCTGCGACGCGGGGTCGTCGCCCACGAGCACGGCGGTGAGCTGCGGCTGCGGGCGCCCGGCGGCGAGGTGCGCGCTGACGCGACGCGCCACCTCCGCGCGCACCTGCGCCGCGATCGCGTCGCCGTCGATGATGCTGGCGGTCACGTCCCGAGTATAGGCGGGAGCGCGGGCAGGGGCGCGTGCTAGGATCACGCGCCATGACGAGCCCCCACGACCGTTCCGGGAGCACCCACGCCGTCGGCGTGGACATGATCGAGATCGACCGCGTGCGGCGCGTGCTGGAGCGCCACGGCGCGCGCTTTCTGCGCCGCGTGTTCACGCCCGAGGAGGTGGCGTTCTGCCGCGGTCGCGTCCCGGAGCTGGCCGCTCGCTTCGCGGCGAAGGAGGCGGTGATGAAGGCGCTGGGCACCGGTGCGCGCTCGGTCGCGTGGCGCGACATCGAGGTGCTGCCGGACCGCCGCGGCAAGCCGCTGGTGTACCTCTACGGTGGGGCGCGGGCGCGCGCGGAGCGCATCGGTCTGGGCGCGATCGACATCTCGCTGAGCCACCTCGAGTCCTTCGCCGTGGCGGTAGTGGTGTGCGTGCAGGAGCGCCCCGAGCAGCCGCACGCCGAGGCGCGGCAGCGCCTGCTCGAACGGCTGCGCGAGCGCGGCTTGCTGACGTGACGGCGGTGCCCTCGTGAAGTTGGTCACGGCCGCGCAGATGCGGGCGCTCGAAGAAGCGGCGGTGCGGGCCGGGATTTCCGAGCAGGCGCTGATGGAGCGCGCCGGGCTGGCCGCCGCCCAGGAGGCGTGGGTGCTGATCGGCGCCACCGAAGGCCGCCGCGTGCTGGTGCTGGTGGGGCCGGGGCGGAACGGCGGCGACGGGCTCGTAGCCGCTCGCCACCTCGCGGCGTGGGGTGCGGCGGCGCACGCTTATCTGCTGCAGCCGCGCGCCGCCGCCGACCAGCAGTGGCGCGCGCTGCAGGAGGCGGAGGTGCCGCACACGGTGATCGCGGAGGACGGCGGCCTGCAGCAACTCGAGCGGTTGCTCGGCGAGGCCTCGTGCGTGATCGACGCGCTGCTGGGCACCGGTGTCTCGCGGCCGATCGACGGCGACCTCGCGCGCGTGCTCGACCGGCTGCGCGCGGCCGGCGAGCGCGCCGGCGGTTCGCGCGTGCTGGCGCTCGATCTGCCGAGCGGCCTCGATCCCGACAGCGGCGTTGCCGACCCGGCGACCGTCGCCGCCGAGACCACGGTGGCGTTCGGCTACGCGAAGGTGGGGACGCTCTCGCCCGCGGGGCGGCGGCTCGCCGGGCGTGTGATCGCGCTTGACATCGGCCTGCCGCCAGAGGAGGCGGCGGGGCTGCCGTTCGAGCAGATCGACTTCCGGCTGGCGCAGTCGCTGATGCCGCCGCGGCCGCCCGACGCGCATAAGGGGAGCTTCGGCCGCGCGGTGGTGGCCGCCGGCTCGCGCCGCTTCCCCGGCGCGGCGCGGCTGGCGGCGGAGGCGGCGGCGCGCTCCGGCGCCGGGTTGGTCGTGCTCGCCGCCCCGCGGTCGATCCAGCCGCTGCTGGTGCACGGCCTCCCGGATGTGGTGCATGAGCCGCTGCCGGACGCGGACGGCGCGCTGGACGCCGCCGGGGCGCGCGCCATGTTGCGCGCTCTGCCGGGCGCCGACGCCTTGCTCGTCGGGCCGGGCCTCTCGCTCGTGCCGGCGGTGGAGCGCTTCGTCGACACGCTGCTCGCCGGGCTCGATGCCGTCGCGGGACTGCGCGCGGCGGTGCTCGATGCGGACGCGCTGACCGTGCTGTCGCGCCGCGGCGGCTGGCACGAGCGGCTGGCGCTCGCGCGCGTGCTGACCCCGCACCCGGGCGAGATGGCGCGGCTCACCGGCTCGACCGTGGAGCGGGTGCAGGCCGACCGGCTGGGCGTCGCCACTGGTTTCGCGCGGGAGAGCGGGAGCGTGGTGGTGCTGAAAGGCGCCGGCACGATCGTGGCGGCGCCGGACGGTCGCGCGCGGCTCTCCGGTGCCGCGAACGCGATGCTGGCGACGGCGGGGACGGGCGATGTGCTGGCCGGGCTGATCGTCGGGCTGATCGCGCAGGGCCTCGACCCGTACGACGCGGCGACGGCGGCGGTCTACCTCCACGCGGAGGCGGGGGTGCGGGTCGGCGAAGCGCTCGGCGCCGCCTCGGGACTGGCGCAGGACCTGTTCCAGGCGCTGCCGCAGGTTCGGCGCGCGCTGGACGGCGGGTAGGCTGTCTTCTGGGCCGAGTTTCTGGTGGGAGTTGTCTGGCGCCGGTTCTCGGTTGTGCGTTCTCTGGCGGGGGTTCTCTGGTAGACTCGTACTAGCGTTTCTCACGGCACCAGTCCATGCATGAACGTGATAGATCGCATTCGAAGGACGACCGGTGACCGACGACCTCACCAGCGACGCAGCCGGGCGCAGCGATCCGGTGGCGCTGATCTTCCCGGGCCAGGGCTCCCAGAGCCCCGGCATGGGCAAGCTGGTTTACGACCGCTCGCCGGCGGCGCGCCGAACCTACGAGCAGGCGAGCGAGGTCGTCGGCGTCGACCTCGCTCGCCTCTGCTTCGAAGGCGATGAGGAGGCGCTCTCCGAAACCACGGTCACGCAGCCGGCGGTCCTCACTACCTCGCTCGCGCTGGTGGAAGCGATGCGCGAGAAGCTCGCCGAGGTCGGGCGGCTGTGGCAGCCGCGGCTGTTTGGCGGGCACTCGCTCGGGCTCTTCAGCGCGGCGGTGGCTGCCGAGGCGCTGGAGTTCCGCGACGCGCTGCTGCTGATCATTGAGCGCGCGCGGTTGATGAGCGGCTTCAACCGCGACCGGCCGGTCGGCATGGCCTCGATCATCGGCCTCGAGAGCAGCGTGGTGGAGGCGATCTGCGAGCGCGCGACGGTGTCGCCGCAGGACCGCGTGGACGTCGCGAACCTCAACCTCGATACGCAAGTGGTGATCAGCGGCGACGTCAGTGCGCTTGAGCGGGCGGTGGAGCAGGCGCGCGCGCTCCAGGCCAGGGTGATCCGGCTCAAGGTGAAGGTGTCCAGCCACACGGCGTTGCACACGCAGCAGGCGGAGGCGTTCACCGCGATCCTGTGCGATGTGCCGCTGCGCAACCCCTCGCGGCCGGTGGTTTCCAACATCAGCTCACGGCTGCTCACCACCGCGGATGAGCTGCGCGGGGAGTTCGGCGCGCAGCTGCGCTCACCGGTGCACTGGGCCGAGAACGTGCGCGCGATGGCGCGACACGGCGTCGATACCTTCGTCGAGGCGGGGCCCGGACACGTGCTCGCCCGATTGGTGAAGCGCGTCTCCGAAGGCGTGACGGCGGTCTCGCTGGCGGACGCCACCGATGACCCGGTGCCGATCTCGGTGCTTCCCGTGCGACCGCCCCGGCCGGAGGGCGCGCGCTAGGCATGGCGCGCGGCGGCTGATGGGGCGCGTGGTCGTCACCGGGCTCGGGCTGCTTACGCCCCTGGGCAATGACGTCGCGTCGACATGGGACGGTCTCGTCGCCGGGCGCTCCGGCATCGGCCACATCACCGCCTTCGATGCCTCAGAATACGAATTCCCGATCGCGGGCGAGTTGAAGGATTTCCGCGCCGACGCGGTGCTCGATGCCAAGCTCGCGCGGCGCGTCGACCGCGCCCCGGTGCTGGCTGTGGCGGCGGCGCGTCAGGCGGTCGCGGACTCCTGTCTGGACCTCGCGGCGGAGGACCCAGCCGCGGTCGGCATCGTGATCGGCACCGGCATCGGCGGTGCGCACCTGCTGATCGACAACTACCAGGTGCTGACCGAGCGCGGCGCGCGCCGCGTCTCCCCGTTCCTGATCACGCAGATGCTGCCGGACACCGCGACGGGACTGATCGCGATCGAGCTTGGCGCGCGCGGCCCGAACATGGCCGTCAGCGCTGCCTGCGCCACCGGTGGCGCGGCGCTCGGCGAGGCCGCGGAGATGATCGCGCGTGGCGACGCCGACGTGATCGTGGCCGGCGGCTTCGAGGCGCCGATCCGGCCGATCTACTACGCGGGCTTCGAGGCGATGCGCGCGCTGGCGCACCACCCGGACCCGCAGCGCGCGGCCCGGCCGTTCGATGCCGAGCGCAACGGCTTCGTGATCTCGGAGGGCGCCGGCATCATGGTGCTGGAGTCGCTCGACCACGCGCTGGCGCGGCGCGCGCACATCTACGGCGAGTGGCTGGGCGCGGGCTCCTCGAACGACGCCGTCGACATGGTGGCCGCCGCCGAGGACGGGCGTGGCATCGCGATCGCGATCGAGAAGGCGCTGCGCCGCTCCGGCGTCGAGCGCGAGCAGATCGACTACATCAACGCGCACGGCCCCGGGACGCCGCTGGGGGACCGCGTGGAGACGCGCGGCATCCGCGCCGTCTTCCGCGAGCACGCCGACCGGCTGATGGTCTCGTCCACCAAGTCGATGCTTGGCCACATGATGGGCGGGGCTGGGGCGGTGGAGGGGATCGTGGCGCTGCTGGCCTGCGAACGCGGGATCGTGCCCCCCACCATCAACTACGAGCATCCCGACCCGGCCTGCGACTTGGATTATGTGCCGAACGAGGCGCGCGTCGCCGCGGTGCGCTACGCGATGAGCACTTCCGTGGGGCTGGGCGGGCACAACTCCGCTATCATCTTCGGGCGCTGGGAGGGGAAGTGATGGCAGATCCCTCGACGCCGGGCGGGCCGCGAGTGGTGGTGACCGGGATCGGCATGCTCACGCCCGCCGCCATCGGGCGCGAGCCGACGTGGTCGGCGCTGCTGGCCGGCGAGAACGCCATCGGCCCGGTGACGCTCTGCGACGACAGCGACATGGAGTCGCGCGTGGCCGGCGAGGTCAAGGACTTCGACCCGCTGCGCTATATCGACCGCAAGGACGCGCGGCGCATGGACCGCTTCACGCAGCTGGCGGTCGCCGCCTCCGCGGAGGCGCTGGAACACAGCGGGCTGGACGTCGCGGCGATCGCCGCCGACGTGGGCGTGATGATCGGCTCCGGGATCGGTGGCATCCAAACGCTCGAGGATCAGTTCAAGGTGCTCTTCGAGCGCGGGCCC
>SHYR01000031.1 GCA_009692705.1 Dehalococcoidia bacterium
CCCGTACTAGTTCTCATGCTCGGGGCCACCCCAGCGCTGGGCCACGGCCTGCTGGGCGCGCCGGTGCGTCGACTCGAGGATGCTGGCGAGCAGATCGTCGGCGCGCTCCAGCCGCCTGCGCATGTCTAGCATCTCCAGCAGCGGTTGCAGCCGTCGCGGCTCGAGCAGCCCGTTGCCAGCGGCGCCGACGGCGTCGGCCAGCTCCGCGGGCGACTGCGGGACGCGCACCTCCCGCACCCAGCTGCCGCCGATGGTGTGGCGCAGCCGCTGCAGCTGTGCGTAGTTGCTGGCGACCTGTTCCAGTAGCGCCGGCGGCACCTCCGTGGCCTCGTCCACGGGGTAGTCGACCTCCGCGGAGAGGTAGGGCCGGTCGTACAGCAGCCGGGTGATGTGGAAGCGTCGCACGCCGTGGCCGGTGAGGGCGAGCCGTCCGCTTGCCAGCGGCGTCACGCCGTCGATCAGCGCCGTGGTGCCCATCGGGAACGGCCCCGTACCGGCGCCGAGTTCCGCGCGGTCGCCGCTCAGCACCACGCCGAACGGCTCGCCGCTCGTGAGGCACTCGGAAACCAGGGTGCGGTAGCGCTCCTCGAAGATCTGCAGGGAGAGCGGCATGCCGGGGAAGAGCACCATGTGCAGCGGGAACAGCCGCAGCGTGGTGGTCATGGCGGCGCGAGCCGGGGTGCGGGCGCGGGCCCGTCCGCGAGGCACGGACGCGGCGCGACCATGGGGCGGGGCGCTGGCGGCATGGGCGGATGGTACACCGGGCGGGACGCGCCGCTGGACGGCGCTCGCTACGCCGGCAGGAGCGCGCGCAGGCGCAGCGCCGCGGGCGCAGCGGCACCCTCCAGCGGAAGCAGCGCCATCACCGCGCCGCCGTCGTAGTAGTGCGGCACGTACACCGTCCCCGGCGCCACGCCGTCGTCGAGGCGCAGGGCGATGCGCACCTCGTGCGTGCCGTCGGTGAGCGCGATCAGCTCGCCCGCGCGCGCGCCGAGCGCCTCGGCGTCGCGCGGGTTCACCCACGCCGCCTCCTCGCGGTGCAGCGGGTCGGCCTCCGCGGAGCGCGTCGACGCGCCCTCCCACGTGGTGTACAGCGATCGCCCGGTGACGAGCGCGACGCCTTCGCGGCGCAGCGCGGGCGCCGCCACCGGCTGCCGCCGCGCGGCCAGGGTGGCGTCCGCGGGCAGCGCGCGCACCCGCCCCGGGCCGGCGTCGAGCGCCGCATACGACGGGAACTCCGGCAGCTGCGCAGTGATGGCGCGCGCCACCTCCGCCGCCGTGGCGTGCGTGAGGCCGCCGCCGAGAGCGCTGGCGAGCGCGGCCAGGATCGCGAGGCCGCTACGCTCCTCTCCGCGCGCTTCCGCCGCCGGGCGCTGGCGGATCACGCGGCGATCGGCGGTGGTGATCGTCCCCTCCTCGGCGTGGAACGGCGTCTCCGCGAGCACGACGGTCGCGTGCTCGCTCGCGGTGGAGCGCACCGCGTCGATCACCACGAGCGCGTCGAGGCGGGCGAGCGCGGCGCGGATGGCGTCCGTGCCGGGGGCGTTCAGCAGCGGGTTGTCGGCGTGCAGCACGAGCGCGCGGATCTCGCCGGCCTGCGCGGCGGAGACGATCTCCGGGAACGTCTTCCCGCCGGCGCCCGGCGCCACGCCCATCTCGACGATGCCGTACACGTTCGCGTCGGTCGGCAGCACGTGCAGCGCGTGGGCGGCGTCCGCGCCGCGCACCGCGATCGCGAGGTTCGCGGCCGCCTTCGCGGTTTCGCCCTGCAGCGCGGCGTCCACGGCGTTCGGCGCGAAGACCACGGCGAACGCGGCAGGTGCCGCCTGCGCCGACGCCACCGTCTCCGTGGCCGCCTGCCATGCAGCGGCGTCGATGCCGGCGGGGGCCTCGCCGCCGCCAGACACGGCGCCCTCCGCGAGCGCGTGCGTGACGGCGGCCTCGTGGCCGGGGGGCACGCGCAGCACCGCCGCCGCGAAGCGATCGAGCTCGCTCCAGCGCGGCGAGATGAGCACCAGCCGCGCGTGGTGCTTGACCGCCGCGTCCTTGATGCGCAGCGAGACGACCTGGTGCGACTCCTCGAGGTCGCCCGCCACAGCGACGATCACCTGCGCCTGCTCGATGTCCGTCAGGCTCGCCGGCAGGTGGTCGGTCCCGAACGCGCCGGTGAGCGCCTGCGCCACGGCGCGCTGCACCGGGCCGTGGGAGTAGTCGATGTGCGGCGTGCCGATGGCGCGCGCCACCTCGGCCAGCAGGTACGCCTCCTCGTTGCTCGCCAGCGGCGACCCCAGCACCGCGACGGCGCCGGCGCCGTGGGCGCGCTTCACCCCCTCGATGGCCGCCACGGCGCGCGCCAGCGCCTCGTCGAAGGGGGCGGGCAGCAGGCGCTCGCCCACCCGCACGAGCGAGCGCGTGAGCCGCTCGCGGTCGGAGACGGCGACGTAGCCGAAGCGGCCGCGCACGCAGATCTGGTCGCGCGACACCGGGTTCAGGCGGTCCGGCTTGACGATCACGGGGCGGCCGTCCGCGACGCCGTAGGAGATCGTGCAGCCCACCGCGCAGGCGTTGCACACGGAGTTCGTCCAGTCGGTGGCGAGGGCGCTCCACTTGTTCGGCTTTTCCATCAGCGCCGCCGTCGGGCAGACGTCGATGCAGGCGCCGCAGAAGTCGCAGTCCGACTCGTGGATCTGGCCGCCGGTGCCGAAGGCGATCATCGTGGTGTGGCCCTTGCCCGCGAGCGAGAGCGCGCCGGTGTGGCGCAGGTCGGCGCAGGCGCGCACGCAGCGGGTGCAGATGATGCACATCTGCGGGTCGAACTCGAGGAACGGGTTGCCGCGATCCGGCTCCGGCGGCGGCGTCTCGTAGTACGAGCGCGACTCGCCCACCCACGGCTCCTCGAAGTCGCTCTGGTCGGTGATCTCGCAGGAGGTCTGCAGCTCGCAGCGGTAGTTCTTGGAGCAGGTGAGGCAGCGGTGCGTCACCACGTCGTCGCGCAGGCAGACCTCGCCCGGCATGCAATGCACACGGCGGTGGCAGGTGAGGCAGCGGTCCGGGTGGTTGGCGAGGATCAGCGAGAGCACCGACTGGCGCGTGCGCTTCACCGCCTCGGTCTCCGTGTGGACCACCATCCCCGGCGCCACCTGCGCCACGCACGACAGTTGCAGCGACGTGGGCCGCGCCCCCTCGATCTCGACGATGCAGGTGCGGCACCCGGCGTACGGCTCGAGGCCGTCGAGGTAGCAGAGGTTGGTGATCGCGACGCCGCTCTCTTTGATCACCTCGACCAGCCGGCGGCCGGGTGCGGCCTCGATCGGCCGGCCGTTCAAGGTGATCTGGACCACGGCTCCCCCGCCCCTCGTTCAGTTGCGCCCGCGCCGCCGCTGGATCAGGTCAGACCTCCGGGTCGAGCTTCCCGGGCAGCCGTTGCGGCCCGAAGCCGCCGCCGGCTCCCGCCACCGGCACGCGCGAACGCGCGGTCGGCATCGAGGTGCGCAGCGGGTTCATCGCCTGGGTTTGCCCGTTCGGGTAGCGCCCATCGGTCCCGTGCAGGTAGGCCTGCGCCTCGCGCGTCAGCGCCTGACGGTCACGGTACATGCTCTCGAAGAGGTACACGGCGTCGTCGTAGCGGCCGCCGGACTGGATCGCCTGGTAGGGGCAGGCCTCGGTGCAGAGCCCGCAGTACATGCAGATGCGGAAGTCTATCTCGTAGCGGTCGATGTTCAGCGAGCCGTCCGCGCGGGGCGAGGTCTGCACCAGGATGCAGCCGTCCGGGCAGGCCTGCGCGCAGGTGGAGCAGCCGGTGCAACGCTCCTCGAACCACAGCAGGTTCGTGCGCGCGCGCACCGGCACCTCGCGCTGCTGTTCGGGGTAGTTGACGGTGATGGCGGGGCGGAAGACGTGGCGCAGCGTCACCAGCATCCCGCGCGCGACGCCCGTTCCGTAGGCCACGACGCCTCGATTCCGTCTCGTTGCCGATCGCCCCGGAGCATAGCCGAGGGGCGGCGCGAGGGGTACCTGCGGGGTACCGGCGGCCCCGCGAGTCCCGGCCTCCGCCGCGCTAGCCTCCCACACAGAACAGGCGGCGCGCGTCGTCGAGCAGGTCCGGGGTGTCGAGGTCGAGCCAGACGGCGGGGTCGCGCTCGATGGAGACGCGGTGCGGGGGGTGGCGGTCGAGCACGGCGCGCAGGCCGAGCGTCTCCTCCGTCGCCGCGGCCAGCTCCTCGAGCAGCCGCCCGGCGAGGACGACGGGGTGGCCGCCGTGGACCGCGCCGGCGGCGTCGGTGTAGCAGGGCTGCGCGGCGTCATGATCGCCAGCGCGGCGCGCTTCGACGAGGCGATCGATGATCTCCGGCCGCGTCGGCTGGTCGACGTTCTGGATCACCACCGTCTCGGGCCGTTCGCGCCCCTCGCGCAGCAGCGCGCGCGCGCCGAGGGCGAGCGAGGTGGCGCGCCCCTGCGGCCAGCGCGCGTTGAAGACGACGTGCCGCGCGGCCTCGCCCAGCGCCCGCCGGACGTCCTCCATGCGCGATCCGCCGACGATCACGATGTCGTCGACGCACGACGCCATCAGCTGCTCGTACTCCCACACCACGAGCGTGCCCGCGCCCCACGCGATCAGCGGCTTCGGCTGCCCCATGCGGCGGGAGGCGCCGGCGGCGAGCAGGATCGCGGCCACGCTCACGAGAGGGGACTCACGGCGACGTCCCGCGCTGCGCGCGCCAGGCCGTGATCGCGTTACGGACCGCGGCGGCGGCGAGCACCGAGCAATGCACCTTCGACTTCGGCAGCCCGCCCACCGCCGCCGCGAAGTCGTCGCGGGTGAGCGCCCCCGCCTCGTCGGCGGTGCGCCCCAGCACCAGTTCCGTCGCCACGGACGAGGTGGCGATCGCGGCGGGGCAGCCGGAGGAGAGGAACGAGGCGGCGGCGATGCGCTCCCCATCGAAGCGCAGGAACAGCCGCAGCGAGTCGCCGCACACCGGGTTCGTGACGAACGCCTCGGCGTCGGCGCCGGCCATCGCCCCCGCGTTGCGGGGGTGCTCGAAGTGGTCGATCAGCGTTGCGGTGTAGTGCTCGGCGGAGAGGGATTCGGTCATGTGGTCCATTGTCGCACCGGCCGGGCGGCCATCACATCTCCGGCCGCTCGTCCCCACGCGCGGCACCATCGGAAGCGTAAGTGGCTTCGATGGCGCGCAGGCAGCGCAGGCCGTCGAGGGGCGCGTCCTTGGCCATCACGAGCACGCGGATGCGGCCGAGGCCGGCGGGGTCGGTGAGCACGGCAACGGCACGGCGGTCCGTGACGAAGCGCAGGGCATCGGCGGCGGCGCCGGCCGCGGCGGCGCGCAGCGCCTCCGGCAGCCCGAGCACCGTGAGCGCCTCGGCCTGCGTGACGGGGGGCGCGGTATGCCATCCCTCGCCCGCGGCGGCGGCGAGCGCGGTGAGGTCGACGTGCGCGGTGAGGTCGGTGCGGCCGGGCGCGGCGAGCGGATCGGGCTGCGGCGAATGGCGGCGGAACGCCATCAGCGTGCCCTCGCGCCGCCACGGCGCGTAGAGGTCGCGCGCCGCGTAGCCGTAGTCGATCGTCACGAGGTAGCCCCGCTCGAGCTTCGCGGCGAGGCGGCGCATCGCCTCGATGGCGGCCAGCCCCACCTCGGTGCGCGCGCCGTCGCCGGGCAGCAGGCCGAGGCGCGCGAAGTGCGCCGCGATCTGCGGCGTGCTCGGCGGGCCCGCGACGAACGCCAGCCCGTCGACGTGATCCGCGGCGCGCGCGACGTACCACTCGACCCACTCGGCTGAGGCGTCGCCGCGCCGCTCGACGAGGTGCACCGGCAGCGCGTCGAAGTACTCGTTGCTGATGATGACGCCGGTGACGCGCTGTGGCTGCGAGAGCCACTCGTCGATCAGGGCGTGCTCGGCGGCGAACCCCGCCGCCGCCAGCGCCGCGCGCTGCTCCGCCACCCGGCGCGGGTGGCCGTCGAGGATCACCGGGCGGGTGGCGGCGAAGCACGCGGGCGCGCGCGCCCGCAGCCAGGTGAGGATCGCCACCGCGAACGCCCCGGAGCCCGCGCCCGGCTCGACGAGCGCGAAGCGGTCGGGACGGCCCAGGCGCTCCCAGCACTGCTCGACCTGCCGCGCCCACAGGTAGCCGAAGATCGGGTGCACCTCGGGGCTGGTCTCGTAGTCGCCGTCGCGCCCCCAGGCGAGGCCGGCGCGGCTGTAGTAGCCGTGCTCCGGGTGGCCGAGCGCGAGCGCCATGAAGCGCTCGAAGGTGATGCGCCCGCCCGCGGCGTCGATCGCGTCGAGCACGAAGCGCGCGAGCGGCGTGCTGCGGGCGGCCAGCGCGAAGTCATCGGGGGCGGGGTCGCCGCCGGTGAGGTCGCCGGCGAGGTGGCGGGGAATGGGATCGATCACGCCCGCGATCGTACCCTGCGCGCCGGAGCGGCGGCCGCCTGGCTCCCGGGCTGGTGACGGTGACGTAAGCGGGGGGCGGCCCACCCCTGCCCCTCCCGGCGCGGGAGGGGTTCTCATTCTTGTGGGGGCTGCGCCCCCACTGGTCCCCCGATTTGCGAGAGGGGTGCTCCGTGTGCGGTGCTTCCCTGCGCGGGAAGGGGGTAGGGGGATGGGCCGCCCCGGCGGTCACCAGCCGCTGCGCTCAGTACACCTAGATCGCACCGAGCACGGTGAGGCGGTTGCTCACCAGGTCGTCGATGCCCCAGGCGACGAGCGTGAGGGCGCGGTCGACGTCGTCGACCGTCCACACGCCCACGCGCCCGGCGCGCGCGCGCAGCGCGGCCACCTCGTCGGCGGAGTGCAGCAGGGTGTGGCGCACGACGACGGCGGTCTCCGCGATGCGCCCGGCGTCGCGGCCCGCGAGGTACGCGCGCAGTTGCGCCTCGGAGCGCACGGAGTAGGCGATCGCGATGTCCGGCTGCCACGCGCGCAGGCGGTCGGCGATCGACCACGTCTCGCAGGTCACGCGCAGGTGCGCGCGATCCGGCAGCGTCGTCAGCGCGCGCGCGAGGTCCGGTGCCGGGTCGCCGAACCACGAGCGCAGGTCGATGACGACGTCCGCGCGTCCGGCGATGGCCTCCAGGATCGCCTCGAGCGGGACCGCGTCGCGGAGTGGATGCAGCCCGCCCCAGCCGAACGTCAGCGGGAGCGCGCCAAGCGGGCGATCGTGGTGGGCGACGAGGCGGCTGCCGTGCACCCACACGTCGGCCTCGATGGCGTCGACCGCGGGGTGGCTCGCCAGCGGGAGCAGCGCGCGGACGTTGCCGGCGCGGTGCAGGACGCGTGTGACCGGCATGCGCGGGGTGCGGACGCTAGCGGGCGATGCCCGTCCCGATCGCCTGGACGAACACGCTGCGCGGTCGGGCGTGGTCGAGCTCCACCAGGAAGACGCTCTGCCACTGACCGATGTGCGCGGCGCCGTCGTGGATCGGCACGGTCTCGCTGGAGCCCAGGAACAGCTGCTGGCAGTGCGCGTGCCCGTTCGCGGGCTCGTGGTCGTGCATGTGCACCGTGCGGATCGAGAAGTCGTTGTGCTCGTAGTAGTCGCCGGCGGGGGCGATGCGCGAGAGCACGCGGGCCATGTCGTTGAGCAGCAGCGGCTCGTGCTCGTTCAGCACGATCGCCGCGGTGGTGTGGTTCGACATCACGGCCAGCTGGCCGTACTGCACGCCCGAGCGCGCGACGACGTTCTGGATGTCCGCGGTGATGTCGACGAACTCGAGCGCGTGCGAGGTGTCGTACTCAAGCGTCTCGGCGTAGGCGATGAACTGGGTCGCCGGAACGGCGACCGTGTGGACCGGGTGCACCAGTGGCCGCGGCGCGCTGTCGACCATGCCCAACTCTTCCCGGGGCGGTTTCCGTACCGCGGAGCGTACCAACGATCGGGGGACGGCGCTAGGTGTATTGAGCACGGACATTGGTGGCAGAGGAGACCGGAGTGGACCGCCGAGCACCGTCTGCGTGAGGCGCTGAGGGCAGGTGTCCTGATGCAGTCGGGGACCAGTGGGGGCGTAGCCCCCACTGGTCCCCGACTGCGAGACGGGGGCTCCGTGTTCGGTTCGTTCCCGCGCCTTGCGTCACCGGGGCCCAGTTGGGGGTTGCAACCCCAACTCATTCATCCCCCTTCCCGCGCAGGGAAGGGGGCAGGGGGATGGGCAGCGCGGCACTGTCACCAACCTCGTTGGATATGACAGCTAGGGAACGGCCCGCGCTACTCGCCAGGCTCCGGGCTGGCTTCCGGCACGTGGCGGCGCAGCGAGCGCACGGTTTCCGCGACCGTCTGGATGTCGCGCGCCCCGGCGCGGTAGCGGACGTACTGCTCCAGGTCGGTGAGCGCCGAGCGCACCTCGCCGAGGCGCTCGCGCAGCATGCCGCGGTCGCGGATCTCGTCCAGGTCCCAGGGGTAGAGCGCGAGCAGCAGGTCGATGGTGCGCGCGGCGCGCTCCTCGTCGCCGCGCTGGAGCGCGCCGGCCTTGAGGTTGTGCAGCACGCGCTGGATCACCTGCCGCGGCGCGAGGTTCGCCAGATAGTGCTCCCTGAACGGGGCGCGGGCACCGAAGGTGTTGCGGACCAGGGTCTGGCAGTCGTCGCGGGTGAGCACGCGCCCGCCGTTGAAGACGTCCACCAGCAGCGCGTCGGCCGCCTCGCCCTCGGCCGGCGTGTAGCGGCAGATCACGTGGCCGGGCAGGCCCACAGGGCGCACGTTCAGCCCCGCGCGCTGGCAGACCTCGGCGTAGACGATCGCCAGCGTGACGGGCACGCCTCTGCGCTCGCGCAGCACGTCGGTGAGGTAGAGGTTGCGCGGGTCGTCGTAGTGATCCGCGTTGCCGCGGAACCCCAGCTCGCGGAAGAGCAGCTGGTTCGCGGTCTGCACCGCGCGCTTCGCGGCGATCGGCTGCGGCTGCCGCGCCAGTTGCTGCGACAGCGTCTCCGCCACGTCCTGCAGCCGCCGCTCGTAGCCGTCGAGGTCGGCGTCGGGGTACTCGACCTGCGCGATCAGCAGCGCCGCGCGAGCCATCGGCACCTCCTCCGCCGGGCCGCGCACGGCATCGCGGAAGCGCTCGAGGGTGGCGTCGAAGGGGGTCACCGCGGGGGCCGGGTGCGCTCGGGGTTGAACCCCTCGAAGCGGATGATCTTGAGGGCGGTGACGGTGAGCAGCAGCAGCACGCCGACCACCTTCACGTCGGGGTAGTGGATGAAGTAGGCGAGCGCCGGCACCAGCAAGAGCGCTACTGCGCCGGCCCAGCGCTTCGATCGCGTGGCGATGTACAAGGCGACGGCCAGCACCGCTGCCGGCAGCGTGGCCGCCGGCACGAGCGCGAACAGCGCGCCGACCGCTGCGGCGGTGCCGTTGCCGCCGTGGAAGCGCAGGAAGATCGAGTAGTCGTGGCCGGCGACCGCGATCAGCGCCGCGAGCACGGCCTCGCGATCGGAGAATCCCGCGAGGTAGGCGATGGCAACGGCGGCCATGCCCTTGCCCACGTCGCCCACGGCCACGGCCACCGCCGGCCATACGCCGACGTTGTCCCAGACGTTCATGGTCCCGGGGTTGCCGTTGCCGATCGTGCGGATGTCCCGGCCGGTGAGCAGGTGCACGACGAGGTACGAGGTGGGAATCGAGCCCAGCAGGTATGCCGTCACCAGCACCATCGCGAGGATCACGATGAGTCCTCTCGCCGCCGCGCTCGACGTTCACTCGCTTGCTCGCGGCCGATCATAGCACCGGCGCGCGGAAACGAAACGGCGATGCGGCGCGGGCGCTGCGACCGCCGCGGCTACTGGACGGTGATCGTCGCCCGCATCGACGGGTGGATGTTGCAGTGATAGCCGAACACGCCCGCACGGTCGCAGGTGAAGCGGAACGGGCCCGAGGTGACGTCGCCGTTGAACTCGCCCCGGTCTGCGGTGACGGTGTGCGGGATGCCGGCGTCCGCGTTCGTCCACGCCACGGTGGTGCCGGCGCTGATGGTCATGCTCTCCAGCGCCAGGTTCTGGATCCTCGACGCGCGCGTGTTCCCGCCGGCGTCGCCGCCGGGCGCCGCCGTGCCGGTGGCGGTGAGCGCTGGCGGTGGTGCCGCGGTCGTAGCGGTGCTCGCGGCGGCGGCGGCGGCGGCGGTCACGGTCGCGGTGGGCCGCGCCGCTGTGGCGGTGGCGGTGGCGGC
>SHYR01000032.1 GCA_009692705.1 Dehalococcoidia bacterium
GTGTGCAGCGTGACGAAGTCCGACTCCGCGAGCAGCTCCTCGAGGCTCCTGCGCTCCACGCCCAGCGCGCTGAAGCGCTCGTCGGAGACGTACGGGTCGAACGCGATCACGCGCATCTCGAAGGCGCGCGCGCGCCGCGCCACCTCGGTGCCGATGCGCCCGAGGCCGACGATGCCGAGCGTCTTGCCGTTGAGCTCCACGCCCGTGTACTTCGAGCGGTTCCACTGGCCCGCCTGCAGCGAGGCGTGCCCCTGCGGGATGTGCCGCGCCAGCGCGAGCATCAGCCCGAAGGCGTGCTCCGCCGTGGAGAGCGTGTTGGCGAGCGGCGCGTTGACCACGATCACGCCGTGCGCGGTCGCCGCGTCCACGTCGACGTTGTCTACGCCGACGCCGGCGCGGGCGATCACCTCGAGCCGCGTCGCGGCGGCGATCACGCGCGCCGTCACCTGCGTCTGGCTGCGCACGACCAGCGCCGCCACGTCCCGCACCGCCTCGACGAGCGCGTCCTCGCTGAGGCCGGTGCTCACCACCACGTCGTGATGGCGCTCCAGGAGGTCGATGCCCTCCTGCGCGATCGAGTCGGCGACGAGGATCTTCGCCACGGCGGTGCTCCTACGCTTACGCCTGCGCCTTCGCTTCTTGGTGACGCCGCTCGGCGGAGACTCGGACTACCCGGACTAACCCTTGTAGCCGAGCTTCGCCAGCGAGCCGCGCAGGGCGTCGAGGCCCGCGACGATGTCCTTGTCGTTCACGTACCCCAGGTGCCCGAAGCGGATGATCTTGCCGCGCAACGAACCCTGCCCGCCCGCGAACACGGTGTGGAAGTTCTCCATCGCCACGTTCAGCAGCTTGCCGCCGTCCATCCCCTCGGGCAGGCGGATGGCGGTCACCGTGTCGGACTCCACGCCTTCGCTGGCCAGCAGCGTCAGGCCCATCGCGCGCACGCCATCGCGCGTCATGCGCCCGAGGCGCCGGTGGCGGGCGAAGATGTTCTCGATCCCCTCGGCGAGCATGATCTGCAGCGCGCGGTCGAGCTGGAACCAGACCGACACCGCGGGCGTCCACGGCGTCTGGCCCGTCGCCGCCGACTGCTGGTGGCGGCGCAGGTCGAAGTAGAAGCGCGGCGTCTTGTTGCGATCCGCCTTCGCCCAGGCGCGGTCGCTCATCGAGACGAACGCGAGGCCCGGCGCGGTCATCCACCCCTTCTGCGAGCCGGAGAGCACCACGTCCAGATCCCACTCGTCGGTCTTCACCGGCACCGACGACAGCGACGAGATGGCGTCGACGATCAGCAGACCGTCGATGGAATGCACGTACTGCGCGAGCGCCGGCAGGATCGGCTGCGTGACGCCGGTCGAAGTTTCGTTGTGCGTGACGAGCACCGTCTTGATGTCCGGGTGCGCCTTCAGCGTGGCCTCGACCTTGTTCATGTCCGCCGCAAGACCCTGCTCGAACTTGAGCTCCGTGCAGCGTCCGCCGTACGTCTTCACCAGGTTGATGAAGCGGTCGCCGAACTCCCCGATCGAGATCACGAGCACGTGCTCGTCCGGCTCAACCAGGTTCACCACCGCCGCCTCCATCGCCCCGGTACCGGAGGCGGAGAGCGTCATCACGTCGTGCTGCGTCTGGTAGACGTGCTTCACCCCGGCCGTGGTGCGGTTCATCATCGCCGCGAACTCGGGACCGCGGTGGTTGATCATGTCGGCGGCGCCGGCCTGCGCGACCTCTGGTGGAACGGGGGTCGGGCCGGGGATGCGAAGGTTCACGGGGAGCTCCTCGCGGGGCTGGACTCGAACGGTGGTGGGCCGCAGTTTCATCGTACGAACCGCGCGCATACGGTCAACGCAGCGGCCCGTATCATCCCCCGTTCCGTCGAGCGGCGCGATCCCGCCCTACAATCAGGCCGCCGCCAGTCGAGGAGCGCCCCCATGACCGCGACCCCCGATCCCGCCTACCGCGACCTGCCCTCCGTCGACCGGCTGCTCGGGGACGCACGCGTCGCACCGTTGATCGCGCGCCACGGCCGGGAGCCGCTCGCCGGCCTTGCCCGCGCCGTGCTCGCCGAGTACCGGCGGTCGATCGCCGAGCGCGGGCGGGTGCCCGCGCCCGCCGTCGCGGAGGCGCTGATCGAGCGCGCCGCGGCGCTCGATCCCAGCCTCGTGCGGGTGGTGAACGCCACCGGTGTAATCATCCATACCAACCTCGGCCGCGCCCCGCTCTCCCGCGCCACGATCGAGGCGATGGAGCGCGCCGCCACCGGCTACTCGAATCTCGAGTACGACACCGCTACGGGCGAACGCGGCTCCCGCTTCTCGCACCTCGACGCTGCCTTATGTCGTGTGACCGGCGCCGAGGCGGGCATCGCCGTGAACAACAACGCCGCCGCGCTGCTGCTCTCCCTCGCCGCGCTCTGCGGCGAGGGAGAGGTGATCATTTCGCGCGGCCAGCTGGTGGAGATCGGCGGCGGCTTCCGCATCCCCGACGTCCTGCGCCAGTCCGGGGTGCAGCTCGTGGAGGTTGGCACCACCAACCGCACCTACCTGCGCGACTACGCCGGGGCGATCACGGAGCGCACCGCCGCCATCCTGCGCGTGCACGCCTCGAACTTCCGCATCGTCGGCTTCGTCGAGCAGGCGCCGCTCCACGCGCTGGCGGCGCTCGCCCACGAGCGCGGGCTGCTGCTGCTGGACGACCTCGGCAGCGGCGCGCTGCTCGACACGCGGGCATACGGCCTCGCCCCCGAGCCGACGGTGCAGCAGTCGGTGCGCGCCGGCGCGGACGTGGTGCTCTGTTCCGGCGACAAGCTCCTCGGCGGACCGCAGGCTGGGATCGCCGTCGGCCGCGCCCCGCAGATCGAGGCGATGAGCCGCCACCCGCTCGCCCGCGCGCTGCGCCTCGACAAGACGGCGATCGCCGGGCTCGCCGCCACCATCGACCACTACGCCCGCGGCGACGCGGTCACGGAGATCCCCGTGTGGCGGATGATCGCCACCCGCGCCGACGCGCTCGGGCGGCGCGCCCGCCGCTGGTCGCGCGCCTGCGCACCGCGCGCCACCGTCGAGGCGGCGCGCTCCACCATCGGCGGCGGCTCCCTGCCCGGCGAGACGCTGGAGACGGTGGTCTGCGCCGTCGATCCCCCGGCGGGCCGCAGCGGCGAGCTCTCCGGCGGGCCCTCCAGCGGCCCCTCCAGCGGCGACGCCGCCGCCTTCGCCGCCGCGCTGCGCGCCGCCACCCCGCCGATCGTTGCGCGCATCGCCGCCGGCCGCGTGCTGCTCGACCCACGCACCGTCGACCCCCGCGACGACCGCCACGTGGCGCGCACGCTCGCCCGGCTCTGCGCGGCGGCCGCGGAGGAGCAGGAGCCTGCCGCTGGACGATAGAGCGCTCGCCGTGCTCGAGTTCCCCGCCGTGATCGAACGGCTCGCGGGCCTCACCTCGTGGTCGGCCGGACAGGAGGCGGCGCGCGCGCTGCGCCCGCTGAGCGACCTGCCCGCCGTGCAGCGCCGCCAGCGCGAAACCGCCGAGGCGATCGCGCTCGACCGCCTCGGCATCGCCGTGCCGATGGCCGGGGCGCGCGACGTGCGCGAGCGCGCCCGTGCCGCCGCGCGCGGGCAGATACTCACCCCGGCGGAGCTGCTCGACGTCGCAGGGCTCTGCCGCGCCGCCGGGCAGGCGCGGCGCGCGCTCGCGCGCGTCGCGGAGCAGGCCCCGCTGCTGGCGAACGTCGCCGGCGGCATTCCCGACCTCGGTCCGCTGCGCGGGCTGATCGAGAACGCCATCGACGACCAGGCGGCGGTGCGCGACAGCGCGAGCCCGGAGCTCGGCGCCATCCGGCGCGACCTCGCCACGGCGCACGAGCGCCTGCAGCAGCGCATGCAGGCGCTGGTCGCTTCGCCGGGGCTGCGCCCGGCGCTGCAAGAGACGATCGTCGTGATGCGCGACGGCCGCTACGTGCTCCCGGTGAAGGCGGACTTCCGCGGCGCCGTGCGCGGCGTGGTGCACGATACCTCCGCCTCCGGCGCGACGCTGTACGTGGAGCCGCTGGCCGTGGTGGAGCTGGGAAACGCCTGGCGCGAATGCCAGCTGCAGGAGCGCCGCGAGGTGGAGCGCGTGCTGCGTGAGCTCTCCGGCGCCGCCGGCGACGCGGAGGCGGAGATCGAAACGGCGGTGGAGCGCCTCGCCCACCTCGACGTGGCGCAGGCGAAGGCGCGGCTCGCCGCCGCGCTCGACGCGCGCGACCTCGCGCTGGGCGGGCCGGGCCAGCCGTGGCTGGTCGCGGCGCCGGGCGAGCTGCGGCTGGTGGAGGCACGCCACCCTCTGCTCACCGGCGCCGTGGTGCCGATCTCGATCCGCGTCGGCGGCGACTTCGACGCGCTGCTGATCACCGGGCCCAACACCGGCGGCAAGACCGTGGCGCTGAAGACCGCCGGGCTGCTCTGCTTGATGGCCCTCGCCGGCCTGCCCGTGCCGGCGCGCGCCGGCTCGCAGGTGCCCGTCTACGAGCAGCTCTTCGCCGACATCGGCGACGAACAGTCGATCGAGCAGTCGCTCTCTACGTTCTCTGGCCACATCACCGCGATCATCGACATCATCGAGCGCGCCGGGCCGGGATCGCTCGTGCTGCTCGACGAGATCGGCGCCGGCACCGATCCCACCGAGGGCGCCGCGCTCGGCATCGCCATCGTCGAGCGGCTGGTGCGGCAGGGCGTGGCGCTGATCGCCACCACCCACCACAGCGAGCTGAAGGTGTACGCGCACCGCACGCCGCGCGTGACGAACGCCTCCGTGGAGTTCAACCTTCAGACGCTGCGCCCCACCTACCGCCTCTCCATCGGCCTCCCCGGGCAGTCCAACGCGCTCGCCATCGCGACCAATCTCGGCATGCCGCAGGACGTGATCGACGCGGCGCGCGCTGGGCTGTCGCGCGAGGAGCGCGACCTGGAGTCGCTGCTTGGCGACCTGCGCGCGCAGCTGGCCACCGCCGAGGAGCGCTCCGAGCGCGCCGCCGGCGCCGCTGCGGAGGCCGAGACGCTGCGCGCCGACCTCCAGCGGCGCATCGCCGCGCTCGACGCGGAGACGTCGCGCATCCGCGAGGACGCCCGCGCGCGCGTGCGCCACGAGCTGCGCGAGGTGGAGCGCTACCTCGAGCGCACCCGCCGCGAGGTAGAGGCGGCGCGGCTGGAGCAGGCGCAGGCCGACTACGCGCGCGCCACCCGCGCCGCCGAGCGCATCGAGCCGCCGCCCGCCGCCGCGGCGCCGCCGGCGCCGGCCGGCCCGATCGAGGTGCGGCCCGGCGTCACGGTCTGGCTGCACGGCATGAGCGCCGCCGGCGAGGCACTGAGCGAGCCGGACGCGGACGGCGCCTTCACCGTGCAGTTCGGGGCGCTGCGCACGCGGGCGCGGCTCGAGCAGGTGGAGCGCACCGGCGCGCCGCTCTCCGCCGAGCGGCTGCGCGCCTCCACGATCGCGGTGTCGGCCCCGCCCGACGTGGGCGCCTCGATCGAGGTGCGCGGCCAGACCCTGGACGAGGCGCTGCCGCGCATCGAGGAGTTCCTCGACCGCGCCGCGCGCGGCGGGCGGGCGCGCGTGCTGCTGATCCACGGCAAGGGCACCGGCACCCTGCGGCGCGCCGTGCGCGAGCTGCTGGAGCGCCACCCCCTCGTCACCAGCTTCGAGACCGCCGAGCGCGGCGAGGGCGGCGAGGGGGTAACCGTCGCCTACCTCGACACAGTGTGAAGGGTGTGACGGGAGGCGGCGCCGCGGGGCGCGGGCATCAGCCGGCGCGGCCGCCCGGCTGCTCGAGCGCCTCGAGGTGGCAGCGATCGTTGAGCGCCACCAGCACGGGCTCGCGGCCGCGCCCGTCGATGACGGTCAGCGCCGCGTGGTAGATCGGCAGCCGCGGGCCACGGTCCATGGGCAGGCCCAGGACGTGCTGCAGGGCGTGGGTGATCGTGCCGGCGTGGGCGACGCAGAGCACCAGCTCGTCGCGGTGGCGCTCCAGTAGCTCCTCCAGCACGGCGGCCACGCGCGCCCGCACCGCCGCGCCGGGCTCGGCGCCCGGGATCGCATCGGCCCAGATCGCGCCGTGCCCCGTCGTCCAGCGGTCGCGCACCTCTGGCCAGCGCAGCCCCTGCGCCTCGCCCAGCCCCGCCTCGCGCAGCCCCTCCACCGTGGTCACGGCGAGACCGAGGCGCGCCGCCGTGGGCTGCGCGGTGGCGAGCGCGCGGCCCAGCGGACTGGCGTAGACCGCCACCACCGGCTCGCCGGCGAGCCGCTCCGCCAGCGCCGCCGCCTGCGCGCGCCCCGCCTCGGTCAGCGGCACGTCCAGCCACCCCGTCATCACGCCGCTGGCGTTGGCGGCCGACTGCGCGTGGCGCGCGAGCAGCAGCGTCACCGCGCGCCCGCCTCGATCGTGCCGGCGATGCTCCCGGCGTCGATCAGCGAGAGCAGTTGGTCGAGCATGCGCGCGGTGGCGCCCCAGATCACGTGCTCGCCGTAGTAGTAGGCGGCGGTGGGCTCCGGCGCGCCAGCGTCGTCCACCACGTACCAGCCGCGCGTGCCCGGCGACAGCAGATGATCGAGCGGCACGCGCAGCAGCTCGCTCACCTCGAGCGGGGCGGTGGCGAACTCGCGCGGTCCGGGGCGCAGGACGCCGACGTACGGACGGATCAGGTAGTTCGAGGAGCGCGTGGCGGTGTCGTCCAGCTGCCCGAGCACCTCCACGTCGTGCGCGGGGACGCCGATCTCCTCGCGCGTCTCGCGCAGCGCGGTGGCCAGCAGCGAGCGATCGGAGGGGTGGTGTCCGCCCCCGGGGAAGCTGATCTCGCCGGGGTGATCGACGGCCAGCGTGCGCACCTGGAACAGCACGTGCTCCACGCCGCGCTCCTCGTGCAGCAGCAGCAGCACGGCGGCCGCGCGACGCGACGCGAGCGGCAGCTCCAGCGGCCGGTGCGCCGCGAGGGCGAGACGAACGCGGTCGCGCACGGCGTTCTCCTTGCGTCACTTCACGTGCCCGCGCTGGTCTCCGCGCACCGTACAGCCGGGTGGTGGGCCCGCCAGGATTCGAACCTGGGACCGATCGGTTATGAGCCGACTGCTCTAGGCCGCTGAGCTACGGGCCCGCACCCCGCCATCGTAACAGCCGCACCCGCCACGCAGCGCGCGCGTTGAGCGCAATCACGGGCGCGCGTACCATCGCATCGATACGGAGGACCGTCGTGGACGATCCCAGCAGTTCGGGTCGGGCCAACCGGTAACGCCTCGGCGCGCGCTCCGCCGAAGCGGGGAGGTGCGCATGCCAGAGATCACCGGCGGCGGTGCGGAGTCGACCGTGGCGATGCCGCCCGCGGCGTCGCTGGAAACGGCGGGCAGCGGGATCGCGCTCGCCGAACTCTGGTCCGACCTCGACGCAGAGGAGCGTCTGCTCCACTTCCAGTCCCTCCATCCTGCCAACGCCGGCGAGTGCTTCATCGCCCTGTCCGTCGCCAGCCAGGCCGCGCTGATCCTCGACCTGCCGCCGGCGGAGCGCCGCCTGTGGCTGCGGCTGCTCCCCCCGGACGAGGCCGCCGACGTGATCCAGGACGCCCCGGACGAAGCGCGTGCCAGCCTGCTCGACCTGCTCGACAGCACCGCCCGCGCCGAGGTTTCCGCGCTGCTCGTCTACGCCGAGGACGAGGCGGGCGGCAAGATGAGCCCGCGCTACGCCCGCCTCCGCCCCGAGATGACGGCCGCGCAGGCGATCAGCTACCTCCGCCAGCAGCGCGATCGCCAGCTGGAGCTGATCTACTACGTGTACGTGCTGGACGAAGGCGAGCACCTGCTCGGCGTCGTCTCCTTCCGGGAGTTGTTCTCGGCGCCGGCCGACCGCGTGGTGAGCAGCGTGATGAAGCGCAACGTGGTCTCGGTGCCGGAGGACCTCGATCAGGAGGCCGTAGCGCACGAGCTCACGCGGGCCGGACTGCTGGCCGTGCCGGTGGTGGACGCCGAAGGCCGCATGAAGGGGATCATCACCGCGGACGACGTGCTCGACGTGGTGCGGCAGGAGGCGACGGAGGACATCCAGAAGATCGGCGGCGTGGAGGCGCTGGACCTGCCGTACTTCGACACGCGCCTGCGCACGCTGGTGCGCAAGCGCGCCGGGTGGCTCTCCGTGCTGTTCCTGGGCCAGATGCTCACGGAGACGGCCATGGGCGCGTTCCGAGAGGAGATCACGCAGGCGATCGTGCTAGCGCTCTTCGTGCCCCTTGTGATCTCGAGCGGCGGCAACTCCGGGTCGCAGGCGTCGACGCTGATGATCCGCGCGATGGCGCTGGGCGAGGTGCGGCTCTCCGACTGGTGGCGCGTGATCCAGCGCGAGCTGATGAGCGGCCTCTGGCTGGGCGCCATCCTCGGCATCATCGGCGTCGCGCGTATCGTGGCGTGGGAGGGGCTGTTCGGCTCCTACGGCGACCAGTACTGGCGCATCGCGCTGACCGTGTCGATCAGCCTGCTGGGCGTGGTGACGTGGGGCACCCTCACCGGGTCGATGCTGCCCTTCGCGCTGCGCCGCCTCGGCTTCGACCCGGCGAGCGCCTCCGCCCCGTTCGTGGCCACGCTCTCGGACGTGACGGGGCTGGTGATCTACTTCACGATCGCGAAGGCCGTGCTGCTCGGCGAGCTCTAGCTGTACTGAGCATGGAGGTTGGTGACACAGAAGACCGGAGGAGGTACCCGATGTATCCCATCGGGGCCTGCGCCTGTGCTCGTCTCCTATGCGCGTCTGAGGATGCGCGTCATACTGCTGGTCTGCGCGGGGAAGATAGGCCGGGGCGGCCCACCCTTGCCCCTCCCGGCACGGGAGGGGTGCTGATGCTTGTGGGGGCTACGCCCCAACTGGGCCCCGATTGCGACGACGCGCGCTCGGTGCTCGGTGCTTCCTCGCGCGTGCGCAGCCAGAGCGCGGTTGGGGGTTGCACCCCCAACCGCTTCATCCCCTTTCCCGCAGGGAATGGGGTAAGGGGATGGGCCGCCCCCCCTGTCACCAACCTCTGTGCTCAGTACATCTAAGCGAGGCCGCCCAGGGGCCGCCCGCCAAGCAGGTGCAGGTGCAGGTGCGGCACCGCCTGCCCGCCGTCGGCGCCGCAGTTCATCACCAGCCGGTATCCACGCTCGGCCAGCCCCTGCTCGCGCGCGATGCGGGTGGCCAGCACGATCATCCGCCCCAGCCACGGGGCGTCCGCCTCCGCCAGCGCCGCCGGCGACACCGGCGCCGCGCCGCGCGGGATGACGAGGATGTGCGTCGGCGCCGCCGGGTTGACGTCGCGGATGGCGATGAACTCCCCGTCCTCGTGCACGCGCACGCTGGGAATCTCGTCGCGCAGGATCTTCGCGAACACGTTCTCTGGATCGTAGGTGTGGCCTGGCATGCGCGCCTCCTCGCACGCCGATTCTACCGGCGAGCGCCGCCCGCTCGCGGCCGCGGCCGGGAGGCTAGCGCTGTAGCCCACCGCGGGCCACTCGACGCTCCCGCGCGCGAGGGCAGAGACAGGTCGCACTCCCGCCCACGGCTGGTGACAGCCGTGGGCGGGAGTGCATCTAGCGCGCGACGGTGATCGGCAGGCGCGCGGGGCCGCGGATCAGGAACGTGCCGCCGGGCTCCGACTCGCCGCCGGCGGTGATCGAGGGCCAGCGCGCG
>SHYR01000033.1 GCA_009692705.1 Dehalococcoidia bacterium
GGCACCTCCGTTGCGAGGGCGTGGACGTTGCCCTCGCCGTCGTTGAAGAATGCCATCCACAGCTCCATGCGCTCGTCGCGGTGCACGACGTGGGGCGCGGTGACGAAGTCCACGCCGCGCGCCAGCAGCGCCGCGTGCGCCTCCTCGACGTTCGGCACGCGGAAGTAGAGCACCGAGCCGTGGCGCGCGAACGCCGCGTCCTCGGGCACCTCGACCAGCAGCCGCACGCCGTCGAGGTCGAAAAACGCGAGGTTGCCAGCCTAGAAGAGGAAGCGCACGCCCAGCACGTCGCGATAGAAGGCGACGGCGCGGCCGATCTCCTTCACCGGCATCTGGATCTGCAGCAGGCGCGACAGC
Organism: Dehalococcoidia bacterium; assembly: GCA_009692705.1. GTDB lineage: Bacteria > Chloroflexota > Dehalococcoidia > UBA2979 > UBA2979 > SHYR01. The sequence goes on from SHYR01000033.1 coordinate 358, forward strand.
GCGGGGGCGGGTGGCGCGTCCATCTCGACCTCCGGCACGTATGCAGGCGCGGAGTGTAGCGCGGGCGCGGCGCCTAGTAGCGCGCCTCCACCGGGTTGCCCCACTGGAATGGGCGGGTGAACACGTACCCCACCTGCGCCTCCGCGGCGGAATGACGCAGCGCCGCCAGCACCGGCTCCGTCATCTCCAGATGGTACCCCACGTTGTGCGCGTAACGCTGCTCCTGCCAGGTGTCGAGGTAGAGGATGCGGCCCCGCGCCGGCGGCAGCGTGGACGCCGCGTGCGCCGCCTGCTCCGCGACCGCGCGCACCACCGCCCCGATCGTCGGCCGCGGCTGCAGCCGCCCCGGTGAGACGTAGGCGTCGTGCGCCGGCACGTGCAGCCGCACCGGGCCGCGCTCCAGCGTCGCCCCCTCGGCGGCCGCCTCGAAGCGCGCCGGGCCGAGGTGTGCGACGGTCCACGCGAAGGCGCACGCCTCCGAGAGCACGCCCTGGATGCGGTCGTCGCGGTCGCCGTCGCCGTTGCAGGGGTTGGCGCCGTGCGTCGCCACCAGCCGCCGCCCGTACGCCGCATCCTCGCCCGCCTCGGCGATCACGTCGAGAGCGCGTCCGAGCCAGTAGAACGGCGGATTGTGCTCCGCGTTCAGGTTCTTCATGCGGCCGATCCAGCAGGCGTCCCCGCCCAGCCCGGCGCGCCGGATCGCCGGAAAGTAGTGATCCAGCCACGGGGCCATCTCCATCGGCGTCATGCCCGTCATCGTAGCGTCGGCTACCGTCACGAGCGCGCAGTCCGTGCGCGGGCGCTGGTATAGGATCGCGGAGCCTCAGGTGTCCCCGGCACCCCGCTGACCGTTGCGGCCCGCTGCGGCCGGGCCTCGCCGGGCGGGACCGCCAGCGGGGCGAGATCGAGGACGATTGTGTTGGAGCAGCTGGATCTCACCGGCAAGGCGATCGACCTCAGCGGCCGCAAGGCGATGGTCGTCGGCGCCGAGCACCCCGCCGCCGGCGCGATCGCGCGCGCCTACGCCGCGGCGGGTGCCGACGTCGCGCTGTGCGTGCTCACCGCGGACGATGCCGTGCTGCGCGCCCGCGCCGTCCGCCGCGACATCGAGGCGATGGGCCGCCGCGCGATCGAGTACGTCATGGACGTCACGCTGGGCAAGAACGTGGAGGTCACCACGCGCCAGGTCGTGAAGGAGCTGGGCGGGCTCGACATCGTGGCCTCCGCCCCCGACCTGTTTCTCGCCAGGCCGATCGCGCGCATCACGAACAGCGAGCTCGCGCGGGTGCTGGCGGTCAACTTCTCCTCGCAGTTCTTCGTGGTGCGCGCCGTCGTGGAGGAGTTCCGGCGCGCCCGGCGCCCCGGCCGCATCGTGCTGGTGACCAGCGTGCTGGGCGAGCGCGCGGTGGCGGACGTTACCGCCTACGCCGCTGCGCACGGCGCCGTGCGCAGCCTCGTGCGCGCCGCGGCGCTGGAGGTCGCCGGCGAGGGCATCACGGTCAACGCCATCGCGCTGGGGTGGATGGAGGGGATGGACGGCCGCATCGATCCGGACGACCCGCACGCGCAGCGCGCGGGCCGGCCGGAGGATGTCGGGCCGCTGGCGGTGTACCTTTCCAGCGAGACCGCCGCCGGCGACGTCACAGGGCAGGTGTTCACCATTGATGGGGGACTGCCGCCGCACCAGTAGGGTGCCGGTCCCGGGGAGGAGACGCGGGCATGGGGATCCTGGACCGCTTCGACATGCACGGGCAGGTGGCGATCATCACCGGCGCCGGCACGGGCCTCGGCAAGGAGATGGCGCTGTCGCTGGCGGACGCCGGCTGCGACATCGTCGGCGTCGGCCGCCGCCGCGAGCCGATCGAGGAGGTGGGCGGGCTGATCCGCGCGAAGGGGCGCCGCTACCTCGGCTGCCACGGCACGGACGTCACGAACTCCGCGCAGGTGAACGCGATGGTCGCCGCCGCCGTCAAGGAGATGGGGCACGTGGACGTCCTCATCAACAACGCCGGCGGCGGGCCCGCCGGGCGCGGCAAGACGCTCCCGGAGCTCACCGACGAGGACTGGCGCGAGGGGATGGACAGCAACATCACCTCCGCCTTCTTCTGCTCGCGCGCCATCGTCCCGCACATGCTGGAGCGCGGCGGCGGCCGCATCATCAACGTCACCTCCGGCTGGGGCTTCCGCGGCGGGCGCAACAACTTCATGTACTCCATCGCCAAGGGCGGCGTGGTGCAGCTGACCAAGGCGCTGGCAATCACCTACGCCCAGGGCAACATCCGCACCGCGTGCATCGCGCCGGGCACGTTCCCGCCCGCCGACAACATGGAGCGCGTGGCGGCGCGGGGCGCGACGCAGCCGTCCGGGCGCGTCGGCTTTCCGCCCGAGATGGGGCCGCTGGCGGTCTTCCTGGCCAGCCCCGCCGCGGACTACCTGAGCGGCGAGACCGTGCTCATCGACGGCGGGGCAATCGCCTCGGGGCTGACGCCGGCCGGCGTCGTGCCGCGGGCGGAGGGGTAAGGGGGTCAGCAGATGGCACACGTCTTTTCGCTCGCCGGCCGGCACGCGCTGGTCACCGCCGCCACCACCCCGCTCGCCCGGGCGCTCGCCGTGGGGCTGGCGGAGGCGGGCGCGAACGTCTCCGTGACGACGCTGCACGACGACCGCGCCGAGGAGGTGTTGGCCAACTCCATCCTCAACGAGTGCTGGGCCGCTGGCGCGAAGGGGCAGGCGAAGACCGTCGACCTCACCGACCCGGCCGCGGTGGAGGCCGCCGTCGCCGCCCTTGAGCGCGACGTTGCGCCGATCGACATCCTCGTCAACGCCGCGCACGGCGCCAACGTGAAGCCGCTGCTGGAGGTTTCGCTCGCGGACTGGCAGCGCGAGCTGAGCCGCAACGTCACCACGGTCTTCGTCGCCAGCCAGGCGGTGGGGCGGCGCATGCTGCCGCGGGGCCGCGGGCGCATCATCAACATCGTCTCCGACGTGCACGACCGCGGCGTCCCGAACTGCGCGCTCTTCGCCGCCTCGCAGGGCGCGGTGCTGGCGCTGACGCGATCGCTCGGCATCGAGTGGGGGCGCGGCGAGGCTACCGTCGAGGATCGCGTGACGGTGAACGCGCTCGGCGTCGGCTTCTACGAGGAGGTGGCGGGCCCGCAGCAGGACGAGGAGCTGCACGCTATCCTCCAGCGCTACATCCCGCTGCGCCGGCTCGGCACGCCGGCGGACCTGCAGGGGGCGCTGGTCTACCTCGCCTCGAACGTGGCGAACTTCATCCAGGGCGAGCTGCTGGTCGTCGATGGAGCGATCGCGAATCACGCATAGACACACGTCGCACCGTCAACGCGGTCGGGTGAGGCCCCTCTCGTAGTGACGCCCGATCCCTCCTCCACCGAGCCGCGGCGCAGCGGCGCGCCGGGCATACGCTGGCAGGGCGACGGCGCGCTGCGCCGCACGCCGCCGCCCGCCGCGGCCGTCGCGCCGGCGCCGGGCACGGTGTTCGCGGGCGCGCGCCCGTTCCTCCTCGCCACGGTGCGCCGCCGCGCGGCGGGGTTGTGCATCGACACCTTCGTGAAGCTCGTGCTCATCCAGTTCGTGCTCACGGTCGGCGGCGTGACCGAGATCGCCGATCCGATCTCGCCGTCGCTGCTGATCGCGGGGCAGTTGCTGAGCCGCGGCTACGACTGGATCTTCTTCACGCGCGGGTGGACGCCGGGGTTGCGGCTGCTGGGCATGCGCATCGTGCGCGCCGAGAGCGGCGAGGAGCCGGGGCAGACGCGGGCGCTCGTACGCGTGCTCGGCTGCCTGCTCAGCGAGACCGCGTTCGCGCTCGGCTACGCCTGGGCGCTCTGGGACCGCCGCCGCCAGACGTGGCAGGACAAGCTCGCCAGCACCTACGTGGTGATGGCGCCGCCCGAGGAGCGGGGCTAGCTGCCGAGCACAGCGGTTGGCGACAGCCGGGGGCGGCCCAGCGGGCCGGCGCCTGTGCGCGTTTGAGGATGCGCGTCGTGCCGCCGGACCGGTGCCGGTGAGGTAGACGGGGCGGCCCCCCCTACCCCTCCGATCTCGGCCACAGAACAGCGCTTCGCGCGGGGCGCGGGAGGGGTTGAGAACGAAGTGGCTGCGCCCCTTCGAGCATCCCGGCCAACCGAACACGCTCGTCCGCGCTCCGTTCGCGGGCGCGGTTGGGGTTGCACCACAACCGCGCCCTCCCTGCGCACGCGAGAGGAAGCACCGAACGCGGAGCGCACGTCTCGCCATCGGGGGGCGAGTGGGGCGTAGCCCCCACGAGATCCCGCGCCGGGAAGGGCACGGGGATGGGCCGCCCCCGGTTGTCACCAACCGCTGTGCTGACTACACCGCGCGGGGCTCGCTCCAGGGCAGCGAGCGGGGTTGCAGCACCTGGCGCATGCCGCCGTCGCCGGCCACCGTGATCAGGTCCACGGAGCCGTAGGCCGCCGGGCTCATCCCGCGCAGCGCCGCCGTCGCCAGCTCCTGCTCGAGGTGCGCCACCGCGACGATCACCACCAGTGCCGTCAGCTCCGGCGGCCCCGCGGCGCCCTCCGCCGCGGCGCGCTGCGCGGCGGCCCGCTGCACGTGGCGGCGCAGCATCCGCCGCACCATCGCCCCGTCCAGCGGATCCAGGTCGGGCGGCGCGGCCACCACCGCCACCCCCGCCGCCGCGCCCGCCGGCAGGCGCGAGACGCTCCAGGTATCGTGCACCGGCACGTCCGTCACCTCCTCGCTGCGCAGCACCGCCGCCCGGTCGCGCACGCGCGAGACGATCAACTCCACCTCGGCGCGCTCGTCGGGCAGGCGGTGCACCGCGCGGGCGTCGAGGTGGTAGGCGCCGTGCACGCCCTCCGACAGCGCCGTCCACTCGGCGGCCAGCCCGCCCGCCACCGACACGTAGGCGCCGTCGTCCTGCAGCTTGGCGAGGTGCAGCGTGACGGGCAGCCGCACCTCGCGGCGGTCGCCCGGCGCGAGGCCGGCGAGCGCCTTCGCCAGGGCGACGCGCAGATCGGAGCGCTGCGGCTCGCCGGCGGGGAGCGTCACGCCCGGCGGCACCCAGACGGCGTAGCCGCCCGCCTCGCCGCCGCCGCCGGCGAGGTCCTCCGTCAGCAGCGCCGCGAGCGCCGCCGCACCCGCCACCGGCGCAGCGTCGTCCCACAGCGCGCCCACGGTCACGCCCACCCGCCGCTCCCGTTGCACCAGCAGCGCGTCGAAGGCCACCGGGTCGCCGTCGAAGCGCCGGAAGGTGCGGAAGTAGCGCTCGCTCATCCACGCCGCCAGCAACTGGACCGCCGCGCGGTGCGCGGGCGAGAGCTCCGCCATCGGCCCGGCGCCTGCCGCGGCGGGCGCTACTGCTGCGCCGCGCGGCGGGCGGCGATCCGCTCGTCGCGCCGCACCAGCACGGGGTTGAGACCGTGGACCAACAGGTCGATCGCGGCCGTCGCGTTCACGCCCAGGAAGAGCGCAACGCCCAGCAACTTGAGCCCCGTGGCGAGGGCGGTGTGGTCGTTCCCGCTGCGCTGCGCGAACACGATCGCCGCGATGTCCAGCGCGAGGGCGAGCAGCAGCCCGATCAGCACGTTCCAGCGCCGGATGAAGCGGCTGAACGCCGCCAGCAGCCCCGCGCCCAGCGCGAGGTTGGCCGCCGCGCCGCCGAGCACCGGCGACCCCTCGTGCTGCCACAGGCCGTAGGCGGCGAGGATCAGCACGACCATGCCCGCCGGCGCGAGCGCCGCGATCACGATCCCCGGCAGGTCCCCGCGCTTGAACCGCATCGCCGTATCCCTCTCGCTGCTGCCGCCATCTTGGCGCTTGCGCCCTGCGGCGACAACCGCCGCGGGGACGCCGCCGGCGTCCGCCGATTGTCGACGACCGCGCGATCAGATGTTCGAGCGTGACTGGCCGCCGTCCACGTTCAGCGTCGCGCCGATCACCCACGACGCGCGCGGCGACGCGAGGAAGACCGCCGCCGCCGCCAGCTCCTCCGGCCGCCCGAACCGCCCCGCGGCGATCTGCTCCGCGACGAACCGCGCCATCGCCGCCGGGTCCTCCCGCTGGCGCCGCCACCACGATCCCCCCTCGAAGAGGATCGAGCCCGGGGCGATATTGTTGACGCGGATGCCCTGCGCCGCCCACTGCAGCGCGTACGCCTTCGACATCGCGATCTGCGCCGCCTTCGTGCCGTTGTATGCCGCCGGGCCGCCGCTCTCGCGGCCGTAGATCGAGGAGATGTTGACCACCGCGCCCTGGCCGGAGGCCGTCAGGTGCGGCCGTGCCAGCTCCATCAGCCGCAGCGCCGAGACCACGTTGAGGTCGAAGGAGGCGCGCCACTGCTCTGCGACGTCGCCCGCGCGGGCGGTCCCGCCGACGTTGTTTACCAGCACGTCGATGCCGCCGTACGCCGCCACCGCCGCCTGCACCAGGCGCTCGGCGTCCGCCGCCTGCGTCACGTCGCCGGCCACGGCCACCACCGCGGCGCCGCCGGCGCGCAGCGCCGCCGCGGCCGCCGCCAGCGCCTCCTGCCCGCGCGCGCAGATCGTCAGGCGCGCCCCCTCGGCGGCGAAGCCGGCGGCGATCGCCTGGCCCAGCCCGCGGCTTGCCCCGGTGACGATCACGGACCGCCCCGCCAGCCCCAGCTCCATCGCGCGCCCCTCCCGGTGCCCCGCCATCCTGCCCCGCGCGGCGCCCGCCGTCGAGGCACGGCGTCGAGCACCGCCGCGGCCGCGCGTTGACGCGCCGATCCGCCCCCTCTACGCTCGCCCCGCGCTTCCCGTCGCTCACGGGCGACCGCACGAGGAGGCAGCGGTGTCTGCGGCGGCGCTCTCCATCGACGGTCCCCTGGCGACGATCACGCTCGCGCCGCCGGCCGGCCTGTTCGACCGCGCGGCCTCCGAGGCGCTGCGCGCCGCCGCCGAGCGCGTAGCCGGCGAGCGCGAGGTGCGCGTGGTGATCGTGCGCGCCGGGGCCGCGGACTTCGGGAGCGGCTGGAGCGCGCAGGCGCTCGCCGAACCGCAGGGGACGCCCGGCCTGCCGTCGCTGGGCGCCGGCATCGAGGCGCTCGCCGCGATCCCGCAGCCGGTGGTCGCGCTGATCGCCGGCCGCGCGCACTCCGCGGGCCTCGAGGTCGCGCTCGCCTGCGACGTGCGCCTGGCCGCGGAGGGGGCGACGTTCGCCATGCCGGACACCGCCGCCGGGGGCGTCCCGCGCGGCGGCGGCACGCAGCGCCTGCCCCGCACCGTGGGGCGCGCGCAGGCCCTGCGGCTGCTGCTCACGGGCGAGGTGATCGACGCCGCGGAGGCGCGGCGCATCGGACTGGTCTCGCGCGTCGTACCGTGGGAGGAGCTGGCGGCGGCGGGGCGGGCGCTCGCCGAGGCGATCGCGGCCCGCGGCCCGCTCGCCACCCGCCTGGCGAAGGAGGCGGTCCACCGCGGTGCGGAGATGACGCTGGAGCAGGCGCTGCGCTACGAAACCGACCTCACCGTGCTGCTGCAGTCCACGGCCGACCGCGCGGAGGGGGTGGCTGCCTTCGCGGCCAGGCGCGCGCCGCGCTTTATCGGGGAGTAGCTGTACTTCCCATGAACGTTGTTGACGCTGCGCCGAGCGGTCTGCGATGGGCGGCCCATCCCCCTGCCTGCATCGAGGGCGCAGCTTCTTTGTCAACAACCTATGTGGGAACTACAACTAGCAGAACCGGGGAGTAGCAGCACCGGCGAATAGCGGCACGGCGGGCGCTGGACCGATCACCACCGGCAGGCGCAGCATACGAGCACGGAGGGGAACCCATGAATGTGGTGCTGAACACCGACGAGGGCCACGTGGTGATGACCATGGTCACCGCGCAGGTGCTCGATCACGTCGCGCTCTCCGAGGCCGGCCGGAGCGCGGTGCGCGAGTGGCGGCGCGGCCTGGCGCCGGGCACGGTCCCGCTCGACGGCTTCACCGAGCGCCTGAACCTCGCCATCGGCAACTTCATCGACGAGCGCACCACGCGCATGATGCGCCTGCGCGGCAAAGTGAAGGTCCGGGAGGACGTGCTGTGAGAGTCGAGTTCACGGTCGACGAAGCGCACCGGATGTTCGAGGCGGTGCTCGACGAGCTCGTGGCGCTGGACCTCGACAAGCACGACCGGGCGACGCTGCGCCGCTGGCGGGCGGACGAGATGACGCCGGGATCGGTCGCCGTGCAGCGCCTATGCGAGAAGCTGAACGAGGGGATCCAGCACAGCCACGACCGCTCCGAGGCCAGCCCGATCAAGAAACCGGACTGGGTGTAGCCGCTGCTTCCGATGACCTCCCCCGAGCGGTCGTTCGTCCGCTACGCGCGCACGGGCGACGTGATCTGGCTCACGCTCGACCGGCCCGATCGCCTCAACGCGATCCACATGGCGATGCGTGACGACCTCTGGCGGATGCTCTGCCTGCTGCGCGACGACCACACGGCGCGCGTCGCCGTGGTGCAGGGCGCCGGCGACCGTGCCTTCTCCGCCGGCGCCGACGTCCTCGAGTTCGGCAGCGCCCCCTCCCTGCTCGCCGCGCGCGAGGCGCGGCAGGGGCGCGACCTCTGGGGGCTGATGGCGGCGTTGCCCATACCGCTGATCGCCGCCCTCCACGGCTTCGCCTACGGCGCCGGGCTCGAGCTCGCGTTGTACTGCGACCTGCGCGTGGCCGCCGCCGACGCCCGCTTCGCCCTCCCCGAGGTGGCGCTGGGGTACATCCCCTCCGCCGGCGGCACGCAGACGCTCCACCGCCACATCGCGCGCTCCGAAGCGCTGCGCATGGTGCTGGCGGGCGAGCCGATCGGCGCCGCGGAGGCGTACGCCACCGGCCTTGTCCACGCCGTCGTACCGCGCGCCGAGCTCGAAGCCACCGCGCGGGCCTGGGCGGAGCGCCTCGCGGCCTGCTCCCCCGCCGCGCTGCGCGCCACCAAGCGCGCCGTCGTCGAAGGGCTGGAGCTGCCGCTGGCGGAGGGCCTCGCGCTTGAGCAGCGGCTGGCCGCCGCCGTGGCGGCGGAGCGCGCGGTGGGGCGCGCCTCGTGAACGCCGCGCGCCGCCTGCGCGGCTGGCACGCGCCCGGCTGGCTCGGGCCCGGCGCGCTCGTGGCGATCACGGCCGCCGGCCTCGTCGCGGTGTTCTGGGGGTTCTTCAACCCGCCCGCGATCCGGGTCGTGCAGTTCGATGCTGGCGACGTG